>CAIQJL010000176.1 GCA_903872185.1 uncultured Bacteroidota bacterium | reverse complement strand
CTTCAAAAAAGTCATAAGGAAATAACTGATCTTAAGGTATCAGTAAATAATTTAGAATCTCAAAATGCTCAATTAAAATCTAACTTTGAAACTCTTAAAGCTGAAATTGAGAAGATTAAAAATTATCAGACTGATAAATAAAATAATTTAACAAATATCTTCTGTTAATAAAACTTGTTTGTTTATATTTCAATTTGTTAAAAATAGTTTTAAAATTGTTTTCATACTTTTAGAGATTAAGAGTTTTACTTGTATTGCAGGTGAATTACCTGCAATAAAATAGTTTTTAGTTCTTAATAATCGTTTGTATTTTTATGTTTATGATAAAAAACGATTTTAAAATGAAAACAACATTACTGTCAGGAATTTTATTTATTTATTCAATTTGTCTTTTTGCTCAATCTCCTTTGTCTTTTCAGTATCAGGCAGTAGTGCGTGATGTAAGTGGAAATGTGCTGCCATCTCAAACAGTAAATTTCCAGCTTAGCATTATCTCAGGAGCTGTAAATGGCACTGTTGATTATGTTGAAACACATAATGCTTTAACTAATCAGTTTGGAATAGTTATTCTTCAGGTAGGAGCAGGAACACCAGTTATTGGAACATTTTCGGCTATAAACTGGGGTAGTGCTTCTCATTTTATAAAAGTAGAAGCTGACCCAACAGGTGGAACGTCTTATCTTGATATGGGAACAACTCAATTATTGAGTGTGCCTTATGCATTATATGCTGAAAATTCTGGAACCCCAGGTCAAAATGGAATCTCAGTTCTATGGTTAGGAACTTTTACAAGTTCGCCAATAAATCCTACATTAAATAATGCATATTATAACTCAACAGATGGGATTTCTTACATCTATGATGGCGCTTCATGGCAAACTATGACTCAAGATGGAGCTATAGGTCCTCAAGGCTTACAAGGAAATATAGGTGTTCAAGGAAACCAAGGTTTACAAGGTACACAAGGTACTCAAGGAATTCAAGGTATTCAAGGTATTCAAGGAATTTCAGGTGATGATGGAATATCTATTCAATGGTTGGGAAGTTTTAATTCTGTGCCTATAAATCCTACATTAAATCAAGCATATTATAATTCAACAGATAAAAAATCATATTTTTATGATGGCGCGTCATGGCAAATTATGAGTCAGGATGGAATTCAGGGAATACAGGGTGTGCAGGGAAATCAAGGTAGTCAAGGAATTCAAGGTTTGTCTGGAACTAATGGAGTTTCAATTATATGGTTAGGTAGTTTGGCTTCTGCTCCTTTAACGCCTTCATTAAATAATGCTTATTATAATTCATCTGATAAAAAATCGTATATCTGGAATGGAAGTGCATGGCAAATATTGTCTCAGGATGGTACAACTGGAACTAATGGGACAAATGGCACTAATGGAACTGCAGGAGTAGATGGAAAAACAGTATTAAATGGTACAGTAAATCCAACAACACAAGGTGTAAATGGCGATTTTTATATAAATATAACAACTAACACAATTTTTGGTCCTAAAACGGCTGGCGTGTGGGGTTCAGGAGTTTCTTTAGTTGGAGTGCAAGGTATCGCTGGCACTAATGGAACTAATGGAAATAATGGAACTAATGGTTATGCTGTTTTAAATGGAACTTCTAATCCAACAACACAAGGTGTAAATGGAGACTTTTACATTAATACAACAACTAGCACAATGTTTGGTCCTAAAACAGCTGGTGTTTGGGGATCGGGAACTTTATTGGTAGGTACACAAGGTATTCAGGGTGTTCAGGGACCAGCAGGAACCGGATTAACAAATCGTGGAAATTGGTTAACAGGATCAACTTATTCTAACGGTGATTATGTTTTTAATAGATCTACTGCTAGTGCATCAATAAATTCAATGTGGATTTGCCAGACTATATCTTTTACTTCAAACACTCAGCCATATCTTGATGCTACGCATTGGGTAGAGTTTCAAGCTCCAGCCGGGCCACAAGGTACAGCTGGTACAAATGGAACAAATGGATATTCGATTTTAAATGGTACAGTTAATCCAACAACGCAAGGTGTAAATGGAGATTTTTATGTTAATACAACAACAAACACATTATACGGACCAAAAACCGCAGGTGCATGGGGTATTGGTATTTCTCTTGTTGGTCCACAAGGAACTGCTGGTATTAATGGAATTAACGGAACAAATGGCACTAATGGATATACAATTATTAATGGAACAGCAAATCCTACATCACAAGGAGTAAATGGTGATTTTTATATTAATACAACAACAAACACATTATTTGGTCCAAAAACAGCAGGAGTATGGGGAAGTGGAACTTCATTAGTAGGTCCAGCAGGAATATATACAGCAGGAATTGGGATTCAAATTACTGGTGGAATTATTTCAAATACATTACCTAATCAGACTGTAACTCTTTCTGCAGGATCTGATATGTCTGTAACTGGTTCATATCCTAATTTTACAATATCAAACGCAAATCCAAATGCTACGCATACTGGTGATGTTACAGGCTCAACAGCATTAACCATTGCAAATAATGCAGTAACAACATCCAAAATAGCAGATGGAAGTGTTACCGCAGCTAAGTTAAATAATATGACTGCCAGTTCTGGTCAGGTATTATCTTTTAATGGAACAAACTGGGCACCTGCAAACGATGCGAACACTACTTATTTTGCAGGTACTGGATTAACATTATCAGGCACAACTTTTAATGCACAAACTACAACAGCATTGTGGAATGCTAATCAAAT
>CAIQJL010000175.1 GCA_903872185.1 uncultured Bacteroidota bacterium | reverse complement strand
ATTTTTAATCCATTGTCGGGCAAAACCATATGCAAGTGATAAAGAAATAAAAATGGCGGTTATAGCTATATTGGTTATTAGCTGAGCATTAAAAGTCTCATTAATACTTGAATAAATAGATGTAAAGAAAAAATAATCAATTGTTGTTTCAAGTATTGAAAAACCAATAAGCAAAACAATTAATTTAATTAACAACATCCACCCTCTTTTATTTTTATCATATCCCGGAATGAGAATAAGAGAAGATAAATAAAAAAGTAAAATATTTAAAATGGTTCCATATGTAGCAGGATAAAAAAGTGTACCATCTGAGTTTTTAAAATTCCCAATTGTTTTTATAAAAAAAATCACTATCAAATAACCCGCAAACCAAAGCAAGAAATGTATTAATGGTTCAACTATTTTTCTCATGGCAAATATTTGTTTATTGCTTATGAATAACCAATTCAAAGATAAAAATATTTACTAATTCTAAATTTGACAAATGATGTATTTATGAAAACATTATGTGAACTATACGAAATATTATTCAAGTTGAATTCGAAAGATTTTATAATTAGTTAATCATTTATTTCCCACAGATTAAAGAATAGATTTTTAATTGGAAGATGTCTGTTGTTATTTAGCGTCATAATTCACTCAAATGTCAAATTAAAATTTAAAAACCATGAAAACCTTAAATTCAATTTTTGTGATGTTAAGCTTGTTCTTATTAACAACTACATCTTTTGCGCAAACAACTATCAATTCACAAAAAATTGATAGTTTACTTTCTAAATTGTCAGGATATGACAAAATATATGGAACAATTGCTATTTCGCAGCATGAAAAAATTGTTTATTACAAGCGATTTGGAAACGATTTAGCAAATAACATTGAAGAAATCACTAATATAGAATACAAATATCGTATTGGGTCTATTTCAAAAATGTATACTGCTGTTATCATTTTTCAATTAATAGATGAAAACAAATTAACATTAAACACCAAGTTGTCTGCTTTTTTCCCAAATGTGCCAAATGCTGATAGTATAAATATAGATAATTTATTAAATCATCATAGTGGTTTATTTAGTTTCACAAACGATTATAATTATGTAAACTGGCTTACAACAAAGAAAAGTAAAGAAGAAATGCTTGCAATTATTGAAGCAGAAAAACCAATTTTTAAACCCGGCAAAAAATGTGAATACAGTAACACAAATTATGTATTACTTGGTTATATTATTGAAAAAATAACAGGAAATAGTTTCGAAGATGAACTTAACAAAAGAATTACAAAAAAAATCGGATTACAGAATACTTATTACGGTTCAAAAATAAAGAAAGATAAAAACGAAGTTAAATCCTACGAATTTGAAGAAAATAAATGGAAAGAATCAGCTGAAACAGACATGAGCATTCCTGGTGGTGCAGGTGCCATAGTTTCCACACCAGCTGACATGACACGTTTTATTGAAGCTTTATTAAATGGAAAATTAATGAGTAAAAATTCACTCGATTCAATGAAAATAGTTAAAGGAAAATATGGCCGTGGAATATTTGTTAAAGAAAATGGAGGTATAATGTCATATGGCCATTCGGGTGCAATAGATGGTTTTCGCTCCGATTTATTTAGTTATCCAGAACTTAATTTAACAATTGCAATCTCTTTTAATGGAATAAATTATGTTAGACAGAATGTTACAAATAACATAATAAAAATAGCAAAAGGTGATCAAGTTGATCTAAACTCTTTTAATATCCTTAATCTTTCTGATGAACAACTTGCAAAATATGAAGGAGTATTCTCTTCAAAAGATATTCCTATTATTATAAAAATTAAAAAGGAAGCAAATCAGCTAACGGCACAGGCAACAAATCAATCTCCGGTAAATATGGATGCTAAAAGTGAAACTATATTTGAACCTGCTATGAATGGGGCTATGTTTGAATTTAAAAAATCAGAAAATGGAAATTTTAATGAACTAATTCTAAAACAAGGAGGAAGAAATCTACTTTTTACTAGAGAATAAAAATTTAAAAATATATTTT
>CAIQJL010000174.1 GCA_903872185.1 uncultured Bacteroidota bacterium | reverse complement strand
ACTAATAATCTCTTGTGCTCCCTCAATGTCATTATTTTTTATCAGACAAAGTGCAATCTGAACAATAGCTTCTTCTGCCTTTGGACCTCTTCTTAGTGATTCTAATCCCATAATAGCCTCTTTGAGCTTGCCATTATGTGCATGAGCCAAAGAAACCCAATAAATAATTACAGGTTCCCACCACATCTTAATGATTATGCAAGAATTTTTTATTTTTTGCAGCAATTGACTTAAACTGACTGTAGCCTCGTCAACTGCCCCATCCGCAATCTTTTTTCTTGCATTAAATAGTTTATAGCATATCTCAATATCAATTTTACTGATTTCCTTAACAGATGTTGGTAATTCTTTGAAAAGGTATGAATCGATTTGTTTTTCTTTTTCTTTAATTGATGGGTTTATATCTATATTCTTTTCAGTAAGATCATCATTCCATCCGAACAAATTAAATATAAACTTTGATTTTTTGTAATACTTTAATTTAAGTATGTCGTCCCTTCTTTTTAAAAGAAAAGATGGCTCTTCATAGCATAGTAACTTTAAAAACTGAGGTGTTAATAAATAAAAACTATCTATTTTAATGAAATCATTATCCAAATCTTGCACATTACTTTTGTCAAAAAGTATAAACCTTAAAGCAGTCCACTTGAGCCAGTCAGGAATAGCTTTATTCACAGCAATAGATATTATAAGTTCAGGATTACATGAATTTTCACCTTCAACTAAATCAAATAAATGCCTTATAATGTCTGTTGAAATTTGAATTCCCGGGATTTTTGTAAAGATACTTTCTTTAATTGTAGTTTCAATTTTATTTCTTGCTTTAAAAAAATCATTTACAGTTAAACTTTTATTTTCAAAGAGATGATGTTTAGCATTGAGTAATGATTCAATTAAAGAATCATGCGTATGATCAGAAAATTTTATATCTAGTAAAAACTTTGTTACTTGTATTAATGAACTTGTTAATTGCTCCTTTTCTGAACTTATTTTATTTAATTCTTTGTACGCATCATAGTAATTAAACTCATTAATAAGATGATCCAAAGCGACATTTACAATCGCAAAACTAACATTAGGTTGGAATTGAAGAATTATCTTTGAAAGTTCTGAGAAAGCTTTTATTTCTTGATTATCCCGATTTAAGGACGACTCAAAAATATATTGAATTCGATATAGAAAAATAGCTATACCCTGTTTATCAGTCTCGCCAATATGACTTAATAAGGCACACAATACATCTTTTGACCTTGTAAAATCTGAATTCAAAAGGTGCTTTAAAAAAAGATACGTTAAAGCATCTAATACAAGATTTCTTTTGTGTTGATTTTCGTTTTCAATTCCTTTTTTACTCATCATCAGAATGAGTTTTTCAAGTTTAATTATTGAAAGATTGTCATTCTTCATTTCAATTGCCTCTGAAAATCTTCTTTTCAAACGATGCTTCTGAGAAACAGTTCCTATTGCAATGTCCCAGAATGTGAATTTTACCTTGTTTTTAAAGTAAATGTTCAAAGTTTCAAGGTTTTCTATTTTAACTGTTTGAGTATTTGCTATTTCCGTTTCTAGCATTTCAAGAATTATTTATTATGTTTATTTTTAATGTATCAGACATAACTTGTTTTGACCAGTTGTAGTCGGAAATTAAAAATCAGCCAATTTCGGAAATTAGCAATCACCCAGGCAGCGTCTTTAGACTACGTCATTTTGTAATGATTTCCTACTACTTTTTGAAGCGGTAGTTGCTTTTTTCTACGATTGACCCCTCCTT
>CAIQJL010000173.1 GCA_903872185.1 uncultured Bacteroidota bacterium | reverse complement strand
TATTCCAGCAGATGAATATGAATATGAAACAAAACCAACAATTTTATTTTCTTCTCTGGCTACTAAAATCAATTCCTTTTCAATTAAATATAAATATAGTGAGGAAAGAAATGAGTTACTCAATTGCGAAAGAAATCCATTATTAATGTTTTCTTTATGTAATTTTGCTAAAATCCTTGAATCTTCAATTTTGGCGGTTGAAATCATTATTGAAGATTTTCTAATTTTTGTAAATATTGTGTTGCTAATTCTTCACGATCAAAGTACTTCTTTGCATATCTATAACCATTTTCTCCCTGAGTTTTTAATAAAATTGGATTATTCAAATACTTTTTAATCTTTTCACAAATATCTATTGGTTGTTCAGGTTCAGCAAATATTCCGCAATCTGCTTCTTCTACTAATTCTCTCGAAACACCATCAATAACCAATAGAATTGGTTTCTTACACGCCATATAATCAAAAGTCTTATTACTGTATATTGTTTTAAATGTATCAACCCGTTTTAAAACGGATGTTCCAAGGTCAGAAGCAAGAATATATTTGAATACTTCTTTTTTGGGTACCGAATTAACAAATCTAACATTTTGCAAATTTCGTTTTTTTGTTTCTTCAATTAAGAATTCCTTTTGCATTCCATCACCTATAAGCTGAAATAATACATTAGTATTCTTTAGCAATTCAGCAGTATCTAAAAGCTGTACCAAATGATTTGCTACCCCATGAGCTCCTACATAAGTAATTACAAATTTATCTTCTAATCCATGCTCCTTTCTGAAAACGATGGGATTAAAATTTACTAATAATTCATCTGATAAACTAAAGTCTGCAGCATTAGGAATAAATATTATTTTTTCTGACGGTACTTTCTTTTTATCAATCAAAGTCTTTCTGAAAGCTGGTGTTAACACATTTATCAATTTTGCTCTTTTATAAATAAATGCTTCAAACCAATAGGCAAATCGAATTATTAGCTTGCTTTTTATAACACCTGTATCAATTGCAGATTCTGGCCATAAATCACGTATCTCAAAAACAAAAGGAATGCGTTTAAATTTTGATAAAACGTAAGCAGTTATGCCAACAAATAAAGGAGGTGAAGTAACTAATATCAAATCATGTTTTCCTTTTACTTTAAATAAACCAGCCCAAATTGAGCTAAAAACAAATGAAAAATATCCCCATAGTCTACCAAGAAAATTAACATTGTAAGACTCTGAAACATGACATCGCCATACATTTACTGCACCTTGTTTTTTATTAAAAAAATACTTCTTTTTATATTCAGGCCTTTTCTGTGATTTGTTTGCATGAATCATTCCAGTTAAAACTGTAACAACATGACCTTGTTCAGTCCAGACTTTTGTCATTTCGTTAAAGCGGGAGCCACCGGAATCATCATCTTCGAGGAAATATTGATGAATGAGAAGGATTTTCATTTGATTAATGTAATTGTCTATTGTAACCGATGTAATATATTCAAAAGTAATTTAACAAGTTTCATTTATATTATTTTAATAGATGCTGCCCTTCGACTTCGCTCAGGACAATTTCAGCATGACGAATGGATGTTTATTTAAGAATAATTCTTGTCAAATATGTTCCTGGTTCATTTACTGTACAAATCAATCGTTTTATTGAATGCTTCTCATAATAATATTCAGAAACATATGAATCTGATAATTGCGGAACAGCATTCTCTGATAAATTAATATTGCCAAAATCAGTTTCAAGAAAATTGTTATGTAAAACACAATTATTATCATTTATATTAAAACCAATTACTGCGTTTTTAAAATCTCCGCTCAATTTATCTTCAATTATCCATTCGTTATTTTTATTTCGTACAGTTCTTTCATGACAGTTTTTATTACTATCAACTATACTTGCAGAAAAGCTAGTCGTTCCTTTTAAATCATGTTCAACTAAGCTAATTGATTCTGATTTCAACCAATTACCCATAAGGAATCTGCTGATTTTGGGCATCTGTTCCTGATCATCAAATGAAACTGTATTATGATAATGTACAGAACCCAATTCCAGATTTTTTTCATTTTCTACTGGAAAATATGAATAAGAGCCGCTATCACAAATTATGTTCTTACCCTTATACCATAAATCAAAATGTAATACATCGTTATGAGTTGGTCTGAATTTAAAAAATGGGAATCGTAACAACGACCAAGATTCTGCTGCTTTAATAACAACGTATCCATTTTTAAATAAAAAACTGTCTCGTTTATTTTTTACTGTTTCAATTGGTTTTATAGAGAGCCAATAAAGTGATTCATTATAATCTCCAACAGGAAATATGCTACATTTATTGAAAATAACACTTGCTGTTTGCAGCGTAGGTCTGAAATCACGATAATCACAGGAGTGAAAATTCAATATTTTGGCTCCATCATTCGGCCCAAGATTGGGTGCATTTGCAGAAGTTTCATCTGTTAATTGCCATAACCAATTAATTGCACACTTTGTTTTTGAATAAAAATTATTACTAAAATATTTGTCATTTAGCTTTTGCCTCCAAAATTCTGCGTAAATTAAAGTATCTAGTAATACCCTATGGTAAGTAACAGAATGCTGAGAAAAACTTCCATCTTCCGCTATTAGTTTTCCTACTCTATTTTCTAACCATTTTCTACCTATATCTGAATATTGTTTTGCTTTTGGACATTTAGATAACGAATGTTTAGCAAGCCATAAACCACCAATATAAAGAGCAGTTGCTTCGCTTGTACCATGATTATTGTTTTGAGCAATTGCATAACGAACATTAGGCGCTATGCGCTTTAAATGAGTGTATATAAGATTACAGAATAACTCAGAAGAATTCTCCTCTTGATTTAAAATTAGAACAGAGTTAATTAAATTAAATAATCTGAAACTTGCTTCCTGACCACATTTCCAATTAGGGCCAACATTTAAAGGGTTTTTTATTACCCAATCATTTAGCCATTTATTAATCTGGTTTAAGTATTTATTGTTATTGGTAACAACGTATGCTCTTGATAATGTTACAAGCCATTCCAAACGGGATGCTTCCCAAATATTTTTAATGTCTCCAACTTTAGGATTAAAATCAGAAAGGTTTGTCCAATGTAAATTGACATTTGGAAATCTTTCACCATTAAACGGATTTAAAAACCAATC
>CAIQJL010000172.1 GCA_903872185.1 uncultured Bacteroidota bacterium | reverse complement strand
TATATAATTATTAATAAGTATATCTACATTTCTCTTTAGGAAAATTATATTAAAAAATCGATAATAATGGATACAATAATAAATCTTCGACCCCAAATGGGGTCGAATGTTTATAGCAATTAATTGCTATAAACATAGGACTCCAAAGGAGTCCTACAATTGAAAAAAAAGTTATGAAGCCAGAAGTCGGATCGAAAGGCCTGACATTAAGTTTTTTGGTGTCAGGTCTAAAGACCTGACAGATAGAATCATTAACATTTTTTATTATTAAAATATTTTTTCTTTTACTTATTTAGAATAATTTTACATAAGCAAAATTAATTCTAATTATGTTTCGTAATATATTAATATTAATTCTTTTTATCTCAATGACTTCCTGCGCTCAGGAAAATTCAAGTTCAATTGATAATAATAAGGAAGTAAATTCAACTCAAATAAAAAACTCAACAATGAAAGCATATAATCCATTAACAAAAGAAGAACAAAAAGTTATTTTACAAAAGGGAACAGAATATCCATTTTCGGGAGAATACACAAAGAAAAAAGAAAAGGGAACTTATTTATGTCGTCAATGTAATGCTCCTTTATATAATTCAAATGATAAATTTGAATCAGAATGTGGCTGGCCTGCATTTGATGATGAAATAAAAGGCGCAGTGCTACGAAAAATAGATGCTGATGGAAGTAGAACAGAAATATTATGTGCTAATTGTGGTGCACATCTTGGTCATGTGTTCGAAGGTGAAGGTTTAACCGATAAAAATATTCGGCACTGTGTTAATTCTATTTCTTTAAAATTTATTCCTAAGGAAATTAGTACAATACCTGAACGAGCAATATTTGCAGGCGGTTGCTTTTGGGGTGTTGAATATTATATGAATAATAATCCAGGGGTCTTATCAACAACTGTTGGATATATTAATGGTAAAACTGATAATCCAACTTATGAAGATGTTTGTTCTCATACAACTGGTCATGCAGAAGCAATAGAAATATTTTTTGATCCTAATATTATTACATTTGAAAAACTTGCAAAATTGTTTTTCGAAATACATGATTTCACTCAAGTAAACAGACAAGGTCCAGATGTTGGTGATCAATACAGATCGGCAATATTTTATTTAAGTGAAAAACAAAAACAAATTGCAGATTCTTTAGTAAGAGTTCTTGATAACAAAGGTTACAAGGTTGCTACTGAAATTTCAGCAGCTAAAGTATTTTGGCCAGCCGAAAAATATCATCAGGATTACTATGAAAAGAAAGGTGGAGTACCTTATTGTCATGCAAGAAAGACAGTTTTTTAATTGAAATAATAAAAAATTAGTACAAATAATTTATTTGATATTCAAATAGTGGGTCATGTTGAGGCTCTCGAAACATGTGTTATGGGTTGTGAGAACATCCTTCGAGTACCTCAGGATGACTGAGAGTAATGACAAAGTAAGATTTTATATTTCTATTTAAAAAATATAAAGAATATTTTTTAAACTTCTAATTTTTCAGACTTTTTACTTAATAAGCTCTTTGATCTCGTCCCTCAATATAATTTATAAATGAATTATTCACAACCATATTTCCACCAGGAGTTGGGTAGTTGCCGGTAAAGTACCAATCACCGCGGCTTTCAGGAATTGCCTGATGTAGATTTTCAATAGAATTATAAATAATTTTAATTTCAGCGTGTATATCAGATGGTTTTAAAAGTTGTGTAATTTTTTCAGAAATTTCTTCAGGAGTAAATGGTTTATATATAAGTTTAACATAATTTACAATATCTTCTTTTGCAAAATTTTGTTGTGCTTTGGATTTATTGTAAACGTCGTTAATAATGCTTTGTTTGCCTGTTTCTTTTAGTAGAGCAATAGCTGCCTGGAAAGCAATAAA
Source organism: uncultured Bacteroidota bacterium (assembly GCA_903872185.1). Lineage (GTDB taxonomy): Bacteria > Bacteroidota > Bacteroidia > Bacteroidales > GWA2-32-17 > GWA2-32-17. The sequence goes on along the minus strand of CAIQJL010000172.1, from coordinate 14,335 downwards.
ATCGCCAAGTTTAGCCATGTCAATTCCATAACAATCAGGATAACGTATTTGAGGTGCTGATGAAACAATCATTATTCTTTTTGGATTCAATCTGTCAAGCATTCTTAAAATACTTTCTTTAAGAGTTGTGCCACGAACAATTGAATCATCAACAATTACTAATGTGTCAGTATAGTCGCGAACAATGCCATATGTTACGTCGTAAATGTGTTCTACTAAATCTTTACGGGCAGCATCCTGAGTAATAAATGTTCTGAGTTTTGCATCTTTTACTGCAACAGTTTCAATGCGTGGAGAAAAATGAATAAATTTATCAAGTTCTTCTGGTGTAATGTTATTTCCAAGTGCTAGAATTTTCTCTTTTTTTCTAGTATTACAAAACTCAGTCATTGCTTCTGTTAAGCCATAAAAAGCAACAGCAGCTGTGTTTGGGATATAAGAAAAAACGGTATTCTCTACATCATTATCTATTGCTTTTAATACAAAAGGAGCAAGAAGTTTACCAAGTTTTTTTCTTTCGTTATAAATATCTCTGTCAGTTCCTCTTGAAAAATAAATTCTTTCAAAAGAACAACTAGATTTACGATAAGGTTCAATTATTTTTTCTTCTGTTATGGTATTATCTTTTCTGATAATTAATGCATGTCCGGGTGTTACTTCACGAATTTCTCCAATTGGAACATTAAACACAGTTTGAATAACTGGACGTTCACTTGTTACTACGGCAATCTCGTCATTATAATAATAAAATGCAGGGCGAATTCCCCAAGGGTCACGTAATACAAAAGAATCACCATGGCCAATCATACCGGCAACAACAAAACCACCATCCCAACGCCAGGTTGCATCATTAAGAATACGTTTAATGTCTATATGTTTTTCAATATGTTCAGAAATTTCGGTGTTTGAGATTCCAAGCTCTTTTTTCTTTGCAAATACCCTTTCAACTTCTTTATCAAGAAAATGTCCTATTTTTTCGAGCATCGAAACAGTATCCGAATAATCTTTTGGGTGTTGACCTAATTCAATAAGATGATTAAAAAGTTCATTAACATTTGTGAGATTAAAATTTCCGGCGGCAACTAAATTTCTGGATTTCCAATTATTTTCTCGCATTACAGGGTGAACATTTTCAATATTGTTTTTACCAAATGTTCCATATCTGAGATGTCCCAAAAATAATTCGCCTGCAAATGGAAGATTCTCTTTTGCCCATTGTGGATCGGCCAAATGATCGGGTCTGCGAAGACCTACATTTTCAAATTCTTTGTGTATTTGTCCAAAAACTTCTTGTATAGATTGTGAAGCATTTGAGCGATATCTATGTATATATTTTTTTCCTGGAGGAAGATCAAGTTTTATACAAGCAGCGCCTGCTCCATCTTGCCCACGGTTGTGTTGTTTTTCCATGAGAAGATACAGCTTATTAATGCCGTACATCCATGTTCCATATTTAAGCTTGTAGTATTCAAGTGGTTTGCGTAACCTTAACAATGCAAAACCGCATTCGTGTTTAACTTCGTCAGTCATTTTTACAGGCAATTATTTTTGCTGTACAAAGTTATTCTTTCCAATTTAAACTAAGTCGAAAAAGTAAAACTTAAGTAAAATCGTTAATAACTTTTTACTTTCATGTATAATGAAAAACACCTTAATAATTTTAGATGTATTTCAAATATGTTTAAATTATTAATCTAGCCTTGGAAGCCCAATTAAATCGTCAACAATAAAAGCTCCTGGATAACTAGATTGTATAATTTTAAATGCCTTATATGCCTCGTTTCTGTTTCGGAAATCACCAACACGTACTTTAAAATACGGTGCTTCGTATACTAGGTAAGAATCGTAGTCGGGGAAAGCAGTATTTAAGCTATTACGTATTTTATGAGCAGTATTTTTTGCATCAGAACCTGAGCCAAAATATACCTGAACACGATATCCTGGAAAACCTTTTGCTTTCTGATTTACTTCAATATGTTTGCCAACAATAGCTTCAATTCTTGATTCTTGCTGAAGTGTTATTTTTCCCCATCCCGACTTGGTTTCAGCTAAAGTTGCAAATATTTTAGGCTGCGCAAAAGCACAAACAGAAAAAAGAAATAGTAATGACGCAAAAACGAAACTACGCATATATATATTTAGTCCTGACTACGTATACTTAATACAGGAATTGAAGAATGATTTACCATTTGCTGAGCGTATGGGCCTAATAAAAACGAAAATGCAGCATTTGATAATTGCTCTGTCATTATTGAAATTAATTCTGCATTTACATTTTTTGCAAATTCTAAAGTTAAATCGGTAATATTTGCACCAACTAAAATATTTTTAGTACAATTAACACCTTTTTCTTTTAAATATTCTTCTACTTGTGTGCAGTATAAATTGATTTTAGTTGTAATATCTGGTGAATTAGATTCCGAAACTCCTAAAACATGAATGGTTGCACCAAAAAAGCGTGCTAATTCAGTTACAAAAGGAACTTTTTGTCTGGTTTCTTTTGAAAAATCAATGGGCATAACAATGTTCTGTAATTTCTTTTCTTCAAACCCATTTCTAATTGTAATTATTGGACAAGGAGCATTTGACACAACCCTAAATGCATTTGATCCAATCATTAATTCCTCAAATCCACTGGCGCCATGAGTTCCCATTAATATTAAATAAGCATCATCATATTTTGCCTGATTTGTAATTTCTTTAAAAACATTTCCTTCCCTTATTTTATAATCTAATTTATTTTTTACTTGTTCTTTATACTTCTCAATGAGAATATTCATAAAGTCTTCTAAAGATTTACCCACTGCCATGTTGAAATCTTTAAAATAGAAAGGCATTTCAAAGTTCTTGCTTTTCTTAACATGCATCATTCTAACATCAGCACCAATAACATTAGCAAATGAAATGGCATGTTCTAATGCGTTTACAGAATCAGCTGAAAAATCGATAGGAACAAGAATTTTTTTCATATAATTTAAATTAAGTACAGAAAATATTAATTTGAACGTGTTCAAAAATAACTAAAATATTGTATATTCCCAAAGGTTAAATTAATTCCTACTTAAATAATTTAACCTTTTGATTTTCATTTATTAAGTATTTTTTAGTAAATAAAAATTTACGGACTTTAATATAACCGTTTGCCTTTAAATCTACTTTGTTTTTTAATATAGAAGACAGAAGCGTTAATGGATTACTAGCTAATTTACTGAATTTAACATCAAATTCCATTGTTTGAACTGCATTAGAATTTGCAGGAATTTTTAGTTTAGTTGCCTTCTTTACCTTTCCAAGATCTACATTACTAAGTGTTAAATCTAAATTCACATCAGAAATAGTAAAAGAAAAATTATTATTGTTTTTTATAGGAACCATTAATTCTAGTGTTACATGTTCGTTAGTAACTTCCTTTAGACTAACGCCTTCAATTTTACCTATTTCAACTTCGCGAATTGTACATGAGGTAAAAAGAACTAAAAACACATAAATTATAAATGTTTTATTCATGAGTTTATATTTATTTTGTTATGATTATAGTGCTTGTAACACCTGAATAATTAACAGATTTAATTAAAGACAATAAACGAATAATTGCATCTGTTGTTGTAACTCCAGTTCCTGATGCTTCTCCGGTTTTACTGAATTTATATGAACTAACAACATAACTGTTAATTGCAATTTGATAAACTTTTTTCTCGTCAAGTAAATTGCCATTAGGAAATGAAAGTTCAATTTTATCTATGGATTTATCTGTTTTTAAATAAATAACAGAATTAATACCTGCAGAAATTATATCGGCTTTTTTTTCTTTTTTATACCCGTATTCAATTAGTTCTCGAATTTGAGAGGCTGTCATTTTGCAAATCATAATTTCATTTGCAAATGGGTCTAATTCATAAACTTGTTTAATAGTAATTGGGCCTGAAGGTATTTCCGAAACTCTAATCCCTCCGCTATTTTGGAATGAAAAATCGGCTTTTACAGCTTTTAATGCAGCATCTGCCATAAATCCACCTAACTCATTATCGCCTTTTAAATCATTGCCAAAATATCCTGCAATTTTCTTAAATTCTTCGTTGTTGTTATAATTTTTTACTTTTCTTGCAATCAATGTGTCGGAATGTGAATATCCTTTTAATGGAAGCAATGTATCGTTTATTGAAACTATTTTTTTTCCATCTAGTTTAATGGTTAACATGCCTAAATATTTTAAATAATACCCGGCTTGAACAATTGTTACTCCATTTACTTTTAAAGGTGGTTGAAGTGCTTTATGAGAATGCCCACCAATTATTGAATTTATTTCGGGCATTTTAGTTGCTAAAATTGAATCCTCAATAACACCCATATGAGAAAGTACAATGAATACATTTGATTTTTTTGAAAGAGTAGTGAATTCTTTAGCTTTTGTTATACCCTGGGTAAATTCTACCTCTTTACAATTTTCGGGTCGGGTGTCTGGATGTCCGCTAGGTTCTACTTGAGTAATTCCAAGAATTGACATTTTAATTTTTCCAAATTTGTAATTTTTAAATGGAGATAATTTTGGAAACCCATTTGTTTTGGGAGAAATATTTGCAACAATAAAAGGAAATTTTGCTTCGCTAATTCTTTTCGCAAGAACTAAAGTTCCAAAATCAAATTCATGATTTCCAAGTGTTGACATGTCAAATTTCAGGTCGTTCATAAAATCAATCATGGGATAACCTTTCTCAGAGTATTTGTCAACTATTGGATTGCCACTAAATAAATCTCCGGCAGAAACTAAAATTACATTTTTATGTTTTGCTTTGATATCTTGCACCATTGCAGAAAGGACTGGGAATTGATCAATACGTCCATGCATGTCGTTTACGTGAAGTATTACAATTTCTGTTATTTGTTTTGATTGACCATAACTAATAATTGGAATTACAAATAACAAATAAAATAGTAATCTGATTTTCATTTTTTAAAAATTAAAATATATACCCGATAATCCAATTATTAATCCAATTATTAATTTAATGGATTTCATTTTTACAAAACTCCATTTATCTTCAGCTAGTAATGGAATGCCACCATGCCCTTCCTGTACTACAGAATTTGCAAGTAGAAAACTAAAGGGAATAACTCCTTCAATAAATAATGTTATAAATAAAATATGTGGTCCAGAAATTGGAATTATTCCTACTAAAAGTGCAAGTAACAATACGTAAATGAGATTCAATTTTGCCCATTCATTAAACGAAAAATAATTTGTTAAAATTGCAATTGCAATGATGGAACCTAATGTCCATAAAAATAATTTAAAGAAGTGTTTTTTTAGCACATGTTCCCATAAATGATCCATTAGAAAATGCTCTGGAACCGTAAGGATAATAAATGTAGAGATTAATCCCATTATCAAGAAAATGATTGATTCTGCTGAAAATAATCCTTCTCCATTTTCGCCAGAACTTCCTTCGCCAAAAGGTATAACTTGACTAAAAATTATAAAAATTAGTACTGTTAATAACATTGCTCTTGCAAATGTAAATTTTTGCAATTGTAGTTTAATAGAATATAGTGTGGGTTTTGTAGAACAGCATTCATCGCCATGTGTTTCAAAATGTTTTTCGATATGTTGTTTTGGTTTACTTTTAAAGACGATGTTAAAAAATACTCCTACAACAACTGCAATTACAACAACACAGACAGCAATTTTTAATGCTAAAGCAGGTGAGGCAGAAATCATCACAAATGCTTCGTCGCCAATAGTGGCAATACTTCCTGCCAGTATTGCTGAAAAGTTTATGATATTGTGAGTATAAAGTGAAACAACTGTAAAAACACCGGCACAACCTGGAGTCACGCAAAAAATAATGGAAATAAACATCTGTAACCAACGGGAATTTTTAATTGGGTTACTCCATTTTCCCTTTGTTTGTACATTTATATACTCAATAATGAGCATTAAAAAAAGCACAAACCCCGAAATCATGAAAGTTTGCTTGAATATATCTAACCAGTTTAATCCCATTTTTAGAATCAATATAAATAGCAAAGTTATAAAAGAAAAACCATAACGCAATAATATAAAATAGAGTAAAGGTATTTTATTGTATTATAAAATGAAGGTGTTAATCTCAAGAAATTAAGATCAATATGGCCATGTTAATATCTATTCATTCTATTTTTGAACAATTAAATTGTAGTCAGAATTTGATTTAGTAAATTTACGGTAATCTAATTTTTTTGTAATTCATTCATTCTTATGAGTCAGTTTGTTCACTTACATGTTCACACACAGTATTCCATACTTGATGGTGCCTCAAATATAAAAAACCTTATAAAAAAAGCTGCTGAATATAACATGTTAGCGGTTACAATGACAGATCATGGTAATTTGTTTGGAGTTAAGGATTTTTTAAATTCAGTCAAGGCACATAATGATAACGAAAAGAAACTTGAAGCAAGTGCTAATGAAAAAGGTGAAACATATTTGGCTAGAAAATTAAAGCCAATTATTGGTTGCGAAATGTATGTTGCAAGAAGAAGTCATTTATTAAAAGATAAAGATGTAAAAGAGGATAGGAGCGGTAACCATTTAATAGTAATAGCAAAAAACGAAACTGGTTATAAGAATTTAATAAAGTTAGCTTCAGTTGCATTTACAGCAGGTTTTTATTCAAAACCAAGAATAGATAAAGAATTACTTTTTAAATATAAAGAAGGTCTTATAATTTCTACAGCATGTATTGCAGGTGAAATTCCAAGAGCAATTAGAGCGGGCAATTTGGAATTAGCTGAAACTATAACAAGAGAGTTTCAATCAGAATTTGGTGATGATTTTTATCTTGAATTACAACGCCACAAAACTACTGATCCAAATGCAGATGGTGAAGTATATATTCAACAACAAATTGTAAATAAAGAGCTAGTTAACCTTGCTGCAAAAACAGGTGTGAAGGTAATTGCAACTAATGATGTGCATTTTATAAATGCTGAGGATGCAGAAGCTCATGACCGATTAATCTGCATAAATACAGGAAGTCAGCTTGATGATGTGTCGCGTATGCATTATACAAAACAAGAGTGGTTTAAATCGCCCGAAGAAATGGCTGCGATATTTAACGACTATCCTGAAGCTCTTGCAAACACAATAGAAATTGCAAATAAAATAGAACCATTTGATTTAAATAAAACCCCTGTAATGCCTGAGTTTCCAATTCCGGAAGAATTTGGAACGATTGAAAAGTACAAAGAAAAATTTACTGAAGAAGATTTAATAAATGAATTTAACAACGAAACATTTATTAGACTAGGTGGATATAACAATGTGCTTAGAATTAAATTTGAAGCTGATTATTTAGAATATTTAGTTCAAATAGGTTCTAAAAATCGTTATGGAGAAAACTTAAGTGAAGAAATTACTCAAAGAATAGTTTTTGAATTACAGACATTAAAAAATATGGGATTCCCTGGATATTTTTTAATTGTTCAGGATTTTATTTCACAAGCACGTAAAATGGGAATATGGGTTGGTCCTGGACGTGGTTCTGCAGCGGGTTCTGTCGTCTCATATTGCTTACAGGTAACAGATATCGATCCATTTAAGTATGATTTGCTGTTTGAGCGTTTCTTAAATCCCGAACGTATTTCAATGCCCGATATTGATATTGATTTTGATGAAGATGGAAGAGAAAAAATTCTAAAGTGGGTTGTAGAAAAATATGGCAAAGATAAAGTAGCTAATATTATAACATTTGGCAAAATGGCAGCAAAGTCATCAATTCGTGATGTTGCCAGAGTTCAAAAATTGCCATTGTTTGAAGCCGATCGTTTAGCTAAAATGGTTCCAGAAAAACCAGATATGGATTTGGTTAAAGCATTTAAGGAATCGCCAGAATTAAGAAAAGAAAAAGAGTCGGGTACTCCCGAAATTATGTCTACTTTAAAATATGCCCAAACTCTTGAGGGCTCAGTTAGGCAAACTGGTATTCATGCTTGTGGTGTAATAATTAGTAGAAATCCTTTAACAGAGTATATTCCTGTTTGTGTTTCAAAAGATTCTGAGTTGTTAGTAACTCAATTTGATGGTCATTATTTAGAAGAAGTTGGAATGCTAAAAATGGATTTTTTAGGATTAAAAACTCTTTCTATTTTAAAAGATGCGGTTGCTAATGTTGAGTTATCAAAAGGAAAAATTATTGATATAAATAAAATAAGTTTAGAAGATAAAAAGACATTTGAACTTTTTAGCAAAGGACTAACTACTGCGGTGTTTCAGTTTGAGTCGGAAAATATGCAAAAATATTTGCGTGAATTAAAACCAAACCGTTTCGAGGATTTAATTGCAATGAATGCATTGTATCGCCCTGGTCCTATGGAGTATATTCCTAATTTTATCAGTCGTAAACATGGAAGAGAAGCGATTATTTACGATTTGCCTGATATGGAAGGAATATTAAAAGACACATATGGTGTTACTGTTTATCAGGAACAGGTTATGTTGCTTTCGCAAAAGTTGGCTGGTTTTACAAAGGGAGATGCTGATGGTTTGCGAAAAGCGATGGGAAAAAAACAACGTGCAGTTCTTGATAAGATGAAAGGTGCATTCATGGATGGTTGCAAAAAAAATGGATATGCTGAAGTAACATGTGAAAAAATATGGACAGACTGGGAGGCCTTTGCGCAATATGCTTTTAACAAATCACACTCAACATGCTATGCATATCTTGCATATCAGACTGCATATTTGAAAGCTCATTATCCTGCAGAGTTTTTAGCTGCCAACTTAAGTAGAAATTTAGATGACATAAAAGAAATTACAAAGTTAATGGATGCTTGCCGACGAATGAATTTAAAAGTTCTTGGGCCAGATGTTAATGAAAGTCATATCAAATTTACTGTAAATAAAGAAGGAAATCTTCGTTTTGGATTAGGCGCAATAAAAGGGTTAGGAGAGTCGGCAGCAGAAACAATTATTAAAGAAAGAAATGCAAATGGTAATTTTACCGATGTTTTTAATTTTGTTGAAAGGGTAAGTTCTACTACAGTAAATAAAAGAAATCTTGAAGCACTGGCTATGTCTGGTGGATTCGATTCTTTTACCGAATTAAAACGTTATCAGTATTTTGGTGATGGTGATATTTCTTTTATTGAGCAATTAATAAGATATGGTTCAAAATTTCAATCAGATAAAAACAATACGCAGCAATCACTTTTTGGAAATGTAAATCCAATAGAAATTAAACGCCCAGATATTCCAATTTCTGAAGAATGGTCAAGGTTGTACCAGTTAGAAAAAGAAAAAGAACTTATCGGAATTTATCTTTCTGCTCATCCTCTTGATCCATTTCGCTACGACATTGAAAATTTAACTACAAATTCTCTTTCAGAAATTCACGATTTAACTCCTTTTGAAGGAAGAGAAATTACTATTGCGGGATTTGTTACGGGCACACAAAATAAAATGTCAAAAACAGGAAATCCATTTTCTTCCACTTCAATTGAAGACTTTAGTGATACTTTTAGATTTAGTTTGTTTGGAAAAGATTTTGTTGAATATGGTAAGTACATGCAGGTTGGTATGTGTCTTTTAATTAAAGCAAATGTTAAAAGAAGAACACGAGAAGGTAGTGAGGGAGAATTGGAGCTTAAATTTTCTAAAATATCACTTTTGGCTGATTCTCGAAAAGAAATTAAAAAAATTATTCTAAAAATTCCAGTTCATAATATTAACGAAGAATTTATTTCCGAAATCGAAAAACTTTGTAAAAAATATAAAGGAAAATCGCAATTAAATTTTACAATATATTCCAACGAAGAAAAGCTATCTGTAGAAATGTTTACAAGAAATTTTGCAATCACATTAAATAATGATTTGATTGATTATTTTACTGATAATGGTCTAGAATTTAAATCAAATTGAGTTAATAAAATTGGATAACTTAATTTTGTTTATTAATTTTAGAAATATATTTTAGTGTAATTTTAACAAATTAAAAACATAATAAAATGACTATTGAATTTACTGATGCTAATTTTGAGGAATTAGTTGTTAAATCTGATAAACCTGTATTGGTTGATTTTTGGGCAGAATGGTGTGGCCCATGCAGAATGATTGCTCCACTTGTGCATGAACTTTCAGATGAATATGATGGAAAAGCAGTTTTCGGAAAAGTTGATGTTGATAGTAATGTCGCAGTAGCATCAAAATATGGAATTAGAAATATTCCAACTATTTTGTTTTTTAAAAACGGACAAGTTGTTGACAAACAGGTAGGCGCAGTTCCTAAGAAAGCATTAGCTGAAAAAATAGATAAACTTTTATAAATAATAATTACGGATTACAAATTACGAATGGTATTTATTATTCGTAATTATTTATCCGTAATCAAAAATATGTCGGTATTAATGGAGTTTGCTATGTTTCCTACTGATGTTGGAACTAGTAAAAGCGAGTATGTAAGTAAGGTAATTGAAATGATTAGGGCTGAAGTTCCTAATTATAAACTTACTGCTATGGGAACTATTATTGAAACAGATACTTTGGCCGAAGCTTTAAGGATAGTTCAAAAAGCTCAGGATATTTTATTGCCTCACACCGAAAGAATTTATTCTACAGTTAAGTTTGATATTCGTAAAGATTGTAACAATAGATTAGAACAAAAAATAAAATCAATCGAAAACCGTATTGGTGATGTAAATAAATGATTAGATTATTTCTTCTTTTCGCTCTGATAATCCCATCAAAGCAACTGTTTTCTCAAAGCTTTATGGAGAATTCAGCATTTAAATCAGGAGAAAAAATATCTTATAACATTATGTATAACCTTGGATTTATCTGGGTAAATGCAGGAAAGGTTGAGTTTTCGGTTGATAGTATAACATATAACAATAACCCAACTTATATTTTTAAAAGTTCTGGTTCATCATATTCTTCTTATGATTGGGTAATGAAAGTGCGTGAAGCCTTTTCATCATATTTAGATTGTAAAAATGTAAAACCACTTAAATACGCCCGAAAATCTATTGAAGGAAGTTATTTTGCCAATGAAATATACGAATTCGATTATCAGAACAATAAACTTTATTCACAAATTGAAAATAGTAAAACAAAGTTAATAAAGGATACTGTCCCCTTAAGAGAGAATGCATATGATTTATTATCTGCTATTTATGTTTGTAGGAATTTAGATTTTTCTAAGTATGCTTTAAATTCAAAAATTCCATTCTTGATTTTTATGGATAACAAGTACGAGCCATTATATGTAAAATATTTAGGACCTGCAGTTTTTGAAGATAGAGAAGGAGTAAAATATAATTGCATTAAATTTTCAGCAAGTCTTTTATCTGGCACTATTTTTACTTCAGGAGAAAACATGAAAATTTGGGTTACAAATGATAGCTTTCATGTTCCGGTTTATATTGAAGCCGATATTCTAGTTGGCTCAGTAAAAGCATTTATTTCTTCATATAATGGAAATAAATGAGGTTTTTTTTTAACAAATAATTATTAAAGTGTTTTTTTTTAATGTTTTTTAGTCATAAACTAAAAGGTACGGTTTCGTATTGCTCTCTGTGATAGGGTTTAATGTAAGCATAAAAAAGGTTTCATTTTCTCATAGTTTTTTATCAACATTTTTTAATTTTAAAGGCAACTTTTTTCTAAAAAGTCTGTCTTAAATATAATTGACCCAAAAATTGTATTATGAAAAACAAGATTATCATAAAATTAACATTAATGCTTGTAAGTATTTTTATTACTTCGCAGGTATTTAGCCAATTGATAATAAATACAGCTTCTACTCCTACACAATTAGTGCAAAATGTATTAGTTGGTGGGGGTGTTACGGTTTCAAATGTAACTTTTCAGGGATATTCTTGTAACACGGCTGCCGTATGTCAGCTTGCTGGATTTACAAATGGAAATACTACAAACCTTGGCTTAACTCAGGGAATTGTAATGGCAACAGGAAATGTAAATTTAATCCCTGGTCCAGTCTCTGGACAGTTAAGTAATGATTTGGGCGGGCCAGGTTTATCAGAAATAGACGTATTGACAGGCGATATTTCTTATGATGGCGCTAAATTAGAATTTGATTTTACACCTCTAGATAATGTAATTCAGTTTGAATATGTTTTTGGTTCTGAAGAGTATCCCGAATTTGTAAATGCTGGTTATAATGACGCATTTGCGTTTTTTTTAACTGGTGCTGGCTATACTAATCAAAATATTGCACTTGTTCCTTTTACCGCCACTCCTGTGAGTATTGATAATGTAAACGATGTTACTAATTCAGGTTATTACGTAGACAACGAGACTTTAAACGGACAAACAATAATTTTTGATGGTTTTACTACAGTGCTTACAGCACAGGCTACTGTTACTCCATGTACTCCATATCATATTAAATTATGTATAGCTGATATTGCAGATCATATATTTGATTCAGGAGTTTTTATTAAGGCTAATTCTTTTTCAACTGATGCTTTAGATATTGTAGTTACATATTCAAATGGAACAACAGCTGGCGAAGGGTGCTCAACAGCAACCGTTACTGCTACTGTTGGAAATGCACCCGCTACACCACTAATTGTAAATTATACAATTAGCGGAACTGCAACAAATGGAGTTGATTTCCCGGCAATACCTGCTTCTATAACAATACCTGCAGGAAGTACATCTGCATCATTTGTTATAAACCCAACTTTAGATGGTATAGCTGAGGGAACTGAAACTGTAATTTTTGCTATGCCTAGTGGTTGTGGTGGAATAAATTATGATACAGTTTATATCTCAAATAATTCTGCACTTTCTGTAAATGCAGGATTAGATCAAACTCTTTGTGCAAGTGCAATGCCAGCAACTTTAACCGCTGTTTCCACTGGAGGTGCTGCGCCTATTGCTTATGTTTGGAATAATGGTGGAGGAGCGGGTGTTACAGTGAGTGTTTCTCCAGCAGCTACTACTACTTATACCGTCACTGCTACCGACGCTTGTGGACAAACAGCAACAGATCAGGTTGTGGTTAATGTAAGTCCAAACCCAACTTCTACCTTTAATGCAACTACTCCAATATGCGTTGGCGATCCTTGTACCGTTACTTATAATGGAAATGCGGGTGCTGGAGCAACATATAACTGGAATTTTAATGGAGCTACCGTTCAAAGTGGATCAGGACAAGGTCCTTATACAGTAACCTGGAATGCTGCTGCAACCTATATTATTACTTTAACTGTAACCGAAAATGGTTGTACAAGCACACAATCGTCACAAAATGTAGTAGTTTATGCGGCAGGAAGTGCTCAGTGTTGTATAATGCCTACCCCTAATGCAGGGATTGATAAAACGGTTTGCTCGTTAACAACAAATTTGCAAGGTGTTGCGTCTATTCCTGTTGGAGTTTGGACTTGTGTTCCTGCAACTGCAATAATTAATAATCCGTCTAGCCCTACAAGTACCGTTACAGTTCCAACTGGTGGAGTTTATACTTTTACCTGGACCGAAGCAAATAGTGCTTCGTGTACTGCAAATGATGCTGTAATAATTACTTTTAATCAACAACCAATAGCAAATGCAGGGGTTGGTGGGCAGACTTGCTCTCACTCATTTAATTTAGCCGGTGTTGCAAGTGTTGGCACTGGAATATGGACTGCTTCTCCAACTACAGGAGTAATTTTTGTGAATGCAAATAGTGCCGCAACAAATGTTACAGTAACAAATGATGGCACATATTCATTTACATGGACAGAAAATAATAATAGTTGTATAAGTTCAGCAACTGTTCAGGTTACTTTTACGGCTATGCCTTCTGCAAATGCAGGGCCTGACGCTACTGTTTGTCAGTTAACTAACAATATGCAAGCAGCAGCTAGTGTTGGAACAGGAATCTGGACTTTATTATCTGGACCAGGAAATGCTTCTTTTAATACATCGAATAATCCAAATGCAACAATGACAGTTAGTGTTTCTGGAACTTATACACTTACATGGACGGAAAATAATGGTAATGGTTGTATTGATCAAGATAATGTAATAGTTCAGTTAACACAAGTGCCAACTTCAGATTTTACTGCTTCAACCATTGCTTGTACCGGAGCTCAATCAACAATTACATATACAGGAACAGGAAGTGCTTTATGTGTCTATAACTGGACATGGAATGGTGGTAATGCAATCCCAGGAAATGGTCAAGGTCCTAATGTAGTGTCATGGGCTAATCAGGGTCCACAATCAGTTGGACTGACTGTTTCTCTTAATGGTTGCACTTCACCTCAAACAATCGTTAATCTTATTAATCCAACACCTTTAATTGCAACAATACTTCCTTCTCCTTTACTCTGTAATGGTCAGATGAACGGAGCG
>CAIQJL010000171.1 GCA_903872185.1 uncultured Bacteroidota bacterium | reverse complement strand
TACAAACTGAATGATCTACTCCAATGTTAACGGGTAAATCAGTTACACCAACAGTACCGTTAGCCAATGTAGAACAACCATTAGCATCCGAAATTGTTGCCCAATAATTTCCAGCAGGCAAATTTGTTGGATGTAAGGTTGATGAAAAAATTGCCCCACCCCAAACACCAGTATATGGAGGTACACCTCCAGTAATGGTAGCGTCTATTGACCCATTTGCATATGTACACCAAGTATTCTGAGAAACTGTTGTTGCTACCATTGGTGGATAATTAAGCAAATTAAAAGAATTAGTTGCCGTGTTTCCAATATTATCTGTTACCGTAACAGATGTAAGACCTGGACAAAGACTATCTACATGAGATCCTGTCTCTCCATTGCTCCATAAATAAGTATAAGGGGGAGTTCCTCCATTTGAATAAGCATAAGCATAACCTGAACAACCGGCAGCACAAAGATTGTAATTAAAATATACTGACAATTGCGCATAACCAATATTAAAATACAATACTGCAATTATTAAGACTAATATTCTTCTCATTTTAAGATCTTTTATTTAAAAGACGAAACTTAAAATAATTGGTTGCCAAATGAATTAATATAATTATATGTTTTACAATCAATAAAAAAGTTCGTTAATATTGTTATAAAAATGAAATAACATGTAATCTAATCACTTTGTTATCATAAGGTACTCGAAGGATTTGCACACAACCCCTCACACATGTTTCGAGAACCTCAACATGACCCTATTATTGGATTAGTTTATAATTTGGTTTGCTACCTTATTATTCTTTATAGCGGGGACGCTATAAACATAAGGGCTATAGATTTGAACTAAATTTTATAGCGTGGACGCTATAAATATGAGGTTTTTAAAAAACTGCTTCAACAATTTTTCTTGTGTTATCAGATTTTCCCATTGTGTAATAATGCACAACAGGGACACCAGCTGCAACTAATTCTTTTGACTGCATAATAGCCCATTCAATCCCAACTTGTTTTATCTCTTCATTAGTTTTACATTTTTTTGCTTCTTTTTCAAGAGCTTCTGGAATTTCAATGTAAAATGTTTTTGGAAGAATATTTAAGTGACTTAAAATTGAAATTGGTTTTAACCCAGGAACAATTGGCACAGTTATTCCTGCTTTACGGCATTCGTCAACAAAATTAAAAAACTTCTGGTTATCATAAAATAATTGCGTAACAACGTACTCGGCTCCAGCGTCTATTTTTTCTTTAAGATACGCTAAGTCACTTCTCATGTTTGGTGCTTCTGGATGTTTTTCAGGATATCCAGCAACACCAACAGAGAAACAAGTTTTAGTACTATTCATCAAATCATCATCAAGGTATTTTCCCTGATTTAAGTCCATAACTTGTTTCACCAAATCGATAGCATAATTGTTTCCATTATCCTCTGGAACAAAAGTTTTTGTTGACTTATCAGGATCCCCCCTGACAATTAAAACATTTCTAATTCCAAGAAAATGAAGTTCTAATAAAGCATTTTCAGTTTCCTCGCGCGAAAAACCACCACAAATAATATGCGGTACAACCTCAATACCATATTTATAATGAAGAGCTGCAGATATAGCAACAGTGCCCGGACGTTTACGCACAATTCTGCGCTCTAATAGACCTGATTCATGTTTTTTATATACTACTTCTTCGCGGTGATATGTTACATTTAAATAAGGTGGTTTAAATTCAAGTAATGGTTCAATAGTTTTATATATTCCTTCTATACTATCTCCCTTTAAAGGTGGTAATATTTCAAAAGAAATTAATGTCTTTTTTGTGTTCCTTAAAATCTCGGCAACTTTCATGTTTTCTTTGTTTGTTTTATTTTGTTGCGTATATACTTACTCTAAATTTCCAGTTTCTCTAAATTTTTTATATATACAAGCTATATCTATTGTAACCTTATAATCTTTAGCATACATAAGGTTCATTTGCGCTGCTATATCAGAATCCTGTTCAAAATCTTGCCCTTTTTGCTCTTGGTTCAAAACACTTGGCTTTAACTTTGGCAACATATTATTTCTTTGATTCTTTATATAACCCACCCATGTTTTAAACCCTGTTAACACTAATGCAATATTTTCAATCAAACCAAATGGTTTTTTAACAACGAGTAGAGAAATAGGTAAAAATACTAAAAGCAATATTGAAAATATTATATCAATTAAGCGTTTATTCCGTCGATTTATTTCGCTTGCAATAGAATTAAAATGAACTTCATATAAATCTCCAGCAGTGTCAATAGAATTACTTCCAATTATAGCAATGCTTTCTGGTCCGGCAATTTTATATTCAATATTAAATGCCGAAAGAGTTACCATACTCCTAATAACATTTGCTGAAGGAATATCGCGTGAGCAAAAAACAATTTCATCAATACGATTTATTTGAGCTATTTCTGTGAGTTCATCTATTCTTCCAATATACTTTTCATTACCAATTAAACTATTTGTTGTAACAAATCCTATTAAATCAAATTGCAACCCGGTAATTTTTAATAGTTGTTCAACCCTTGTACATTCCTCAATACTGCCGGCTAATACAATTCTCTTTTTTCTATATTTATGTAATTTAAAAACCGAAATTCTTGAAAAATGCAATAAAAATCTAACACTCGGAACAGCAATAAGAGTCCATAACATACCAATTAATAATATTGCCCTCGAAAAACGCATTGTTTCATTTAGCAATGCATAGAATACCAATACTAACAATATACCAAAACCAATTCCTTTAAATACATTTTTAATTTTAACTGAACGCGAATATCCACCTAAATAAAAAATTGAAAATAGCCAAAGTAACACATAAACAGGCACAACATACTTAAGAAAAATAAGAGGATAACTTCCATCTCCATGATATTTATACTCTTCCCAATATTTTGTTATAATAAAGAAACCTGAATATATTAATGCCCCATCAAACACAGGGGTAGCCATACTTTTAAAAAACTGAGTGCCTAATGCAATAAAGGCTCTGAACCAGATTGCAACTGAGATTAAAAGCGAAAATATATTAGCATTTCCTTTAGAAAAATGTTTACTTGCAAAAATAGCCATTGCTTTATAAAACATTCGCACATAATTGATGCTTCCCTTTTTAGTGCTTTCTCCTTTATAATGAATTATAGTAGTTTTCGAAAAATAATAATTTTTATACCCTGCAAGAATTAGACGATAAGAAAGATCTACATCTTCTCCATACATAAAGAAACGCTCATCGAGTAATCCTGTTTTTTCTAATGCAGCTTTTCTCATTAGCATAAATGCACCCGACAAAATTTCTATTTCATGATTTTCATCTTTACTTAAGAAACCTAAATGATACTTACTAAATGTTTTTGATTTAGGAAACAATTTTGAAAGACCAAATATTTTATAAAATGCAACAGCTGGAGTTGGCAATCCTCTTTTTGATTCAGGTAAAAAATTTCCTTTACCGTCAATCATTTTAACCCCTAAACCACCTGCCTCAGGATGTGAATCCATAAACTCAACCACTTTCTTAAAAGTATCTTCCTCAACTACTGTATCTGGGTTTAAAAGTAAAACATACTCCCCTTTTGATTTAATAATTGCCTGGTTATTAGCTTTTGAAAATCCAAAATTTTCTTGATTTTCAATTAATACAACATTAGGGAATTTTTCTTTAACCATGGCGCAAGAGCCATCTACAGAATGATTATCTACAACAAAAATTTCTGTATCGGTATTCTTAGCTGCATTTAATACAGCATGTAAACACTGTTCTAAAAAGTGCTTTACATTATAATTTACTATGATTACAGAAAGTTTCAACCAGTTAATTTTTCAACGGGCAAAAATATACAATTATACTGAATGTTCGCTATTTGCATCAAACGAACAAATTTACAGATAATTATAAATGAAATGTTACGCCTAAGGTAACATAACTTATATCGTAACCAAATTCAAGAAAAAAGGCTAACTTTTTTGTTAAAAAATAATTTGCTCCACCATAAAAAGCAAAATGAAAAGCAGTATTTGAACCATTATATGCAGTATAATATTGAGCTGGGCCATTATAATTATCATTAAATGCAACATAACGAAGCCCAATTCCCAATCCTCCATAAACATTTAAATCAGGTATATCAAGATCTTTAAAATTATAATAATAACCTATTCTAAATGCTCCTACAATATAAGTCCAACGCCAAGTATAATTATAATAATTAGAGCCATCCCAAGTTCTGCTATCATAATGTGTTGTAAAAAAACCTAATGATCCACCTAAGGTTAAAGTACCAGGTCCTATTTCACGAAATCCATGATCATATGCCAATTTAAACGCTGGTGTTCCACCAGAATGAAAGCCAGAATAATGATTACTTGGTCCAATTCCTAAACTTAAAAAATTAGTTCCTACGTCCATTTTTTGTGCTTGCAAGTTTGTAATCATCCCAGCTAACACAATGATTATTAACAGCTTTATTTTTTTCATGTTATTGTTTTTTTTGAAATCAAAAATACATCTTCAAAACACAAAAATATTGAGTTAAATAAAAAGTTATTAACGAAATTATCCTCTAATTTGGATTTCAAATTGAACCCTGTTTGTTATTGATTTACCAAGAGTTATTTCATCTGCATATTCTAATTCATCACCAATAGCAACCCCTCTTGCAATTGTAGTTATTTCTACTTCAAAACGACTTAGCTTTTTATAAACATAATAATTAGTAGTATCGCCTTCCATGGTAGTACTAAGCGCTAAAATTATTTCACGGAAATTTCCTGATGATGCTTTTTCTTCTAAAGTAGAAATATTTAAATCAGATGGGCCAACGCCATCCATTGGAGAAATTAAACCACCCAGCACATGATAAACACCTTTAAACTGATGCGTATTTTCAATTGCCATTACATCTTTTACCGATTCAACCACACAAAGTAAGCTGGCATCCCTACGTCTATCACCACAAATTTCACAAATATCATTATCAGAAATATTATGACATATTTTACAATATTTTATTTCATCGGCAAGTGTTGTAAGCGAAGTTGCAAATTCAAAAACAGGAAGTTTGCCTTGTTTTAGCAAATGCATAACTAAACGAAAAGCTGTTTTTTGTCCTATTCCGGGAAGTTTTGAGAATTCGTTTACTGCCTTTTCAAGCAACTTTGAAGGATATCCTGAAGAGTTCATAAAATTGGGGATAATTTATTGCAAAGGTAAAAAGAAATAGACTTCTATTATGTATAATTGTAATAAGTAAATTTTAAAAATAACAATTGAAACCATGAGTTCAATATTAGTTTTTTCAATTATTTCTATTTATTTTATTCTTTTATTGGTTATTGCATATTTCACTTCAAAAGGAGCAACATCGCATACTTTTTTTAATGCAAATAAAAAATCACCATGGTTTGTAGTTGCTTTTGGCATGATTGGCACTTCGCTTTCAGGAGTAACTTTTATGTCAGTTCCCGGTTGGGTTGGCTCAACTCAATTTTCTTATATGATAATGGCATTTGGATATTTATGTGGTTATATTGTTATAGCAACCGTGCTTTTGCCATTATATTATAAACTTAACCTTACTTCAATTTATTCATATCTTGAAACCAGATTTGGATTCTGGTCTTATAAAACGGGTGCATTTTTCTTCATTATTTCAAGAAGCTTAGGCGCATCATTTAGAATGTATATTGTAATAAACGTTCTTCAAATTTTTGTGTTTGATGCCTGGAATGTTCCATTTTGGGTTACGGTATTAATCTTTATTGTACTTGTAATTTTATATACATATCAAGGAGGTGTAAAAACTCTTGTGTGGACTGATTCGCTTCAAACTATTGGAATGTTAACGGCAGTTGTTTTAACTATTGTTTTTATTTCAAGTAAAATGAATATAAGTTTCCCACAACTTTTGGAAAAAGTAAGACTTTCGAATATGTCAGATATGTTTTTTGCCGATGACTGGAACGATAAACGACATTTCTTAAAACAGTTTTTTGCTGGTATGTTTATTACAATCACGATGACAGGCCTTGATCAGGAGATGATGCAAAAAAATTTAAGTTGTAAAAATCTGCGCGATGCTCAAAAAAACATGTTTACCTTTTCGGTAATTATGGTATTTGTTATTTTTATGTTTTTATTTTTAGGAGCAATTCTCTACATGTATGCAAATGCAAACAACATTAATATTCCAAAAACTACAGATGATCTATATCCTTTGTTAGCACTTAAATATTTTAGTCCAGCAGTAGGAATAATCTTTCTAATCGGATTAATTTCTGCAGCTTTTCCGAGCGCTGATGGTGCATTAACTTCTCTTACTACCTCATTTAGTGTTGACTTTTTAGGATTAAATAAAAAAAACCTCGAAGAAAAACAAATTCGTAACACAAGATACAAAGTTCATCTTTCATTTGCCTTATTATTATTAATTATTATTGTAGTTTTCAGAGCAATAAACGATCAAGCTGTTATAAGTAAATTATTAACAGTTGCTGGATATACTTATGGTCCATTGTTAGGATTATATAGTTTTGGATTATTTACAAAAAGACCAGTATTTGATAAAATTGTTCCGTTTATTGCTATTATTTCACCTATAATTTGCTTCCTATTAAGTACCTTTTCTAAACAGCTTTTTAACGGTTACGAACTAGGCTATGAATTATTAATAATTAATGGCTTAATAACATTTTTATTACTGTGGGGAAGTGGGTTTGGGAAAAATAAAAATATTTGATTATATCATAATCAAAGTATTGGTGCAACTTTTTTGTTAAGATTCAGGTCTGAGATTATGCCTGTAAACAAATAGTACATTTATTTTGTATTTTTACAACCCTTTTTAAAAACTTATTTTTATTAATATGACATCTAACTATTTACAAAAATTTGCAATTTCTATATTAATTGCCTTTTCAAGTTTTACAACTTCTTTTTCTCAAATAAAAATTCTTTTTGATGCTACAAAAGCTGAAACAGCTGGAAATGCAGATTGGATTATAGATGCAGACACATATAATATTTATTGGCCATCAAGTGGTACTTATTCACTAACAGGAACTGAATCAAACCCACAAAGAATTCCAATACCAGCACAATCAGGTATTACAAGTTCAACTACTGAAGGGTATTGGACTGGAGGTCTTTCTGCATGGGGTGTAGATCTTGTTAAAAAGGGATATACAGTAGAGACACTTCCATACAATGGATTAATAACATATAATAATACTTCAAACCTTCAGGATCTAAAAAACTATAAAGTTTTTATTGTTTGTGAACCTAATATTTTATTTACTGCTGCTCAAAAAACTGCTATAATGCAATTTGTTCAGAATGGTGGAGGTTTATTTATGGTATCTGATCACACAATAAGTGACAGAAATAATGATGGCTATGATTCACCTATGATATGGAATGATTTGATGACAAATAATACCGTTCAAGCAAATCCTTTTGGGATTAGTTTCGACATAGTTGATTTTTCTCAAACCACTACTAATGTTGCAACTCTTCCAACAGATACCCTACTCCATGGACCAATGGGAAATGTTACAAAAGCAATGTGGAGTAATGGCACATCAATGACATTAAATTCAACTATTAATCCAAATGTAAAAGGAATAATTTATAAAACAGGTTCTTCAACAACAGGCACAACAAATGTTATGGTTGCCCGTTCAAGATTTGGTGCTGGAAAAGTTGTTGGAATTGGAGATAGCTCACCTTGTGATGATGGAACAGGAGATATAAATGACGTATTGTACGATGGTTGGATAGCAGATGCTAGCGGTAACCACGAAAAACTTATTGTTAATGCAACTATTTGGTTAGCATCGAGCCCAAATACAACCGTAATTAATGAATCTCAAGTAATAGAAAACAACGTACAAGTGTATCCAAATCCTTTCTCTTCATCTGCAAAATTAGTTATTGATCCATATGTTAATTTAGAAAACAGCCAATTAATTATTTGCGATATTACCGGAAGAATTGTAAGAACTATGAATCCAGATAATTCAAACGTAATATTAATTGAAAAAGATAATTTAAAAAGTGGAATATATTCCTACAGATTACTTTCAAAAGAAAAGATACTTGGAAAAGGGAAATTTGTTATAACGGAATAAAAAACTATATCGCCTATAAAATAAGGGAAGACGTTAAACATCTTCCCTTATTAATTTTATAATGATTTTTTGCACTAAATCCCTTGCCTAAGACATATATTAGCTAAAGGGAAATCATTGAAAATAATCAACAATGTTATAATGTTACATGAACATTAACTGTTGTTTCCGCAAATGTTCCTGAACAAATTTTAATAACTGCATCACCTGGACCAGCAGCTATAATCAGACCAGAAGCATCAACGCTTGCTGTCGTAATATTATCAGAACAAAATACTAAGCCGGGATTTGAAACTGTACCACCAACAAAATCAAGAGCTGTAACATTAAGCTGAACAGGTATTCCTGTCATTAATGAAATATTAATTGTACTTCCATTAGAAACCTGAATACTATTTACAGAAGAATTTCCAGCACCGCAATCACAAGCATCTGCAATAGCAACCATAATACTTCCAACACTACCAACCCACTGATTATTATGATCGGATGCCATAACAAAGGTTGACATACCAGCTATTGCTTCAGCTTTCATTGTAACTAATCCTGTTGCATTAACTGTTGCAATATCAAACATTGAGAAACCATAGGTTGGAATTAACCAATCGAATGTGATGCCGGTATAAGGAGTAGAAGAAGTTCTAGTAATATGGTATGCTTGAGCAGTAAATTGTTTTGTTCCACCAGCAGGTATCGAGGTATAAAATGGTGTTACAACAACTAAAGTATCAGAATTTACAGTAATTTCTGACTGACCAATAATTCCATCAGCTTTTGCCTGAATATAAGTTGTTCCTGTTTTTAATGGAGTAACAAGACCCGAAGCGCTAACACTTGCAATTGCAGGATCTGTAGAATTCCATGTAAATGAAATTCCTGTTGATTCGCTACCATCAGCTTTATATGCTTTTGCAGCTAACTGTTGAGTTTCGTTTTTAAATAAATCTTTTGATGGAGGATTAACTTCAATTCTAATTATTGGAATTGCAACTTCAGGTATTCCTACTACAAGAACAGGAACAACTACAACTGGACTTCCTTGAATACTAGTAGCTGTAACTGTTATAGTACATTCACCAACTTCAACAAAAGTGACTAAACCGCTTGAAGTAACTGTTGCAATTGCAGTATTACTTGATTGATATGTACAAGTTGGGGTGGTTATACCAGTTGTTGACATATAAACAGATTCTAATTGAAGATTATCTCCTTTATTCCAGATTATTGCTGAAGGAGAAACGGCAAATGCAGAAGGAATGCTAATTCCAAGTGGAACCGAAGCCGTATAAGTTACATTATCTTTTAAAACAGAACCTGTAATTTTTACTTCGCCTGTTCCTGCAGCAGTTACAACCCCAGCGGAGGTAATTGTGGCAATTGAAGTACTCGAAGAAGTCCATGAAACACCAGTTGCAGGAGTTACACTTCCATTAATATCTACTAATATGGCGGAATAAGTTATATGTCCATCAGGCGACATTGTTTGTGCACCATTTTCAATAACCAGTACATACTTTTTAGTAGTATCTGTTGTTTCCTCTTTTTTGTCTTTCTTACACGAGTTTATTAATACTAACGAAAAAGAAAGCAACACTAATGCAAAAATTCTAAAATTTGTTTTCATAATTATTTTTTTTGAAAAATTTCTTGGTTAAAAGTACGACTGTTATTTAAAATAATCAACATTTTTCATCTATAAGTTTTTAATATTACCAAGCAAAACATCTATTCGCCAACAACAACATTATCTTAATATTGTGACCATTACGGCAATCTGTGGTAAAAAACATTATTATTATTTAATTGTTTTTTACTGTTTTATATTAGTTAGACTATTCTATAAATTTTACATAGATTTGTAATAGTCAATTTCAAAATTAAATCTTGCTTGCTTATAATATGATACCTGAAAAGAATAAATTACTTGAAAAAATTATTCTGGGAACTGTTCAGCTTGGATTAGATTATGGCATTAATAACACGTCTGGAAAAATCTCAGATAATGAAATAGCCAGTATTCTCGAAATTGCTGTTAAAAACAATTTACTTTTTCTTGATACCGCCCAGGCATATGGTGATAGCGAAACCAGATTAGGTAATTACATTTTAAATTCAAACCAAAACTGGAAAGTTGTAACAAAGATTACTAAACAAAATATTGAAAGATTAACTGACTCGGTAATTGAATCTTGTTCCAGATTAAATTTAAAAAAGCTTTACGGAATACTTTATCACGATTTTTTATCATATAAAGAACATCCAGAAAGTTATTCTGAATTAGAAAAACTACAAAATAAAGGAGTAGTAGAAAAAATTGGTTTTTCTCTTTACCACCCTGAAGAATTAGAATATTTATTTGAAAACAAAGTTAATTTTAATATTATTCAGATTCCATATAATGTTTTTGATCAGCGTTTTGAAAAATATTTTGAAGAACTTTATAAAAGAAATATTTCTATCCACATAAGGTCGGTATTTTTACAAGGTTTAATTTTTTCTGACACAGAAAAACTTCATCCCTTTTTCGAAGGGTTTAAATCCAAGCTTGAAAAACTAAATAGGATTTCAACTCTATACGATACTCCAAAAGACATTTTATGTATACTTTTTGCATTACAAAACAAACACATTAGCAACGTTGTTATGGGAGTAGATAACTCAAAGCAATTTGCCGATAATCTCGAAACAACTAGTAATTACTTTCTAACTGATGAAATAATTCAATCTCTTAAAGAGTTGAATGAAACAAATAACAACTATATTTTACCTTATCTTTGGAAAATAAAATGAAACTATTCTCACTCGAAGGAAAAAACGCTTTAATAACAGGTGGCTACGGACATCTGGGAAAAGCTGTTGCAAAAAGTTTATCTGAAGCAGGTGCAAAAACATATGTCTTAGGCAGAGATAAAAACAAATTCGACAAAGAATTTGCTGGCAGTTCTGTTATTTTTAAAGAATTTGATCTTGCAAATACTGAAAAAATAAAATCTGTTTTCAAAGAAATTAATTTAGCAGATGGCAAAATTGACATTTTAATAAATAATGCTTTTTATTTAAAAGGAAATAAACCCGATGCCTTAAGCGATGAAGATTTTGCATATTCACTTGATGGCACTCTTGCTAGCGTATATAGAAGTATTCGTGAAGTAATTCCCTACATGAAAAAACAAAATTACGGTAGAATAATTAACGTATCATCAATGTACGGCATGGTTTCTCCTGATTTTGGAATTTACAAAAACGACGAATTTTTAAATCCACCACAATATGGTGCAGCAAAAGCTGGTGTTATACAATTAACAAAATATTTTGCAGGGTACTTAGGCGAAAATGGGATTACAGTAAATTGTATTAGTCCTGGCCCATTTCCTAGCCCATCTGTTCAGGAACATCAGGATTTTATTGAGCGATTGAACAACAAAACAATGTTAAAAAGAATTGGAGTTCCAGAAGAACTTTCTGGAGCATTTGTGTTTTTTGCATCAAATGCATCAAGCTATATTACTGGGCAAAACCTAGCAATTGATGGAGGATGGACAGCATGGTAAATACATGTACAGCAATAATTCAAGCACGTATGGGTGCCGAAAGATTTTACGGAAAAGTTTTAAAACCACTTCCGTTTAATAGTGAACTTTGCATTTTAGACCAAATTGTTATTCGTGTAAAAGCAGCAGGTATAGAAAATATTATAATCGCAACTTCAATAAATGAGAAAGATTCTGCTATAGTTACACATTGCGAAAAAATGAAGTATAAATATTTTCAGGGCGATGAAGAAAATGTATTGAAGCGCTTTTATGACACCGCTGATTTTAATAAATGCAAAAATGTAATTAGAATTACTGCTGATAACCCTTTTATTGACCCTAAATATTTAAAAGATTCAGTTACAGCATTTCAAACTAATGCTCCAGAATACTTTGCAACAAGAGGATTACCACTTGGAACAAATTTCGAGATATTCACTTTTAAAGCACTTGAAAAATGCTTTGCTAATGCAAAAGAAAAATACGATACAGAAAATGTAACATCATACATGTATAATAACCCTAGTCTTTTTAACGTTCAGCTTAAACAATACGATTTTGATAAAAAAGAATTAAGATTAACTATTGACACTACACATGATTATATATTTGCATGTACTTTGTATGATATGCTATATCACAACAATAACTTATTTGGGTTAGAAGAAATTTTAAACTTATTTCAAACAAAACCATATCTTTTCGAAATTAATAACAACATAGCACAAAAAAGACAACTTTTCGATTTAAATGACGAATTTAAATTTGCATTGGAAGTTCTTAAACCATATGACTTAAAAAATGTTGTTGCTTTGTTAAAAGAAAAATCAGAATAAGAATGTTCTGTTTTACATTAAAACTTTCCAAATTTTAATGTAACAGTTCCAGATAACCCATTTAATACTGCTGTTGATAAATATTCTAATCTAACAGGCGATGTATATCTATAGCTGACCCCTAATGTTATTCTAAAATGTTTTAACATATTTAGTTCTATTGCAACACCAGGCTCTATAAATATAAATTCATCCTCATCTTTAGTAAAAGTTTCCCATGGTTCTGCACCATTATAAAAAGTTTGATTTAGCTGAACATCACCAGCACCCATTGTTACAGGAAATGCAACATGAATAGGATATCTAGATCCAATAATTGGCTCAAAAAACAATCCACCATAACCGCCTGTTAAATAATAATCACAGTCATTTTCAACTGATTTATAGCTTACATTATTTGCAAAACCATTTCCCACAAAACCCATAGCAAAAGAATGATTTATAACCCAACCAAGTCTTGCTCCGCCAATTACTGCATCTTTGCCATTTACTTGTGAATACCCCCAGGATAATCCCAAATAACCTCCATGTGAAGTGTTTTTACCAAGTAGAGTTTTTATTTCGTATGGTACTTTTTGTTCCTGTGCTATAGCTGAAGAGACAAGAACAATTGCTAAAGCAAATAAAGTGATCTTTTTCATGTTCTTTATTATTTAAGTTTATTGATGAATTACTCTTCCGGAACCAGTAATATTAGTGTTTACAATAGGAGTTCCGATATAATATATTTTTCCACTACCACTAATGTTCGCATTTAAATAATCTATAACTTGTAAGTTCATAGATCCAGATCCGGAAATATTTGCAAAACAAGTATCCTGAATAATGTTAAATGCATTTATTTCTCCTGATCCCGATATACTGCATTCACCGGAAGAAGTATGACCAGAAAGATAAAGATTTCCAGAGCCAGATATTGATGCCTCTATTAATTGCGAATAAGCCACAACATTGATATTTCCAGAACCTTTTAAAGTTATTTCTAAATTTGTTGCTTTTACGCTATCAACATAAATTGAACCCGTACCAGAAAGTATGACATTAGATATAGTTGGAGATTTTACAAAAACTTTTATTGGAAAATGAGTTTCAAGTCTTTTACTATTTGAAGTTCTAATAACAAGGCTTTGCCCATGAATATTTGTTTCTACATAAGGGATTATATTCTCTTCTGCTTCAATTTTAACACTAGATACACTGTCGCAAGAATAATAAACCTCAAAACTGCCCTCAGAAACAATTTCTGAAAAATTTGTAAGAGTTCTATTTATACTTACAACATGATAATTACCTTCAACTTTTGGTTTTAAACAAGAGGTAAGAATTATTAATGAGCAGAAAATTGCTAAATAAAAAATTTTATTTTTCATAACTGATAAGTTTGTTTCAGAATTAAAGGACAAGAAAAATAATTGAGGGTTGCAAAAAACAAAAAGTTTTTTCTGATAAATTTTCACATTTATTGAAAACTACTCCAAAAAGTCATTGTTATTTGTTCTAATCATATATAATGTTAATTTGAGAGACTATCGAGAAGTAAAGGGTCTTTTGTGAGGATTACAAATCCTCAATTATTATAGTCAGGATTGCAAATCCTGACTAGCTAAGGGAACAAATATTTATAAATATTACCTTATTCTTATTGACAATGTGCCCAGATTACAATTGAGCTTAAAATCTATCTCGTTCTTACTTTCTGTATCAAAAATTAAACCTTGAAGTCGATACTCCTGCGTGTCCTTATTCGTAAGATCTAAAGGCAAAGATTTAAAAATTGTTGGAATAGCTAGTATTGTTTTTCTATAACCAAGATCTATATTTGCAGAAAAGTTGGTGGGCATTGTTATAAACACATCTGCATAAGAAGAAGTAAGGTTGAAATATCTCAAATCTGACGATAGTTCATCAAAAGAAAGATCTCCATATTTAACTGTAAGCATCATATCTTTCATGATTTTACGGACTTTAAGCGAGGTAAAATAGACGTCTCCTTTTAATACATTTATAGAATCTATGATATATTTATCGCGTCGAGAATTTAATTCAAGCTCTCCAACACTTTGAATATTAATATCGGAAGATCTACTTATCAAATCAATTTTCGTTGCCTTTTTTAAATCTAAATCAGCATAATTTATGTCAATATTCGCATTTGTTAAGTTGTTCAAATGTGTTTTTCCGAATTCAATTTTTAGCTTTGTATCACCATTTAAATTGTTTGCCTGAAAATCACCATTAGAAAGATCAAGGGAAAATTTCCCTGTGTGATTTGTTGTATACACATTTCCAAACTTGTTTTCAATTTTTAATTCGCAATTTTCAGGAATGTAGATTACCCAATTAATTTCTATTTTATTCCCTCCACTTATTGCTGTACTTGCATAATCCGAAATATTTGACCATATGCTACCTTTATAATCATTAAAAAAAGTATTTGCAATAATGTAATACGGTGAATAGTTAAATTGAACATCTATATTACTTATAATCTTATCGGTTTTTTCAACTTGCTTATCTGTTACTTTAATTTCAATCTCAAAACGAACCGAATCAGTTACTCCAGTAACAATATGAATATTCCCGTATTTATTACTTACCTGAACATTGTTTTCAGGCAAAATTTTAAAAGATTTTACAATGGTTTTATGTCGTTCTACCATTTGTGCCTGTGCGATTGTTGTTCCTATAAGAAGAATTAACATTGTCGCTGTTTTTCTATATCTCATAACTTTGTTTATTTTCATAATGTTATTTTATATCCACAGTGCTAAGATGATTTTTCATATACTCTAACACTTCAAGTTTCATTCTGTAATTCTGAATCATTGCATCAATTACTTGGTTATTGTCTATATTTTCTTTTAAATCCATTTGCAATTCTTTGTATGCCTTATCCAGTTGATCAAATTCGTTGTTTATTTCAGTTTTAACTTCTGGATTATTTGAGGCTAAAACGAATATGTCGTTTTTCTCTTTATTTATTTTTACAGTATAATAACTACTTAATTCATTAAGTTCCGAATAAGCGTTTTTTTCTATAGTTTTATTATTTGCAAGTTGTTTGTCTTTATTAATATTTGTGATAATTGAATTCTTGCTTTGAATTTCTTTTTTTAATGTTTTTTGTTGTATTACTTGCCTTGTGTTAATACTTACATTATTAATTTGTTTTACTGTGGTGGCATAGTATACTTTATCATCTTGAACATAATCGCGGAAAAAATATGACACAATAAAAATTGCTATAGCAGCAGCTACTTGCCATGAAATCTTTAAAAAAAGATTAGGTTTTTTAGGTTGTATATTTTTGTCAATTTGTTCCCAAATTTGCATCGATGGCTCAAGCTCATCGAATTCCTTTAGATTTTCAGAAACAAATTTTTCGAACTTATCTTGTTTCATATAGTTGTGGCTTTAAAAGTTCTTTAACTTTTTGTTTGGCTCTCATGTATTGGGTTTTTGAGGTAGATTCACTTATATTTAATATCTGACTGATTTCCTCATGGTCATAGCCTTCAAGTAAATAAAGTGAAAAAATAATACGGCTTCCATTTGGTAATTTTTCCATAGCGTTTCTAACATTCTCAACCGATAACGAAACGCTTTCTTCTTCTTCAAATTCGCCTTTATCAAAGACAGAAATATCTTCAACAAAATTGAGGTTGGTTTTTTTACGGTTAATTTCATTAATGCATTTGTTAACAGTAATACGTTTAATCCATGCACCGATAGTTGAATCGAACCTAAATGAATGAATACGGCTAAAAATTTCAGTAAATACTTCCTGAAGCATGTCCTCTGCATCGCTTTTATTATTTAACATTCTGTAGGAAATATTGAACATAGCTTTTGAATAAAGTTTATATAACTCAAACTGTGCCTTCCGTTCACCTCGGATACACTTTTCAACTAATTTTTTATGAATATCTTCCTGCACTATTCCTTTTCAGGATTTAATTTCAAAACTAAAGACAAGAAAAAAATATTTGGGTTGCAATTTTATTGCAATATTTTACTTTTTTGATTTAATAATATTTATTATTTTGAACGCATCGTCTGCCGAAACTCCTTTAGATGCAAGAAAACGTAAGAGTTTCTGATCTCGTAAAAAATCATTCTCGGCTTTAATAAATTTTAATTTATGCAAGGCAATTTCAATAAGTTTTGAGAGATAAGCTTCTTTATCTACCCCTGAAATACCTTCGGTAATTAATTCTTTTGGAATATTTTTAAGATATAAGGCATTTTTAATTTTAGACAAACCCCATTTCTGATATTCTAATTTATCATGAATAAAGGCTTTAACAAATCGTTCTTCGTTTATAAAGTTTTCCTCAATAAGCTTAGCAAGAATTTTTTTAATAGATGTTTCGTCAACCTCTGCTTTTTGTAAACGAAGTTTAACTTCACTGCAGCACATTTCGCGACGGCTGCACCAGTACATAGCACGGTTAATATAGAATTCGTAGTTAGTCAAAACTGCTTTTTTAATTTTTACTCCAAATGTCATTTAGAGCCCTTCCTTTGTCAGGATAAACTCCGCGAAGAATCAGGATACGGATATAGATGTTTCGCTTTGCTCAACATGACAAAAAGCTTTTAATAGTTGCTTTTACAATTCTTGCTTTTTCGTTTATATCGTTAATAATATTTATGTTTTTAAGTTCTTTGTTTTTAAATAACTCTGACACTTCATTTGCAAACTTTTCATGAATTTCTACATATAAAGTTCCGTTTTTATTTAAATGTGTTTGCGAAAATTCTGCAATATGTTGATAAAAAATTAAAGGATTATCATCCGGAGAAAAAAGTGCTAAATGTGGCTCGAAATTTTTAACATTATTATGCATTTTATCAATCTCCATTCTGGGAATATACGGTGGATTGCTTACAATAATATCAAATTTCTTATCTGAATTAAACGCTACTGAATTACAAATATCATCTTGTAAAAATGTTATTTCAGTATTATTTTCTTTAGCGTTTTCTGTCGCAATTATCAAAGCGGCACTTGAAATATCAGTTGCATAAATATCCCAGTTATTTCTATTCTTTTTTAAAGAAACAGGAATAGAACCACTTCCTGTTCCAATATCGAGTAGTTTTAGTTTTTCGGCATTATTTTCTGTTAAAATTAGCTGAACTAATTCTTCAGTTTCCTGCCTTGGAATTAGCACATTATTATCAACCTTGAATTTTAAACCAAAAAAATCAGCTTCACCAATAATATATTGTATGGGTTCTGAGTTTAATAATCTTATTTCTATAGATTTCAATATCTCTTTTTTTGTTTCAGGAAATGATTGCGATCGATTTTCTGAGTAACTGAATTTTGAGTAATTTAGCACATATTCTATTACCAAAAATGCAATGCTTTCAGATTCACGATCTGAATAAATTGTTTTTAAATTGTTAACCAGTTGATTAAAGTATGAATTTATAGTTTCAGACATAGACTCAAAGATAAAAAATTAAGCATGAATATCGACCAAGTTTTTATGAAACGTTGCATTGAACTAGCAGAAATGGGCTTAGGACAAACTGCTCCAAACCCATTGGTTGGTTGTGTAATTATTCATGAAAATAAAATAATTGGCGAAGGATTTCATCAACAATTTGGT
>CAIQJL010000170.1 GCA_903872185.1 uncultured Bacteroidota bacterium | reverse complement strand
TCTTCGAGAACCTCAGAATGACTCCTTAGTTTTTTCTAATATAGCAGAATAACAGCATTTTGCATTTATTTATTTATTTTCAAAACAGTTTCTTATTTTCAGAATAACGAATGAGAAAAAAAATATTATTGATTTTTGGAACAAGGCCTGAAGCTATTAAAATGGCTCCGCTTGTCAAGGAGTTTCAAAAATTTCCAGAAACTTTTGAAACAATTGTTTGTGTCACCGCTCAGCACAGGGAAATGTTAGATCAGGTTTTAGAACTTTTTGAAATTAAACCTGATTTTGATTTGAATATTATGAAATCCGGACAGGATTTGTATGATATTACCTCAAGGGTAATTTTAGGATTACGTGAAGTATTGTCTGAAGTAAAGCCTGATTATGTTTTGGTGCATGGTGATACTACAACTTCAACAACTGCAGCTTTGGCTGCTTTTTATCAGCAAATTCCAGTTTGCCATATAGAGGCAGGATTAAGAACACACAATATTTATAGCCCATGGCCTGAGGAAATGAACCGCCAGATTACCAGCCGTATTGCCAGTATTCATTTTGCCCCAACTTCATTAAGTCGACAGAACTTATTAAATGAAGGTATTGATGATAACAAAATTGTTGTTACAGGAAATACTGTAATTGATGCATTATTTCACGTTGTTAATAAAAGTAAAAATGATAACAAAGTAAAAAATGTAATTACAAACAGACTTATTGCTGTAGGAATTTCTGAGCATATTTGTGAAAAATGGGAAAATAAAAATAGAAAATTAGTGCTTATAACAGGGCACCGCCGAGAAAATTTTGGCGATGGTTTTATTAATATTTGTGAAGCAATAAAGGAGTTAGGAAATAAATATTCTGAGGTTGATTTTGTTTACCCAATGCATTTAAATCCTAATGTTAGGGCGGCAGTAAAAAATGTTTTTGGAGAAATAATTGATTCAAATCCTGAAAAATGCATAAATAACAATATCTATTTTATTGAACCGCTTGATTATTTGCCCTTTGTTTATCTTATGAATATTAGTTATTTGGTTCTTACTGATTCTGGTGGTATACAAGAGGAAGCTCCCGGACTTGGAAAACCGGTGCTTGTTATGCGCGATACTACTGAAAGGCCCGAAGCTGTAGATGCAGGAACTGTTTTACTAGTTGGTACTAATAAGAGTGTCATTATTAATGAAGTTTCTCACTTGATAGATGACCAAAAATATTACAAAACAATGGCAATGGCAGTAAACCCATATGGTGATGGTAATGCATGTTTAAGAATTGTAGAATTTGTTAAGTAAAATATATTTAAAATTAGCAATATTAAATATGAGTTATAAAAAAATCCTCGTTACAGGAGCAGCAGGCTTCATCGGCTCACACCTTATTAAAAAATTAATTGATAGGGGAGATGTTGTTCTTGGCCTAGATTGTATAAACGATTATTACGATGTTAACCTAAAATATTCACGATTAAATGAGGTTGGTATTGAAAAAAATAACATTATAGAAAATGAGATAATTCAAAGTACTGTTTTCTCAAATTACTCATTTATTAAAACTCAACTCGAAGATTTAACAACGAGTAAAAAAGTATTTAAAACTTTTAAACCAGATGCTATATGTAATCTTGCTGCACAGGCTGGTGTTCGTTATTCTCTTGAAAATCCTCATGCATATATAAACTCAAATATTGTTGGTTTTATAAATTTACTTGAAGCTGCCCGTGAATTCCCTGTTAAGCATTTTGTATATGCCAGTAGTTCTAGTGTATATGGTTTAAATACAAAAATGCCACTATCAGTTGCAGATAATGTCGATCATCCTATAAGTTTATATGCAGCATCTAAAAAAAGCAATGAATTAATGGCTCACACTTATAGTCATTTGTTTAATGTTCCAACAACTGGACTAAGATTTTTTACAGTATACGGACCAAAAGGTAGACCGGATATGGCTTTGTTCCTTTTTACAAAAGCAATAATTGAAGGCAAGCCCATTGATGTTTTTAATAATGGTAATATGGTTCGCGATTTTACCTATATTGATGATATAGTAGAAGGAATTACAAGGGTAATTGATAACCCACCCACCGGCAATGAAGAATGGAATGGCGAACATCCCGATCCTGCAACATCACCAGCGCCATATCGATTATTTAATATAGGAAATTCTTCTCCAATAAAACTTATGGAATATATAGGTGCCATTGAAGAAGCAGTTGGAAAAACTGCCATTAAAAACTTTTTGCCGATGCAATTAGGAGATGTTCCCATGACACATGCTGACGTTACTCATCTTGAAGATGCAGTGGGCTATAAGCCAACAACTCCGGTAAAAGAAGGAATTAAAAAATTTGTGCTGTGGTATAAAGATTATTATAAAAGAATTTAAAATATCATTATTTTGTAAAATCAATAATAAAATATGCACTTTTGTTAATTTGCTTAAATAATAATAAAAGAATAATTTCTTTTCATTTAAACTAGATGTACTTAATGTTATTTTAAATTATATTTAAATGGATATTTTTCTAATAGCTGAGGTTGCACAGGCTCATGATGGAAGCTTGGGAATTCTTCATTCTTATATTGATGCAATCGCTCAAACTGGAGTAAATGCTGTTAAATTTCAGATTCATATTGCTGAAGCCGAAAGTAGTATTTACGAACCTTTCAGAAAGAAATTTAGTTATGTTGACAAAACAAGGTATGACTATTGGAAACGAATGGAGTTTACTCTTGATCAATGGAAAGAAATTAAAAAACATTGTGAGAGTGTCGGTTTAGAGTTTATCGCATCACCTTTTTCTATTAAAGCAGTGGAGTATCTGGTAGAATTAAACGTAAATCAATATAAGATAGGATCTGGAGAAGTTACTAATCTTTTGATGATTGAAAAAATTTGCAAGACAAAAAAACCTATCATTCTTTCAACAGGGCTGTGTAATGACGTGGAACTTGCTAATACGGTTAATATTATAAAGGATTTTGGCAATAAATATAACATCCTTCATTGTATTACAGAATATCCAAGTAAACCTGAAAATATTGGATTAGGTAAAATAAATGAACTTAAATTAAAATACAATATTCCTATCGGATTTTCGGATCATAGTGGTACGATTTATCCAAGTTTAGCAGCTGTCGCTCTTGGTGCAGAAGTATTGGAATTTCATGCAGTCTTTGATAGGCAAATGTTTGGTCCAGATGCGGAAGCTTCTTTAACAATTAGTGAGATAAAGCAATTAAATGATGGTGTACGATTTTTAGAGAAAGCAATGAAAAAGCCTATTGAAAAAAATGAAGCTGAGTTTAAATCATTAAAAGTTATGTTTGGAAAGTCTTTAGCCGTAAATAAAAATCTTCAAAAGGGACATGTATTAACTTTTGATGACTTGGAGACTAAGAAACCCTATGGTTATGGAATTTCAGCAGCTGAATTTAAAAGTGTAATAGGAAAAAAAATAAATGCTTCTATTACGCAATATGAATTTTTAAAAAAAGAAAATCTTGATGAATAAGAGAAAAATTTGTGTTGTTATAACTGCGAGACCTAGCTACAGTAGGATTAAAACAACCTTGCACGCTATAAAAGAACACTCACAGCTTGAATTGCAACTTGTAATTGCAGCATCTGCATTGCTAGACCGATATGGTACAGCTGTAAATTATATTGAAAAAGATGGCTTTTGTATTAATGCAAAAATCTTTAACGTGCTGGAAGGTGAAAATCTTACAGCCATGGCAAAAACTACCGGTTTAGGAATACTTGAATTAGCCACTGTATTTGAAAATTTAAAACCAGATGCAGTTGTTACTATCGCTGATAGATTCGAAACTATGTCTACTGCAATTGCAGCATCATATATGAATATTCCACTTGTTCATATTCAAGGAGGTGAGGTAACTGGTAATATTGACGAAAAAGTTAGGCATGCAATCACTAAATTATCCGATATTCATTTCGTTGCTTCTAAAAAGTCAAAAGAAAGAGTTATTAGAATGGGTGAGGAAATTTCGACTGTATATAATACAGGATGCCCTTCTATAGATATTGCTGATAAAGTGTTACAGAATCCAAATTTAAATTTTGATCCATTCAAGAAATATGGTGGAGTTGGAGAGCTAAATCATATAGAGAGTGGCTATATAGTAGTGATGCAGCATCCGGTTACTAATGAATATTTAGAATCAAGGAAGCATATTGAAGAGACATTACATGCTGTTTATAAACTAAAATTGCCAACATTATGGTTTTGGCCTAATGTTGATGCTGGTGCTGATGGTACTTCAAAAGGAATACGTGTTTTTCGCGAACACAACGAGATTCCTTTTGTTCATTTTTTTAAAAACATGGAACCACAGGATTTTTTAATTTTACTTAAAAATTCAAAATGTTTAATTGGCAATTCAAGTGTAGGAATTCGTGAATGTGCATATCTTGGTGTGCCTGTTATAAATATTGGTTCCAGACAAGATGGAAGAGAGCGTGGACATAATGTTACTGATGTAAAGTATGACCGCACGGAAATAGAAAAAGCAATTCAAAAACAATGGAAAAAAGGACATTATAAACCTGATCCAATTTATGGCGATGGTAACTCAGGTGAAAAAATGGCTGATTTATTATCTAGAATACCGCTAACCTTTCATAAAAGAATAACTTATTAAGAATGAAAATACTTGCAATAATTCCTGCAAGGGGAGGATCAAAAGGTGTTCCTGGAAAAAATAGTCATTTTATTGAGGGAAAACCATTAATAAGGTATTCGATTGATGCTGCAATAAAAGCAAATTGTTTCGCAGACATTTATGTAAGTTCTGATGACGATGATATATTGCTGTTGTCAGAAATGCAGGGAGTTGTTTGTCTTAAAAGGCCTCCGGAATTGGCAACAGATAAGGCATCCATTATACCTGTTATTAATAATGTTCTAGAAATTGCTGAGAAAAAAGCAGGTGATTTATATGATGTTATAATGTTATTACAACCTACAGCACCTATCCGAGAAACCTATCACATTACGGATGCAATAGAAATTTTTAAAAAATCAAATGCCAGTGCTTTAATAAGTGTTTGTGAAATGACAGATATACATCCTGCTCGAATGTATAAAATTAAAGAGAATCTTTTAGAATCTTTTATCCCTGAATTTGAGCAGGCTAGAAGACAGGATATCCCTCCGGCATATTATCGTAATGGGTCAATTTATTTGGTCAAAAGGGATGCTTTTATTGAACAGGGTGTAATTATGGCTAAACCTTCGGTACCCTTTGTTATGGAAAGTAAATACTTATGTAATATTGATGAGCCACGTGATCTCATTATTGCTGAAGCTCTAATAAAAGCTTGGAACAATGGCAGGTTATAAAGTCCTAAATATTGAACCGATGGGTTATAGTTCGAATGCTATTCTAAGACTTAATCAGTTTACTGAATATTATGAAAGTAATTGGGACAATGTTAAAACAAATCTCATACGTGCAGATATACAAGTATTGATTATTAGATTGGATAGATATATTGGAGAAGCTGAATTGAATTTATTTCCATCTCTTAAATTTATAGTTACTGCAACAACAGGTCTTGATCATATTGATTTTAGCGAAACCGAAAAACGAGGAATATCCGTTTTATCACTTCGTGGAGAAACAAATTTCTTAGAGTCTATACCCTCTACAGCTGAACACACATGGGCATTACTGATGTCATTAATTAGAAATATTCCAATTGCTAACGAACATGTTAAATCTGGCGGATGGTGCAGAGATCAGTTTCGAGGTTATCAATTATATAATAAAACTATTGGCATTATTGGGTTAGGCCGCCTTGGAAAAAAAGTAGCTCAATATTCTAAGGCATTTGATATGAATGTGATTTATTATGATCCTTTTGTCATAGACACTGAGTTTGAAAGGGTTTCTGAATTAATTAGTTTAATTAGGAAATCTGATATAATTAGCATACATGTTCATTTATCAGAAAATACAATTCATTTGTTAAATAATGAAAATCTTAGTTGTTGTAAGTCTGGTGTATTTATAATAAACACTTCACGTGGTAAAATTGTTGATGAAAAGGCGGTATTTGAATTATTGAATAATAAAATTATTGCAGGTGTAGCAACTGATGTGTTAGAAACTGAGCTCGAAAACGTTTCAGATAGTAATCTATGGAAGGCCCAAAACCTAGGGTTAAATGTTATAATAACTCCACATATTGGAGGGGCTACATGGGATGCTATGCATGCTTG
>CAIQJL010000169.1 GCA_903872185.1 uncultured Bacteroidota bacterium | reverse complement strand
GGAACTGGTTATTTATGGAGCAATGCGGCGATTACAGCTGCTATTACTGTTAACCCTGCAGTTACAACAACATATACAGTTACAGTCACTAATGCAGCTACATGTACGGCTATTACCAGCGCTACGGTCACAGTTAACGCACTTATCTTAACTGAAACACATACGAATACTAGCTGTTTCGGTAATTGTGATGGATTAATTGACATGACCGTAACAACTGGTACACCTGCATATATCTCTATTTGGATAGGGCCGAACGGATTTAATTCAAACAGTTTAGATATTTCAAATTTATGTGCTGGCGCATACAACCTAACAGTTACTGATGCAGCTACTTGTATTGCAACCTATAGCGTAACCATTACTGAACCCACTGATATCATACTTAGTGCAACACATACAAATATTGCTCCTTGCTTCGGAAATAGTAATGGAACAATAACTATTACAGCAGCTGGAGGTCCTACTGGCATCTATTCATATAATATTGGTGCTGGGCCTCAAGGTTCAAATATCTTTAATGGATTATCTGTAGGCCCATATACAATAACTGTAACTGATGGAACTTGTACAAAAACAATTGGCCCAATTGTAATTATTCAACCTGAAGATATTAATGTTGTTTCTACAGATATAGTAGATGAATTATGTTTTGGAGGAAACACTGGCTCTATTGTTGTGCATGCTTTAGGAGGTAATCCACCTTATGTTTATAATATTGGAATAGGGAATCAAAATGACAGTACATTTACTGGACTTTTTGCTGGAACTTATAATATTACAGTTACCGATTCTCTTAATTGCTCAACAAATACTGGGAACATTATTATTGCCCAACCAGTTATTTTATCTGGATCTATTTCAGATCAAATCAACGTGCTTTGTTTTGGTCAGAA
This sequence comes from uncultured Bacteroidota bacterium, assembly GCA_903872185.1. Classification (GTDB taxonomy): domain Bacteria; phylum Bacteroidota; class Bacteroidia; order Bacteroidales; family GWA2-32-17; genus GWA2-32-17. Next base: position 4,079 of record CAIQJL010000169.1, on the reverse strand, counting down.
CACCGGAAGTGTTACTGTTATTGGCGCAGGAGGAACACCTAATTATACTTATTCACTTAATGGTGGTGCTTTTATTGCTAACGGAATATTTAATGGATTATTAGCAGGTCCACACATTGTTACCATAAAGGACAATAATGGGTGCACAGTAAATATACCAATTATTATTACAGAACCGGTAGCTCAATTAACTGCAATAATTACAACTCAAATAAATGTAAGTTGTTTGGGTGGAAATAATGGCAGCGCAACAGTAACTGGATTTGGTGGCACAATTCCTTACAGTTATGATTGGTCGCCTAATGCATTTACTGGAGATAACACTGACACATACTCTAATTTAATTGATGGAGTGTATGATGTTACAGTAACAGATTTTAATTTCTGTGTTACAACTGCATCAGTAACTATTACTCAACCATTATCATCTATATCTGCATCAATTACTGATACAACTGATGTAAATTGCAATGGTGGAAATACTGGTAGCGCAACAGTAACTGCTGTTGGAGGAACTCCTATTTATTCATATGATTGGTCTCCAGATGCATTTACTGGTGATGGAACAGATACTTACTCAGATCTAATTGCTGGATTCTATACTGTTACAGTTACTGATTTCCTAGGTTGTTCCACAACTGTAACAATTGAAATAAAAGACACTTCAAATCTTCAAATTTCATTGGTAAATTTTACAAATCCAACTTGTTTTGGATTATGTGATGGCACAGGGACAGTTACTGCTTCCGGTGGCCTCCCTCCTTATACTTTCACATGGAACACAATTCCTGTTCAAACAGGAGTTTTTGCTAATAGTTTATGTAATGGAACTTATACGGTTACTGTAGAAGATGCTAATTTATGTAGTCGCTTATTACAAGTTGTTATAACAGAACCTCAAGCTCTTAGTTTATTAATCTCAACAACAAATCCCATTTGTAACAGCGATTGTAACGGAACTGCCACAGCTATTCCATCAGGAGGAACGTTACCATATTCATATACTTGGTGTAACGGGCAAAACACACCTATTGCAACAGGGTTATGCGCAGGAAACTGTGGAATAACCGTAACTGACTTTAATTTATGTCCACTAGTAACACAAACGGTAACAATAACAAGTCCACCTATTTTAACAGGAACTCTGGACATAACTCAAAATGTTTCTTGTAATGGAGTTTGTAATGGTATACTTACTGCAAATCCTTTAGGAGGTGTTGCACCTTATACTTATGCCTGGTATCCAAATATTATTGAAACTACTCAAATAGCAGACAGTCTTTGTGCAGATACATATTTTGTTACAATCACTGATTTTAATGGTTGTTCTATAATTGTTTCTGAAACGTTTAATCAACCTTCAACAGTTATAGCCACTGTTACAGATTCAAGTCAGGTTGGTTGCCATGGTAACTGTTCTGGAACAGCAACAGTTTTAGCTGGTGGTGGTACAGGTCCTTATACTTATTTCTGGGAATTAAACTCAAATGGTTATAATCAAAATACTGATGTTGCAGATAGCCTTTGTGCAGGAACATTTACTGTAACTGTTACAGATTTTAATTTATGTACTGCTATCGATAGTGTTTCAATCATTGATACTTCTAATTTATCACTAAGTCTAATTTCTTCCAATAATCCGCTATGTAATGGAAATTGTAATGGGGGAATAACAGTTGTTGCACTTGGAGGTTATCCAAATTTAATTTCACCATTTTATTCCTTTTCCTGGAGTAATGACCTTTTAAATAATCAACCTTTCGACACATTACTTTGTTCAGGCAGCTATATTATTACTGTTAGAGATGACAGTTTATGTTCAAGAACTATACTAGTTGATTTAATTAATCCTCCATTATTAACTGATTCAATTGGAATAATTCCAATAACATGTTCTTCACTTTGTGACGGATCAGCAATTGCAATTCCATCTAGTGGGACTGGAGCATACAGCTATTTATGGGATGTAATTCCTTTGCAAACAAATGACACTTTAAATAATTTATGTGCTAATACATTTTATCACGTAACTATTTCTGATGCTAACCTTTGTTCAATTATTGATTCTATTTCATTAGTGGCACCTCCAGCTCTATCTGCTAACATATCAATTGTTGATTCCATTACTTGCCATAGTGATTGCAATGGTTCTATATTAGCAACAGTTATAGGCGGGACACCTCCATTTACTTATATATGGAGCAACACCCTAACAACTGACACAATATTTGGTCTTTGTGTTGGAACGTATGATGTAACAGTTAAAGACATAAACCTTTGTTCTGCAACTGCTACAATTATTCTTGGAGAACCAGATACTTTACAAATAAGCTTTACTAATGTTACTCAAATTGCTTGTGGACCAGGAAACTGTACAGGAACAGCAACAGCAGTTGTTATTGGGGGTACTGCTCCTTACACATACCTCTGGGGAACTAATGCTTTAGCTCAAACAAATGATACTGCAATAAATCTTTGCGGAAATATTTATTCTATTACTGCAACAGATGCTCATGGATGTACTATTGTTGGAACAGTAACAATAACTGACAATTCAAGCCTTTCAATTTTTATTTCAGATACAAATCACGTAACCTGTTCTGGTTTATGTGATGGAAGTGCAACTGTTACAGCATCAGGTGCCACTTCACCTTATACATATCTTTGGAATGACTTTAACAATACGACAAATGATACCGTAATTAATCTCTGTCAGGGAACATATTATGTTACCGTTTCTGATGCAAATCTATGTTCCCGAATTGACTCTGTTGTTATTACAAATGCAGCAGCATTAACAGTTAATGATTCTATCATTCCTATTAGCTGTACCGGTTTTTGCAATGCATCAATAATACTTATTCCTTCTGGTGGAACTCCTCCATACGTATCTTACCAATGGTCAATCGCAGGCGAAACAGATTCTACTGCAACAGGACTTTGTCCTAACACATATTATTATACAGTTACTGACTTTAATGGTTGCCAGTTTGCTGATAGTGTAATAATAGTAGACCCAGGAAATATGCTTGCAAATCTATCTATTGTTACCACAATAAGTTGTCATGGAGTTTGTATTGGAAGTCTTTTAACAACTCCATCTGGTTCTTTAGGTCCTTACACATATTTGTGGTCAGATGGTCAAACTGATTCTCTTGCTATTAATCTTTGCAGCGCAGAATATTATGTTACCGTTACCGGACAAGGTGGCTGCTTTGTTATAGATTCTATTAATCTTCCCGAACCAGATACAATTGCTATAACATTTGACAATATAGTTCTAGTTAATTGCGGGGGTGACTCTACAGGTTCAGTAACAGCTGTTGTTATTGGCGGTACATCTCCTTATAATTATCAATGGGGGGCAAATGCTAATAATGCAACAACTGCAATGATTGATTCATTAAAAGCAAATATCTATTTTATTACAATTACAGATGCTAATGGCTGTTCTCAAATTTCAAATTTTGAACTTCAAGATACTTCACAAATGGTTGTAACTGTTATAGATTCAATGATGATTTCATGTTATGGCAGATGTGATGGTTGGGCTACAGTTTCTGCTTCAGGCGGAACTCCTTCTTATACATATTTATGGAATACTACCCCTCTTCCAGAGACTACTGCAACTGCAGATACTTTATGTGCAGGACAATATCAGGTTACGGTAAGTGATTTAAATTTATGTTCACGAGTAAAATTAATTAACATTACACAACCAGACAGCTTGTATATTTCAATTGTTGATAGCAGTTCTATAACTTGTGCTTCTATATGTAATGGATCAATAACAGTAAATGTATTTGGCGGCACAACTCCATATACTTATAATTGGAATAATGGAGCAATAGATACTATCGCATCTAATTTATGTGCAGGAATTCAACAATTAAATATTTCCGACTCTCATAGCTGTCTAGATAGTCTGACATACAATTTAACAAGCCCAACTGCATTAACAACAACTTTAACACCCCTAAGTGCACTTTGCAATAACAATTCAACTGACGGAACTATAACTGTAATTGTAAACGGTGGATCTCCTCAATATACTTTCCTATGGTCAAACGATAGTACTT
>CAIQJL010000168.1 GCA_903872185.1 uncultured Bacteroidota bacterium | reverse complement strand
GGAATAAAATATACAGCACGAAAAATAACAAAGTGGAGAGATAAGCTTGGGGTTAAAGCAGCTGGAATTTATTTGGCTCAACTTGTTAGAATGCAAGAAGAAATTGGCACTGGCGGTGGCGGATTTCGTTTTATTTATGCTGCTTTTTTACAACAATCGTATCAGTTTCATCCCAAAGATGAACTTTTAAAAATTTCCGAACAATTTACAAAATCTGGTGATTTATGGCGTTCCTCAGCAGTTCAAGCAGCAGGTATATTTAAAGGAAGAATTACTTCACAACAAGATTTTAACGACATGAGTAATTACCTGTTAGAAGTTGCCGAAATTGAAAAAAATGCTTTTAAAGCATTGTCAAAAATTAAATGGCGTTGAAATTAAATGATATAATAATAAATATTTTATCTTTGCTTACTATTTATATAACTTAATATAAAATGGAAAGAGAAGAATTAAAACTTCAGTTAAAGAATCATATAATCAAGTATTTAAATTTACTTGAAATGACTCCTGATGATATAAAAGACGACCAACCACTTTTTGGTGATGGTTTAGGTCTGGATTCTATTGATTCTATTGAATTAATTGTTTTACTGGAAAGAGAATACGGCATTAAAATTCAGGATCCAAAAGACGGCAGAAAGATATTAGCTGATATTAATTCAATGTTGGATTATATTCTGGAACATCGTACAAAATAATAATTTTTCATGAGCCGGATTGCAATAACAGGAATTGGTGTTATTAGTGCGCTTGGTGATTCGGTTGAAGCAAATCATAATGCTCTTGTTAAATCAGAATGCGGCTTGTCTTCATTACAATTATTTAAAACAATTTATTCAGACACGCTTAAATTTGGTGAAATTAAAATTGAAAACGAACAATTAAAAAATCGTCTAAATATTAAGTTAAACGGAATTACAAGAACTTCGCTTTTAGCCCTTCATGCTTTAAAGGAAGCTGTTAATGATAGCAAATTAACTAAATCTCAGATTGAATCTTATGATACCGCTTTAATTGTTGCAAACACAGTAGGAGGAATGTGTTTAACTGATGAATTATATCAGGATTCCAATTCAAAAGAAAACGGATCAGAATACTTATCATCTTATGATTGCGGATCAACAACTTTATTTTTGCAAAATCAACTTGGAGTAAAAGGTGTTTGTAATACAATAAATACAGCTTGTTCCTCTTCTGCTAATGCAATAATGTTTGCGGCAAGACTTATAAATAACGGTTATGCGAAACGAGCTATTGTAGGAGGTGTTGATAGTCTTGCAAAATTTACAATAAATGGATTTAATTCATTAGGTATTCTTGCTCCTCAAAACTGCAAACCATTTGACAAAGATCGTAATGGTTTAAATCTTGGAGAAGGTTCAGGATTTATTGTTATAGAAAAAGAATCTGATGTTGACGATAAAAAAATATACGCTATACTGTCAGGATATTTTAATTCAAATGATGCTTTTCATCCATCTGCTTTATCTGACAATGGAGAGGGGCCTTTTTTAGCAATGAAAGGCGCATTAAAAACTGCAAACCTTTCTCCTTTTCAAATTGGCTATGTAAATACACATGGCACCGGAACTGAAAATAACGACGAAGTAGAAGGAAGAGCTTTAAAAAGAATTTTTGAAATAGTTCCACCTTTTGCATCTACTAAATCTAAAATCGGACATTGTTTGGGTGCTGCTGCCGCAATAGAATCGGTATTTAGCATTATTGCTCTGAATAATCATGAAATTTTTCCTAGTTTGAATTTTACTACACCAATAGAAAGTACAGGATTAACTCCACTCTTAGAATATAAAAAGTATTCATTTGAACATATAATGACAAATTCTTTTGGCTTTGGCGGTAATTGCAGTTCACTTATTTTTTCTAAAAAATAATTCAATATATGTATATTCATAAATCAACATGCATTTCGCCCCAGCAAACATACTCTGAAGTTGATTTAGAAAAAACAATTCTTTCAGTAAATAATATTCTGACTGTTGTTGAACCAAAGTACCAAGATATTCCTTTAAATATTTTAAGAAGAATGGGAAAAGCGGTTAGAATGGGAGTAGGTGCTGCGTTACCCTTAATTAAAGATTCAAAAAATATTGATGGCATTATAATAGGCACTGCAAATGGTGGGATGGAAGATTGTATAAAATTCCTAAATCAGATAGTACAGTTTGAAGAAGGACGATTAACACCCACAAATTTTGTGCAAAGCACTCCTAATGCTATAGCTGCACAGATTAGCATAACTACTCAGAACAAAGGTTATAACATTACACATGTTCATCGTGGATTAGCATTTGAAAATGCTTTAATTGATGCCCAAATGCTGCTAAAAGAAAATCTTGATTTTAATTTATTAGTGGGTGGTGTTGATGAAATTTCAAGCTATAATTATAATATTGAAAACCTTGGTGGATGGTATAAAGAAAAAGAAATTGATAATACTGAACTATATAAAAATGATTCTAAGGGAACAATCGCTGGCGAAGGTGTTACAATGTTTTTGGTAAATAATTGTAAAGAAAACTGTTTTGCAAATATTTCGGCAATTAAAACTTTGCATACTAATAAAACTGATGAAGTAGCCGAACAATTAAAATTATTTATTGCCGATAACATTTCACCTGAACAGAAGATAGATTTATTTATAACAGGCGAAAATGGGGATAATCGTTTACAAAACTATTATAATATTTGCGAAAAGGTTCTTGACAAAAACACCGGTATTGCTCGTTTTAAGCACTTTTGTGGTGAATATCCAACGGCTTCAGCTTTCTCGGTTTGGTTAGCTTCTCAAATTTTGAACAATCAAATTATTCCAAAGCATTTTATTAAACAGGACCGCTTTCCTCAGAGTCTCTCAAAGAAGACTCTGAGTGACATTTGTAATAACAAAGTAGAAAGAATCTTAATTTACAATAATTATAAAGGACAACAACATAGTTTTATGTTGATTGAAAAATAAACTTGTTTTCCTAAGAGTCTCTCAAAGAAGACTCTGAGTGACTTAGAGATTATCAAAATGTTATTTTAAAATATATAAAATATCTTAGTTTCAAACTACGATAAGAATTAGTGTTAAGAATTTAGGCAAGCGTGGACGCTTGCCTAAGTATAGCCTCTATAGAAAGCGTCCTCGCTTTCTATAATAATAAAAAAAGAATTAGTATAACTTTTCCCTAATCTCCTTTAGCTTTTCATCAACAATAAACTCATCGTAATCCATTTGTTTATCGAGCATTCCTTTTGGAGCAATTTCAATTATACGGTTACACACAGTTTGAATGAACTCGTGATCATGTGATGACATTAAAATATTGCCTTTGAATTTTATAAGTGTATTGTTAAAAGCTTGTATAGATTCCAAATCTAAGTGATTAGTAGGAGTGTCAAGCAACATAACGTTAGCATTACGTATCATCATTCGTGCAATCATGCAACGAACTTTTTCCCCTCCCGAAAGCACATTGGCTTTTTTATAAATCTCTTCGCCCGAAAATAACATTTTGCCCAAAAACCCCCTTAAATACATCTCTGTTGTATCTTCAGAAAATTGTCCTAACCAATCGGTAAGCATTATTTCTTTTTGGAATAATGACTCATACTCTAATGGTAAATATGCTTTCACTATAGTCTGTCCCCATTCAAATGTGCCATGGTCAGGCTCCATATGTCCCTTAAGTATTTCAAATAAAATTGTCATTGCACGTGTATCGCGTGAAAGGAAAACAATTTTATCGTTTTTATTAACTGTAAAAGTTAAGTTTTTGAATAATGTTTTTCCGTCAATAGTTTTTGAAAGATTTTTTACTTCCAAAATATTGTTTCCTGGCTCGCGGCCTGGTGTAAATATAATTCCGGGATATTTTCTGGTGGATGGTTTTATTTCTTCGATATTTAACTTTTCAATCATCTTTTTACGACTGGTAGTTTGCTTCGACTTGGAAGCATTTGCACTAAAACGTGCAATAAATTCCTGAAGTTCTTTTTTCTTTTCTTCTGCTTTTTTGTTCTGTGTTAATTGTTGCCTTAATGCAAGCTGACTTGATTCATACCAGAAAGTGTAGTTCCCTGAGAATTGCTGAATTTTACCAAAGTCAATGTCAACAACGTGTGTACAAATTGAATCTAAAAAATGCCTGTCATGAGATACTACTAAAACAGTATTATCAAAATTACAAAGATAATTCTCTAACCAGTTTACGGTTTCTAAATCTAAATCGTTAGTAGGTTCATCTAATAATAAATTATCTGGTTTACCAAATAGAGCCTGCGCTAAAAGAACTTTTACTTTTTCTTTACCGTTAAGTTCTTTCATTAATTTATTGTGAAGCTCTTCTTTTATTCCTAACCCACTTAAAAGATTTGCTGCATCACTCTCGGCATTCCAGCCATCAATTTCAGCAAATTTCTCTTCTAATTCTGATGCTCTTATACCGTCTTTTTCTGTAAAATCAGTTTTAGCATATAGCGTATCTTTCTCATTCATTATTTGCCATAATACTGTATGCCCCATTAAAACTGTAGTAAGAACAGGATATTCGTCGAACTCAAAATGGTTTTGTTTTAATACAGAAAGTCTTTCTCCATGGCCAAATGTTATGGATCCTTTGGTGTTTTCTACTTCGCCATAAAGCATTTTTAAAAATGTTGACTTTCCTGCTCCATTTGCACCAATTATACCGTAGCAATTGCCAGGTGTAAATTTTAAATTAACTTCTTGAAATAATATGCGTTTACCGAACTGAATTCCAAGATCTGATACTGTAATCATTTATATTTGTGTGTTGTATGAATTATTAAATGCAAATTTTTAAGGCTGCAAAAGTAATCATTTATTAATAAGGAATATGCATAAAACTTAAAATCAATACAATTATTGACAAACAACTATTTTAACGTGTTGTAATACTAATTAATAATGCTTATTGAATTAATTGCAAATCAATATTTATCAAAAAGTTGAAAATTTTAACAGGGAAATTAAAATATGTATATCTATTAAAAACTGAAGGAATCTTTTAATAATAAATATAGATACTGTAAAGTAAATTGTTAAAAAAGGAAAATTATTTCACTGCTTTAGAATGTAAGATATTTGTATATCTTGCTTTATCTTTTAAAATAGAAATTGCCTCGTTCATTGCTGGGTCCCCCTGAAGTAATGCTTGTAATCTTCCTTTTTGATAATAATAACGGCTTACAATTTCTTCTAAAAGCAATTGTTTGATTTCTGGTTTAAATACCTGAAGATCCTTGTTCTTATCGTGTGCAAGCATTTTCTTTAATACTTCAACTTCGTCTTTAACAAGATCAAAATATTTTTCTTCTTTAGTTGACTCGGTTAATAATTTAAGATCTTCTTCGCTTTGAGTTTCGTAATCGTAATTTTTATCTTTTAAAAATTCAATAAAATCATTATAAATTTCATCGGTTATTTTGAACTCTGTTATTTTTGAAATTGTAGTATGTTTTATTGCAAATTCGGTAGCAAAATCAAAGAATAAATTTTTATTATATAAACTACCAGATAAATTACTTAACTGTTCTGCTTCTAATACAACATCAGGTGATACGCCACCACCGTCATAAACGCTTCTACCATTTTTCGTTTTGAATTCTGTTACAAGAGAATCTGGTATTTTTCCAACACTACCATCTGGATTTCGGTGTGTGTAATCAAGAGCTTGAATGCATCGTCCGCTAGGAGTATAATATTTGGCTGTTGTTATTTTTAGTTTAGCATTATAACTTAAGGGGCGGGTAGTTTGAACTAACCCTTTGCCAAAGGTGCGTTGACCAACAATTACACCTCTGTCTAAATCCTGAATTGCACCCGAAACTATTTCTGAAGCAGAAGCAGATCCACTATTTACAAGAACTATAATTGGAATTTCGGTGTCAATAGGAGACATAGCTGCTGTATAGTTTTTATCCCAGTCTTTTACTTTTCCCTTAGTACTTACTATTGATTCTGTTTTAGGCACAAATAAATTAGTAATATTTACTGCTTCAATTAATAATCCACCAGGATTGCCACGTAAATCAAAAATAATAGATTTTACACCTTGTTTTTCTTTTAATTCAACCAATGCTTTTTTTACATCAGCATAGGCACTTTCAGTAAAACTTGATAAATTAATGTATCCAATACTGTCGCTAAATACACCGTAATAAGGAACAGCATCAATTTTAATTTCTTCGCGTTCAATGTTTTTTTCAATTGGGTCTGTTGTTCCGGGTCTTTGAAGTTTTAATTTTAATAAGGTTTTTGGTTGTCCTTTAAGCATATCACTAACTTCACTTGAGGATTTTCCTTTTATTGATTGTCCGTCAATTTCTAAAATAACATCACCTGCATTTATTCCATTTTTTTGTGCAGGAAATCCTTCATATGGTTCGGTAATTACAACATATTCTCCATCTTTTCGAATAAGTGCACCAACTCCACCATATTGACCAGTAGTCATAAATCTAAAATCTTCCATTTGAGATTCTGGAATGTAAACTGTGTATGGGTCAAGAGAGTTAAGCATTGCGTCGATACTTTTTTTAATAAGATCGCCAGGTTTTGTGTCGTCAACATAATACAGATTAAGTTCTCTGAAAAGCGTATAGTAGATGTCTAAATTTTTTGCTATTTCAAAAGTTGTGTTATCGTCAAACGAAACAAGAGTTAGTGAGGTAACTCCTATTAAAGCTGCGATCATCCATATTTTTATTTTCTTCAATATCTTTTTCATTTCAAAATTATATTAAGGTACCGGATCGTAACCATGACCACCCCAAGGGTTACAAGATAAAATTCTTTTGATTGATAATGTTGACCCTTTAAACGGACCATGTTTTTGAAGGGCTTCGATGGCGAATGATGAACATGTAGGAGTATAGCGACAGGCATTGGGTAAAACAGGTGAAATAATATATTTATACACTTTTACCAGAAATATTAATACCGCTGTTATCGCTTTTTTCATGCAGTTTTATTAAACGTTGTAAAGTTAAGATTATTTTAGATTCAATATATTGAAAATTTGGAACATCATCGCCAATAAATGTTAAAAGCAAATGCATTTGAAGCTCATTTTTTTCAAATAAAGAAACTAGTTCAGATTTATTTGTTCTATATGCTTCGCGCATTATTCTTTTAATGTAGTTTCTGTCTACAGCTTTCTTGAATTTTCTTTTAGGAACACTAAATGCACATTTAATTGAAATCTTTTCGTTTTTTGGAACAAGTATCCAACGAATTTTTAATGGAAAAATTACAAACGAAAAACCATCGGTTATAAGAAGTGAAATGCTTTTCTCGCTTTTTAAATGCTCAGCTTTTCCGAATTTGAAAGGCATATTTAGGTTATCAACTGACAATTATCAATTATAATTGCCATTTAGGACTATTTTTCTTTAGAGCATTTTTTAATAAAGCATTCTAGTGCTGCTGTAATAGAAGGCGACTCTGGAGTAGGTGCTTGAATATCAAGTCTGATACCTGCTTCTAAAGCTGCTTTTGCAGTAGTTGGCCCAAATGTGCCAATACAAAGATCTTTTTGTTCGAATTTTGGAAAATTTTCAAACAATGATTTTATTCCAATTGGACTGAAAAAAACAATTATATCGTAATCACTCAAATTAACCTGAGTCATATCACTGCTAACTGTTTTGTAAAAATAACCGATTGTGCTTTTAATGTTCTGTTTGTTAAGAACCTGAGTCATGTCAGATTTGTGTGGATCTGTAAGTGGAATTAAGAAATTTTCTTCTTTGTGTTTAATTATATATTCCATTAAATCGGCAAAGTTGTTATTTCCATAAAAGATTTTTCGCTTGCGGTAAACCACATATTTTTGAATATAGAATGCAATGGATTCAGTTACGCAAAAATATTTCATAGTATCTGGCATAGTTATTCTCATTTCTTCGCAAATGCGGAAAAAATGATCAACTGCTGCACGGCTTGTAAATATTAAAGCTGTATAGTCTGGAATATTTATTCTTTGTTGTCTGAATTCTCTAACTGAAACACCTTCAATATGAATAAAGGGTTTAAAGTCAATTTTTAAATTGAATTTATTCGCTAAGTCGAAGTAGGGCGACTTTTCGGTTTGCGGTTCCGGTTGTGAAATTAAAATCTTTCGTATTTTCAAAGCGATGCGATTTTAATGTATATTAATGTGATATTTACTTTGTTAAAATACATTTTTAATAAAATGGTAAACATATATAACAGGTAAAATTTCTAAGGCACAAAAATACAAAAAAGAATAAAATAAAGAAAGTTTAAATCGAAAACTTACAACAAAACCT
>CAIQJL010000167.1 GCA_903872185.1 uncultured Bacteroidota bacterium | reverse complement strand
GTTTCTTCTTAAAACTGTTGTTACAGGAATACTACAAACTGATCCTTTTGAAGCCGAATTTGATATCTTATCTTCTAATCTTATTTCTGTTAAGTCAATTTCAACAACTCCTGAAGAAGGCCCAATAATTAGTATGTTATCGCCTATAAAAATCTCTCCGGTTTCGATTAAAAGTTCAGCTACATTAATATTTTTAAAAAAATTGGTCACTTTTCCAATATAAACTTTTCTCTTTGTTGCAGAAGATCCATAATTTTTAGTCCACTCGCCTAATTTAGCCCCTAAATAATACCCTTCCCAGAATCCTCTGTTATAAACTGTTTTAAGTTTATTTATCCACAACTCTATTTTTTCTTCATTAAAAATATTTTGCTTCCAGGCCAAAACAGCATCATTATAACATTCTGTTACAATTTTCACATATTCGGGAGCACGTGCACGACCTTCAATTTTAAGTACAGTTACTCCTGCCTCTAAAATTTTATCCAAAATATGTATTGTGCACAAATCCTTTGGCGACATAATGTATTCATTATCTATTTCGAGTTGATAACCACTCTCCTTTTCTGTAACGGTATACCCACGTCGACAATTCTGCAAACAACTTCCACGATTAGCAGAATGATTATTTTCGTGTAAGCTAATATAACACTTTCCACTAACTGACATACATAATGCACCATGAACAAATATTTCTATTCTTACCTTATTTCCAGAAGGACCTAAAAGGTTTTCTTCTTCAATCATTCTGCATATTTCAGCAGTTTGCAAAACAGTAAGTTCTCTTGCAAGAACCATTACATCGCAATATTTTGCAAAAAACTTTACTGCCTGATAATTTGAAATATTTAACTGGGTTGAAGCATGTATTTCTATTCCTACTTGTTTAGCACACTCTATAGCTGCCAAATCACTTGCAATTATTGCCGAAACTCCAGCATTTTTTGCAGCCTTAATCAAAACTTGCATCTCAGTAATTTCGCTATCATATATTACTGTATTAACTGTTAGGTAGCTTTTTACATTATGTTCGTTACAAATTGCAACAATTTTATTTAAATCTTCTACAGTAAAATTAAAGGTCGATTTTGAACGCATATTTAAATTTCCAACTCCAAAATACACCGAGCTCGCTCCTCCTTGTACAGCAGCCATGAGGTTCTCATAAGATCCTACAGGAGACATTACTTCTATATTCAAATTCTCTTTCATTTTACACTTTCCATAGTTTTTCTATAAGTTGAACAACAACATTAATATCTATATCATTCATACAACGAAAATGTTTTTTAGGACATTCTTTAAAACCTATTTTAGTACATGGGCGACATTTTAGATTTTTAATTTCTACAATTTCTGATTTTTCTTTGCCTATATAAGGATACATACCAAATTCAGGCACAGTGTTACCCCAAACTGAAATAATTTGTTTTTCAAATGCTGCGGCTATATGCATTAAACCAGTATCATTGCTAACAATAACTTTTGCCTGCTTTGTAATTGAGGCAGATTGATTTAAATTAAATTTTCCGCAACTATTAAAAACCTTATCATTTGTTGACAAAGAAATTATTTTTTCGGCTTCAGCAATATCATCTTTACCACCAATAATTATAACAGAGTATTTTATTTTAGAAATAATCTCTGCAATTTTTTCTGCAGGCATTTTTTTTGTGAAATGTTTTGCACCTATCACAATTCCTACATAACCTGAAAATAAAAAATCTGATAATTTTGATATGTCCACCTCATCTTTTTGAGGTATAAAGTAATCAAGCCCCTTACCATCATTCTCTATATCAAAAAGCTTTACAGTCTCTAAATATCTATCAACAATATGTTTATTAGGCAGTCTATTTATTTTAAAATTTACAAGAAGCCATTTCTCTTTATTTAATTTTGGAAAAGAAAAACTTAAAATGCCTATCTGACTTTTAATTCTTTTAGTTCGTAAATTATTATGAAGATCAATTATATAATCATATCTCTCATTTTTAATTTCATCAATTGTATCAGAAAATTTTTCTTTAAGAGTTAAAACCTTGCTAATATTGGGATTTGAAGTTAAAATATTTTCAAATGCTGGTTTTGTCAGAAAATGAATCTCTGATTCTGCAACTTGATTTTTTAAGCAGCGAATTACGGGTGTTGTTAAAACAATATCCCCAATAGAACTAAATCGTATAATTAAAAACTTTATCATTAATTATAAAAATTCCATGATATTCCAAACTTTAAATTTCGTGGAGGCAATGGGTAATGTGGTGACATAAAATAGTCAACTAATAATAAATTATAATTTGCATGTTCAAATTTTACAAATATTCTGGCACGCTTCCAGTTTAAATTTATAAATGCATCTACAAATGGATAGTCTCCTGTTTGTCTCTCGTTCTGAATAGCAAACTGACTTGTTGCAGGAATATATTTTGGAGCAAAATATTTAGTAAAATAATAAACTTCAGCACCTAATTGAACTTTTAAAACTTTTTTAAATATTTTAAACTGATAAAACAAAGAATGAACACCTACATACATCGGCAATCTTAATAAACTATCATTTGAAGATTGTTGAATTATTGCACGATTATTAAAACAAATATGTCGCCCAATTTTAAAGTTTTTATATACTTCGCCCGACATTATATTAATAATATTTGTCTGCTGCTTTGGCAAGGCTAAAGTATCAAAATAAATATAATTTTTTACAGTATTAAAATCAATTGAAAATCCAGCATTAAACCTTTTATCATCTAGCATTAATGAGGTTGTGGAATAATTTGAATTTGAAAAATCATTTTCCCATTTAAAATTATTTGAATAATATCTGTTTTGATAATAGTCGGGATGTTTTGTCCAATAACCAGCATTAAAAGTTAATATGACTGTATCTTTTGGAATTAACAACTTGTAAGATAATTGACCATCATATTTCGAATTACCTTTTAAATAACCAGAAAGCCACTGTTCAACATTAAAATACCCTGAGAATAATGAATCGTTATGTCTAAACACACTTGCCTGTATTCCAAAACTATTTAAAAGTGTATCAGAATAATAAAAATAATAACTCCTTTGATCATAATTAATACCTATTAAAAAGGCTGTTTTAAGAGGATTATTTTCAGTTAGAACCAGGGCAATATTCTGAAATATTGTCTCGGTATGAGAAGAATCATTAGTTATGAGACTGTCAATGTAAATTGAATTATAAAAAGCACCAATCTTATCAGTATAATGTTTTTTAAACCATTGGTATCGCCCAGTATGATGTAGTTCTAAAAAACTAGTATGCTTTATAGTAACAGAATCGATAGAATCTGTTTTCCCAATTAGAGTAATTTCCTGATGAATATATGCCTCACGAAAAGCAATTGTATTTTTTGCCTCATTAAGGTTAACGTTTAAATTCTCGGATTGATATAATGAATCGGTTATATAATCATCTCGTAAAACACCACCATTTTCTGTTAATTTATATTTCTCGAAGTTATAATATGCATGTACTTTATATTTATCTTTTATATAATTTGTTGAGATTCTGAAACTATTGTTACGGTTTTCTTGGTGTAAATAATAACCTGTAGAATTATGTCCATTTGCCCTTAGACTAACATTAAGATAAGGATTAATATTTTGGGTATGTAACACGTTTACATATTGCTCTCCTTTTTCTTTTGAAGTTCCGGCTGCAAAATCTATTCTTGTATAAGGTGTTCTTGTATTATAAAATTTATTCCTGTCTGCATTATAATAAATCTTATATGGCACAAAAAAGAAAGGCGTTTCTTCATTAGGTATACTAAAAGTTAATGGATAAGTGGCAGAACCATTATTTCCTAACATTCCAAGAAATTCAGATCGAAATGGCATATAATTCTGATAACCGGTAGGCAATGTATCTATTACTTCCTTTTTTGTTCCTACCCAAGAATTTTCAATTGACCATATTTTAATAACTGATGCAGAGCTATCAATTTTCTGGGCTTTTAAATTAACCCAGATTAAAGTAAAAATTAATATAGAATAAAAATATTTCATAAAATCACAACACAAAGATAGACAAAAAAGAAATGTAAGTTTTTTGATAAGATTTACTTAGTTTTTACCTCTTTATTAACAATCCAGTACAAAATCGGATTACCTTTTCTTACACTAATTTTAAAATTATCTATTAAAAAATTTTGTTTTTCACTATTCCAGATATAAACTTTAAGCAAAGGATTTAAATAATTTGATTTCAAATCAGGTAACTTAATAGAAAGCGAAACTGTTGTCCATTTATTTGGTTGCAAATTATAATTACTAAACTGAGATCCACGCCAATCAATGTTTACAGTATCCGCATCAATACTAGAAATGAGTTGAGCAGTTGTAAACTTGCCAAATGGCATTACATCAACAGATATATCTACATAATCATTTTTTGTAGCAATTTTAAACAACGTGTCAGTAAATACTGGTCCCCACTCAGAAATACTGTCGAACCGATATGAATTTTTTCCTTTTGAAGCAACGCTATCAATTAATAAAGCAGTATTATAATCGCTCCAATTAACAACTTTTCCTTCGAAAGAATTTTCTGTAAGCAAGATATTTTCGTTTTTATATTCTGTTGAAGTTCGCGATAAAATTACTCCATTACCACCTGCATAATTCATTACTTTCTTAATGTAAGGGAAATACTGTTTAATAATAGGATAAACCTCAGGATTAGCGCTTGACAAATAGCCATAATAAATATAATTACCTTTAAAATTTTCGAGAGATATTTGAAGATTCTTATAATCCAAAGGAGAATCGGCAATTATATAAGGTGTATTATATTGATATTTGTTAGCATAATATTTAAATGCTCTTGCAGGTGTGCTAATTGAGTCGTTTAACGAAAAACTAAGAACAGTAATACAATTATTTGAACCCAGGCTATCTGATGATTCCTTTGCTTTTTTAACAATTTGCTCATAAGGTGAATTATAAAATATCTGATAATGTTTACGCTCATATACTAATGAACAGACACAAATAACACCTAAAATAAAACCAACTATAATTCTAAATTTTAGACTATTATTTCGAATCCACCCAAAAACAGCAAATAACAAAAATGGAAACGCAAAAATAAGAACCGAATATTGTAAAACCGCACTTATGTATTTTGAATAGAAAAATCCAATTAAGAAAGGGACAACAAACCAGATTAAAGACAAAACAATAAACAATTTTCGTTTTGTTATAATAAATGGTTTTAAATATATTCCTAAAAACAAAACTACTGCCATTGAAATTCCAACAAACCAGGAAAACTGCATTATATATCCTAAATAATTTAAAATAAAATCATTTTCCGGCTTACCTAACCAGCCTTCTATACCTTTAAGTTCAAGCTGTGCGAAAAAGATTGATAAATTTGGCAGATATAAAATTACAATTGCAATATTTGCCAAAACATATTTTAAAAGCTCTTTACGTTTAACTATAAACAATCCCGAAATACCAATTATTGCAACTTGCAAAAGTGCAAAATGATGATCAGATGCAGATAATGCACCCACAACAGCAAAACCAATTAAATTAAAAAACTTATTCCGATCGGAATGAAAAACTATTTTATTCCAGAAATAAGTAAAAATCAAAATAAGCATTAAACCGCTTCCATATGGTCGGATAATCTGACTATACATTATTGGATATTGAAGACATGCAATTAAAACTGCGATAACAAATGCTGATGAAGTGCCAAACCAATCTTTAGCAATTTTATAAGCAAAAAGCACAGATACTACACCCGATAAAATAAAAGGTAGTTTTAACCAGACTTCAGAAGTCCCGACAATTTTAACCCAATAAAATAATAAAACCTGAATTAGTGGTGGGTGGCCATCAACCTTTATTCCTTTTTCAATTAGCTCGCTAAATGAATTATAATTTGTGCGAAAAATTGCACTAAACTCATCATTCATAAATGGAATTTCAGGAAGCTTATAAGCTCTTAAAATAAATGCAACAACAAGGATAAACCCAAGTATTAAATTATCTGCATTATTTTTAAAAAATTGCTTCATTTTAGAATTTAAATATAACCCATAATTTTATAAATATAATATCCCGAAATTTCATGAAGTATCATTCCCCACCTGTCAAGCGCATTTGTACTTGGCACAATTAAATGATCTGGGGTATATTTTCTTTTACCAGAATACCGATCTGAGATATAATAATCAGGATTCATTCCAGCTTTTTTAAAACAACCTAAAGAGCGTTTCATATGAAATGCAGAAGTAATTATAACAACGTTCCCACTAATGCTATCTTTTTTAAATAAATCGGCAATAAATAATGCGTTTTCGCGAGTATTTCTTGCCCCATTCTCTACAATAAAATCTTTTTTCGCTACAATCTGAGTTTCGGCAATAAATTTTCCAATTATATCACCTTCATTTCCTTCTTCTTTTAAAACACTGGCATCGCCACCTGTAAAAACAATTTTTTTAACAATCCCTTTTTTATAAAGTTTTACTGCTTGCATGAGCCTGTCAACGCTTCTGTTAAATCCAAGCTGATCGTTTTTTACATCATAATAAGACAGAACACCACCTAAAACAATTGCATAATCATAAACTTTTCCACTTTTTTCAATTTTTGAAGGAGGCATTTCCCAGGCCCTCATTACCTCATCTAAAAGAAATGAATTAGATAATAATAATAACAACAATGTTGATATTAAAACTAAGTTCCTGCGGCGTTTAGGCCTTTTTGTTAGTAACCCCCATATTAAAAAAGTTAAAACCCAGACTATAGGCGAAAACAAAAAAAGCAAGATTTTAGAAAGAATAAAAAACATAAATCTTTAAAATATTAAACACAAAAATAGAATAATATGAAGTAGAAATTAATGTCATTTGTAAAAAAGATAAATTCGGTTACTTTTACAAAGTATACAATAAAAAAGAGCTTTTAAGTAACTATTTAAAAATATTTGGGTTATGGCAGAATACGAGTTACATTCAAACTTAATTGAGAAATACTTAAAAAAACCTAAATGCGAATTTACCCGCAATGATTTAATTAAGTATATCGTAGAAAATGAAATTGAAATGGTAAATTTCAGATATGTTTCTGAAGATGGTAAGCTAAAAACATTAAACTTTATAATAAACAGTCACGAGCATCTTGAAACTATTTTTGCTTCAGGCGAGAGAGTTGATGGTTCTAGTTTATTTTCATTTATAGAAGCCGGTTCTAGCGATTTATATGCAATACCCCGTTTTAGAACAGCATTTGTTAATCCTTTTTCTGAAATTCCAGCCATTGACATTCTTTGTTCATTTTACAATGCACAGGGACAACCATTGGAAAGCGCTCCAGAATTCATACTTAAAAAAGCTCATGATGCTTTTAAAAATGAAACTGGCTTAAACTTTAAAGCTCTTGGAGAACTTGAGTTTTATATAATAAGTGAAAAAAATAACGAATTTCCTGTTGATGATCAAAAAGGATATCACTCCTCTGCGCCTTTTATAAAATGGAACGATTTCCGAACTCATGCAATGAAACTTATTGCCGAAACCGGAGGCAAAATTAAATACGGGCATTCAGAAGTAGGAAATTTTTCTACAGATACTTTATCATACGAACAACATGAAATTGAATTTCTACCTGTAAATATTGAAGAAACAGCAGAACAGCTTATTATTGCAAAATGGATAATAAGAATGCTTGCTTTTGAATATGGTATTCAGATTAGTTTTTCGCCAAAAATTACAGTTGGAAAAGCAGGTAGCGGAATGCATGTGCATATGCTCGCAGAAAAAGACGGGAAAAATGTTTTAATAGAAAACGATAAACTTAGCGATTCTGCAAAAAAAATTATTGCAGGTATTCTTGACTTAGCAGAAGCATTAACTGCTTTTGGTAATTCTGTTCCAACTTCATATTTAAGATTAGTACCACATCAGGAAGCTCCAACATGTATTTGCTGGGGTGACAGAAACCGTTCGGTTTTAGTTAGAGTTCCACTTGGATGGATAGGTGCTTCAAATATGGTTGCTGATTCAAATCCATTAGAAGAAAAAACTAACAAAAATTTCTCCTCAAAACAAACCGTTGAATTACGTTCACCAGATGGATCTGCAGATATTTATTTATTAATGGCAGGTATTGTAACTGCTGCCCGACACGGTTTTGAAATGTCAAATGCTCTAGATCTTGCAAAAAATCTATATGTGGATGTAAATATCTTTAAAGAAGAAGCTAAAGAGCGAGCTAAATGCCTAAAAAACCTCCCTGCATCGTGCTGGCAATCTGCCGATAAACTAAATGAAAAACGTGAATTTTTTGAAAAATTAGGCGTTTTCCCAGCAGGAACAATTGATAGTATTATTAAATCATTAAAATCTTTTAACGATTTAGGCTTAAGCGAAAAACTTTATGGAAATAATGAAGAAATTAAAAAATTAGTAGATAAATATCTTCATTGGAAATAGAGGGAAATCGAGTTTAACTTAAACATTTATTGTTCTATATAATTTCAATTGTCGATTTTCAATTGAGTTATATATCTTTGCTAAATTTCTATTATGAAATCCCAGCAAAACAATAGTTCAATTCTAACTTTAATTTTTCTTGCATTTATTTGGGGTTCTTCGTTTATTTTAATGAAACGGGGATTAGAAATTTTTAATGCAAATCAAGTAGCTGCAATAAGAATTTTTTTGACATTTCTTGTATTGTTACCTTTTGCACTTACCAGATTACGTAAATTAAATCCACGTATTTTATTATTTGTTACAATTACTGGTTTATTTGGCAGCACTGTTCCTGCATTTCTTTTCACTATAGCACAAGTTCATATAAACAGCACAATGGCTGGCATTTTAAATTCTCTAACACCCCTATTTGCATTATTAATTGCTGTAATCTTTTTTAAAACTAAGGTTTTATGGTATAATGTAATTGGAATAATACTTGGGTTTTTTGGTGCTGCAGCACTTGTAATTAAGGATTTTTCAGGCATCATTGACGGAGAAAATATATATGGTTTGCTAATTGTTCTAGCAACTTTATTTTATGGATTTAACACTAATCACATTAAAAACAATTTAAAAGAACTAGATGGAATAAGTATTACTGCACTTTCATTTTTTACTGTAGGTCCATTTACGGGAGTTTATCTTCTGTTTTCTGATTTACCAACAGCATTTGCAAAACCAGGTGCATGGGCTGCATTTGGATATATTGCAATACTTGCAATAGTAGGGACAGCATTTGCACTAATAATAATGAATTCATTAATAAAAAAACTTACTGTAATTTTATCTTCATCGGTAACATATATAATTCCGATTTTTGCAATTGGTTGGGGAATTTTTGATGGCGAACATTTTTCATGGCATCAAGGTTTATCTATTGCATTAATTCTTACGGGTATTTATCTAGTAAATAAACAACCTTCAAAAATTATTTATGAAACTTAAAACTTATCAACTCTGGATTTTACCACTTATAAGCAGTCTTTTAATAAGCTGTGGATGGATGCAGGGAGCATTTCAGCTTCTGCTTTTTCTAGGTTTTATTCCTTTACTCGTTGTTGAAGAACATTATTATCAACAAAGTGATAGATTTAAAAGCTTTAGAATTTTCCCAAAAGCATTTCTTGCTTTTTTCTTTTGGAATTGTCTTTCGGCATGGTGGATTTGGAATGCATCAGCAGCTGGAGTAATAATGGTAGTTATATTTAATTCATCTTTTATGGCAACTGTTTTCTGGCTTTTTCATGCCACAAAACGTGTGTTAGGTCGTCGTTTAGGTTATGTTGCTTTTATTACATATTGGATTGGGTTTGAGTATTTGCATATAAACTGGGAACTTGCATGGCCATGGTTTACATTAGGAAATGGACTTTCAGAAAATATTTCAATTATACAATGGTATGAATACACCGGAGTACTTGGTGGTTCATTATGGATATTATTAATTAATGTGTTATTTGCAGAAAGTATTATAAAATACATAACAAATGCAAAAAACAAATTAACAATAAAATCACTTTTTTCGCTAGCCGTTATAATTACACTTCCTTTAACTGTTTCTTTAATTATTTTTAAAAATTATAAGGAAAAAGGAACTCCAGTAAACGTTGTTATTGTTCAACCAAATATTGACCCATATAATGATAAATTTGGAGGAATGGCTGTTAAAGAACAACTCGATGAATTTATTTCCCTTGCAGAGTCAATATCAGATGAAAAAACCGATTATATAGTTGGACCCGAAACAGCAATTTCAGAAAGTATATGGGAAGAAGACTTTAATACGCATCCGAGTATACTTCTTCTAAAAAAACTAAATTACCAATTTCCAAAAGCAAAGCTTGTAATAGGAGCATCGACTTTAAAAATGTTTAAACCTGGTGAAAAAATTTCTATTTCTGCACGAGAGTTCTCACAGGAAGATGGGTTTTATGACTCATATAATACTGCACTTCAAATTGACACTACTAACATAATACAAAGTTATCATAAATCTAAACTCGTTCTTGGGGTTGAAAAAATGCCTTTTGCTGGCACCTTTAGTTTTATAAAAGACCTCTCAATTGAATTGGGTGGAACTTCGGGAAGCCTAGGTTCACAAGAAGAACCTACTGTTTTTAAATCTATTGGAAATATCGCAACAGTTGCACCTGTAATATGTTATGAATCAATTTTTGGAGAATATTTAACAGAGTACATTAAAAAAGGTTCAGATATTGTTTTTGTAATAACTAATGATGGTTGGTGGGGAAATACTCCTGGTTTCAGGCAACATTTATCATACAGCAGTTTACGAGCAATTGAAACCAGAAGAGATATTGCACGTTCTGCAAACACTGGAATCTCATGTTTTATTAATCAGTTAGGTGAAATAAGACAAAAAACAAAATGGTGGACCCCAGCTGCAATTAAAGATACTCTTTATACAAATAATGTAATTACATTTTATGTAAAAATGGGCGACTATATCGGTCGCATAGCAGCATTAATATCAATTCTTTTATTTGTTTTTTATTTAAGTAGCAGTTTAAGAAAAAAGTTTATTAAAAAATAACATGAGAAAAAATAAAGCATTTTTACTTTTATTTTTTATTTCGTTTTTAATTCTTAAAATTAACGCTCAACATACTGTAGGTATATTTATAAACAATTTGCAATCATTTGATGGATATACACTTTTTGCACCAATAGGTTCAACAAATACATTTCTAATAGATAACTGCGGAAAATTAGTTCATACATGGAACTGCAATTATGTTCCAGGACAAGCGGTTTATTTATTACCGAACGGCAATCTTCTTCATACTGGAAAAGCAACAGGAACAAATTTTAATGCTGGCGGAAAAGGGGGCGTACTTGAAATTTATGATTGGAATAGTAATCTTATATGGTCGTATACCATTTCTAATATAAATGAATGTATGCATCATGATGTTAAAATGCTACCAAATGGCAATATATTAGTTATTTCTTGGGAAAATAAAAACACAGAAGATGCAATTGCTGCCGGCAGAAACCCCACATATGTTAATTCAGGCCTATGGAGCGAAAAAATTCTTGAAATAAAACCATTAGGAACCGATTCTGCTGAAATAGTCTGGGAATGGCATTTATGGGATCATTTAGTTCAACAATATGATAGCGTACTACCTAATTATGATACAATAACAACACACCCCGAACTTGTAAATATAAATTTTAATACTAGCACAAGCGCAGATTGGATTCATATGAATTCTGTTGCATATAACAGTACTCTAGACCAGATTATTTTAAGCGCTCATAATTTTAATGAGATTTGGATAATAGATCATAGCACCACTAAAGCAGAAGCAGCAAGCCATAGTGGAGGTAATAGCGGCAAAGGTGGCGATTTACTATATAGATGGGGAAACCCGGGAGCATATGGATTTGGAGGGCTTGGCACAAGAAGACTTTTCGGTCAACATGATGCACAATGGATACCAGAAGGTTTTCCAAATGCAGGAAAAATTCTTCTCTATAACAATGGGCTAAATAGACCTGCTGGCTCGTACTCAACAATAGAAATTATTTCTCCACCAATTGAACCTACCGGCAATTACACATTTACAAGCGGGCAAGCTTATGCTCCAAATTTAGCCACTTTCATATACCCCACAGCTGCTGACTTAACTTTTTTTTCTAGTAATATTTCTGGAGTTCAACCACTTCCAAATGGAAATTTATTAATTTGCGAAGGAGATAATGGTGAACTTTTTGAAATTGATTCATTAAAAAATATTGTTTGGAAATATATAAATCCTGTTATAAATACTGGCCCTATCGGTCAGGGAACTGTTCCTACCTCTAATATGATATTTAAAGTTAAAAGATATTCCTCGGACTATTCAGGATTTAACAATCAAATTCTTATTTCTGGCTTACCAATTGAAACTAATCCTTTGCCAGACAGTTGTGTTTTATTTCCATTGAATAACGATGAAATTACAAACAATATTTTTGAATTTAATGTTTTTCCAAATCCTGCCAAAGATTTTATCAATATTAATTTTAGCAAAAAAGGAACATATAATTTTTATATTTTAAATTATATGGGACACATTGTTAAAAAAATCAATTCTTCCAATAATATTATTATAAATATAAAAGAACTACCCTCTGGCATTTACTTTATTAAAACCGACTTACCATACACGCAAAAATTTATAGTCGAATAATTCTTGATCATTCTGCAGATACAATTTATAATATAAAACATCGTTATTTTATAAAACCCCAAATTTTATGAAAAACATTTTTATTCTTGCTGCTATTATATTGTCATACAATATTGCAGCCTCACAGGAAGAACCTTTTAATAAGGCTGTTAAAGAAAAAATAATTTCATACGTTGCTAACGGAAACTCAAAAAGTACTCATTTTCTTAAACCGCTTATTTTAAAACTTCAAAACCTGCTTAACACCAGCAAAACGGTCAAAATTGAAAATGGTCAAACTTTTATTGCTGGTGATTCTGCATATCAAAATCTTGTTGTTACTAAAGAAATGATAGTAACAATTCCTGCGAATAGCGTTAAAACTGTTGAGCTGTATGCAATGTGCATTGAACATCACGATAGTGCTCCCACAGATAATGTTATTTATAAAGAGGGCAAAATGGCAGGCCCATCATTAAAAGGGTTAACTATAATTATTGAAAAAAAAAGGTATTTTGATCAAATAGCTCAGGAGGCAGTTTGGTGTATTGTTAACGACAACCCAATTGAAGATATAGCTGGTTTTAATAATGAAGAAGTTTTAGAATTACAAAAATATGTTTGCTCCGTTACTGGGAAAAAAATACCGCCACCTCCAGCCCCTGATGATTATTTGCATAACTATAATTACACTAATTTTAAAAGAACCATTGGAGGATATTTTGAATTTGACTTCGGAAAAAAATCAAATGTAAAAGTTGCAATGTTTAATAATAGAGGAATTATTATAAGAGAATTATATAATCAGACTAACATAACTCCCGGATTTCATAAAATAAAATTTGAATTCGATGGATCGGCTTTCGAATATGGTAATTACATTATTAAAATGATTATTGACGGTAATGTCTATTATGAAAAAGACATTGAACTTAAAGAGCCTTAAGCTAAAAAAGTATTATGGCTGCATTTCTTTTTTTTTATTTTTTTGTATCTTAGCAACCTCATTCAAAAAAGATTATTATGAATTATCCTAAAAAAATAACAATTGGAGATATTACTGTTAGGGATGGCTTTCAACACGAAGAAAAATTTATTCCAACAGAAGCAAAACTATGGTTGGCCGAGCAATTGATACTTTCAGGATTTAAACATATTGAAGTTACAAACTTTGGAAATCCATCAGGCATGCCTCAGTTTAAAGATGCCGACGAACTAATGAAAGGTATTAGAACAAGTAAAAAAATATCACATTTAATAAATGATGTTTCATTAACTTGTGTTACAATTCGCGAGAAAGCCATTGAACGGGCAATACAAGCAAAAAAAGATGGTTTTGGTCCAGATAGAATATTATTAATGGTTTCTACTAGCGAATCTCATCATTATAAAAATAGCGGCCTACCCCTTGACGAATACTGGAAAATGGCAGAAAAATATATACCAATGGCCAGAGAAGCTGGAATTAAAGTTAATGGAACTGTAAGTACAATTTGGGGCTGCCCAATTGAAGGACCAACAGAAATGACAAAAGCTATTGATTTCACAAAAAGATGGCTTGACATTGGAGCAAGTGATGTAGAACATGCCGACCATGACGGAAGTGCTTCGCCAGATAGAATTTACAAGTATTTCTCAATGTTATTGGATAAATTTCAGCAACCCGATAAACATATTGTTCATTTCCATACTACACGCGGTTGGGGATTAGCAAATATTTTAGCTGCCCTTCAAGCTGGCATGACTAATTACGAAAGTTCTATTGGTGGAATTGGCGGACAACCTGCAAATTTTGTTGATGGAGTTCCTGTTGCTGGTACTGGTGCATATTATTATGCCGATCCTTCAATTACTGGACTTGTTCCAACCGAAGACCTGGTTGTTATGTGCGACGAAATGGGAATTGAAACCAATCTTGATATTGATAAAATACTTGAAACAGGAAAATTAGTTGAAAGAATTGTAGGAAGAAAACTTCGTTCGGAGTGTATAAGAACTGGCAGAATTCCTAAAATGTTAAAAGAAAAGAAAAAAACACATTTGAATTAGTACATTTTTAATTCAAGAGTATAAGTCCAGTTGAGACTTCATTACTTTTATTTAATGCTCTATCATACATGTGAAAATTAAATTTTACAGAATCCCAGCTAACTGGAATATTAAAATCTAAATTCACATAAATTGTACATTTCAACGTTTTATTTTGCCCTATTGGCTCTATATATTTTGTGCGAAAATTAAATGGTGCGGCCAAATCAACTAAAGAATATTGACCGTTTTTTAATTCATACATTTCAATAAACAAATTATAATAATAGTTACCATTAATCTCATAAGGAGGAAAAGTATCTCCTTCTTCAAATCCAATATCGCCATCTCCGTCAACCAAATAAAATGATAGTTGAGCTCTTTTTATAGCATTTCCTAAAGTATCGTGAGTATCTTTTACTGGAATACTAATAAAACTTATATCAGGAATAGCTGAATATTTTTCTGGTTTTTTACAAGAAAATATAAAAGATAAAATTAGAAATAGAAAGAAAAGCTTTTTCATCTTTTTACTATTTAAAATATCCTCAAATTTAATAAAAAATATTTCTCAATTGAAAGAATTATTGATTACTACTAAATAGTTGCAATTAAAAGTTCTTATTATTAAATCTTTAGCTTTATTGCTAATAAGTTATCTTTAAAAAAACATATTAACTAATATTTATTTCTTCCTAAAATAAATGGTTACAGGCACCCCTGAAAAAGTGTATAGTGCACGTATTTTATTTTCTAAATATCTTTTATAAGATTCTTTTACATATTGAGGTAAGTTACAATAAAATGCGAAGCAAGGAAAAGGTGTTGGGAGCTGTGTTACATATTTAATTTTTACAAATTTGCCCTTAACTGCTGGAGGTGGATAAGCTGCAATTATCTCTAACATTACTTCATTTAGCTGATGTGTTGTAATTCGCAATTTTCTATTGTTATAAACTTCTATTGCAGTCTCTAATACTCTATGAATTCTTTGTTTTGTTATTGCAGATATAAAAATTATTGGAATGTCAACAAAAGGCGCAATACGTTCTTTAATAATTTTAGTAAATGCATCAGTAGTTTTATTGTCTTTTTCTACAAGATCCCATTTATTCACTAAAATTACTATCCCTTTATTATTAGTTTCAGCTAACCTTAAAATATTTAAATCTTGTGCTTCAATACCACGAGTAGCATCAATCATTATTAAACAAATATCAGAACTTTCAATAGTTTTTACAGCTCTCATTACAGAGTAAAATTCTAAATCCTCTGAAACTTTGCCCTTTTTTCTAAGCCCCGCAGTATCAATAAGTAAGAAGTCCATCCCAAACTTATTGTAGTGAGTATAAATTGAATCTCTTGTTGTTCCTGCTATTGGTGTAACAATGTGCCGATCTTCACCTAATAAAGAATTTAAAAGCGAAGACTTACCAGCATTAGGCCTTCCTACAATTGCTATTTTAGGTAGTTCAATTTCTTCATTATCGGTATCGTTTACAGGTAAATATTTTACTACTTCATCAAGTAATTCTCCAGTTCCACTTCCTGATATTGCCGATATACAAAAAACTTCGCCTAATCCTAATTTATAAAAAACTTGAGCATCTCCAACCCTTTCACCATTATCAACTTTATTTGCAACTAAAATCACTTTCTTTTTATTTCTTCTCAGAATCTCAGTAACAGCAATGTCTAAATCCGTAATATCACCATAAACATCAACCAAAAACAAAATAACATCTGCTTCATTCATTGCAAGCAATACCTGTTTTCTGATTTCAGCTTCAAAAACATCATCTGAATTAATTACATATCCTCCAGTATCAATAACAGAAAACTGTTTTCCACACCATTCACTTTTACCATAATGGCGATCACGTGTTACGCCGCTTGTTTCATCAACTATGGCTTGTCTATAACCTACTAATCTATTAAATAATGTTGACTTGCCTACATTTGGTCGTCCTACTATTGCAACTATTCCTGACATAATTATTTTATATAACCGAATTTTTTTAGAAGTAACACATTGTCTCTCCAATTTTTCTGAACTTTAACAAATAACTGAAGAAATACTTTTTTACCCAAGAATTCCTCAATATCCTTTCTGGCATCAGTTCCAAGTCTCTTTATTGACTTACCTCCTTCGCCAATAACTATTACTTTTTGTGAATCTCTTACAACATAAATAATTGCTGAAATACGGAAAATATTTTCTTCTTCCTTAAATTCATCTATGTCTATTTCAATACAATAAGGTATTTCTTTATAATATAGCAATAATGCTTTTTCTCTAATTATCTCACTAACAAAAAACCGCTGACTTCTATCAGTTAAAGTATCCTTATCATAATAAGGCGGACTTTCTGGCAATAAATTAACAATTAGGTTAGTTAACGAATCTATATTAAATTTTCTAAGTGCACTTACTACTATTAATTCTGCATTTGGAAGAATTTTTTTCCATTTAATAATATTGTCATCAATTTTTTCCTGTGTGCTTTGATCAACTTTATTAATAACAAGAATTACTGGAATTTTTGTCGCTATCAAATCAGGCGATAAATGCTCAGCTTCAGGCCTTTCAGATGCATCAACCAAATATATTAAAACATCAGCATCTTTAAACGCTTCATCAACAAATGCCATCATACATTCCTGCATTTTATAACCAGGATCAATAATTCCAGGAGTATCAGAAAACACTATTTGATAATCCTCTCCATTCAAGATGCTAATAATTCTATGACGGGTTGTTTGTGCTTTTGGAGTGACTATGCTAAGTTTTTCACCCACCAATGCATTCATTAATGTCGATTTACCTGCATTTGGTTTACCAATAATATTTACAAATCCTGCTTTATGCATTTAATAATAATTTTCACAAAGATAGTTTATTAACTTAGTTATTTAAGATTGAGCTGCATGGTTTGATTAACAGCTTAAATTATTGCATTAAAGTGCTAACAAATTTAATTTATCAAAATAAACTACTTCGTTAACCATTTTTCTATCTCAGCTTGGTCTAAATCAATGTAGTTCAAATTACTTTCAACAATACTATTATTAACCAAATAAATAACAGGCATTGTTGTTCCTGCTAGAAAAACAAAACTTTTACCGAGTAAAATACAATGAGGAATATCTTGAGTTTGTGTATTATCAAAAAAAGGCTTCAAATCAACATTGTCGCCATTTAACACAAAGTAAAAAGGAATTTTAGGATTTCTTTCATGAATAATTCGAATTTTATTTGCAGCTATTTTGCAATATTTACAAGTTAAACTTAAAAAAACAATAATCTGTTTATTTTGCGAAAGAGATTCAGGTACTTTGTTTAATGTTGCATTTTTATATAAAGAATCGAGTTCTAATTTAAAATTATTTTCTGATTTGTTAAGATAAGATGCAGAATAATCTAACTCCACTGGATTTAAAATAAATGGAATAATGAATGTTGTCAATAATATTATTATAACAAATAGTTTATTTAATTTTATTTTTAACAACCAACCAACATGAAATTTATTTAAAAGAATAAACACAATTATCATTATTGCATTTTTAATTAATGCCTGAAGTGGCGTCATTTGAATAAAAGATCCGAAACAACCACAATTACCTTTGTTTCCTGTAAAAATGATTAAAAACAATAGATAAATACAAAAAAGCAACAATACCAAAACCCCTAATCTAAAAGAAATCTTTTTAAAAGCCAGATTAAACAATAACAACGAACCAATAAACAATTCAAGTCCGATTAAAAGTCTAGCAATAAATGGTGCAAGCTGCCAATTAAAAATTCCAATATCAACAAAAGTATATTCAAATGGCTCAATAGGATATAGTTTGGTAATACCTGATAAAATAAATACCAACCCTAACAATGAACATAAAATAAATAATAAAATTTTTTTAATCATAAAAAAAGTAATAAAAAAAGCGTTCTTCATTTGAAGAACGCTTTTTTTTTGTAAATTTAAATTACTTTAAAGTACAAGTAATTGTTACTACAGTTGTACCAATGGTTTGTTTAGTACTCATACAGTTCTCCAAAGCATTGTTTTTCTTAGATTTAATGTAAGTTACTTCATTTGCTGTTGCTCCTGGTGTATCAGATATACATGAGCATACGCGATCTTTTTTACAAGAAACAAAAGAAAAAGCAGAAACAACTGCAACTAATAATAATACTTTTTTCATTTTAATTAGGATTAAGGTTTATGAAGCAAATATATATAATAATTTTTTATTTGCAAATTAATATAATAATTATTCCATTAATAATAAACTGTGAAATACAAATAGATATATGTAACTTCATTTATTTGAATTAGAAAATACTGATTGACGAAAAATTAGCTTTAAGTTTTTTTAAATAACAATTAAAAAATTTAAAAACTTAAAATAATGCAATTTTCAAGTAGCTTTATATTAGAACAATCGTTTAAATTATATTCCGTATATTACTGACCATGTTTTGATTAAACAATAATAGTTTTTAAACTTTTTCTTAATGAAGCATTAAATTATCTACATCAAACACATGAATAAGATAAATAATTCAAATAAAACAATACACTTTTCTTTGTTTTTTATATCAGCTTTTTTTTATTTCAACTAAAAATTCTTATTTTTACCGCCATCAACATAAAAACAGGTTATAATCTATGAATCTTCTACGATCAGCTATTTTACTTTTTTTGCTTTTTTCTGTTTCTTATACTTTTGGACAAAGTAAAGACTACCAGAAAGGCGAAGAAGCATATGAATTTCAGGAGTATTGGACAGCAATAGAGCATTTTAAAGTTGCTTATTCAAAATTTACAGATCCAGTAAAGAAAGCCGAATTAATTTTTAAAATTGCGCTTAGCTACCGTTCACTTCATGAGTCAAAAGAAGCCGAATTATGGTTTAAAAAAGCTATAAAAGTAAAATACCCAGATCCTTTGGCTGTACTTTATTTTGCAGATGCATTAAAAATGAATGGCTCATTTGAGGAAGCTATTATTGAATATAACAATTTCGGGAAACTAGTTCCTGGTGATAAACGTGCTGAAATTGGAGTAAAATCATGCGAACTTGCTTCAAAATGGGTTGAAAGACCAACACGCTATGCTGTTGAGAATATGGCATTCTTTAATTCTAAAGATCAAGACTTTAGTCCTGTATATGCAAAAAAAGACTATAAAATACTTTATTTCACATCAAACCGTGCAGGTTCAGCAGGCGATCAAATACATGCAGTAACCGGTGTAGGATTTATGGATTTATGGGAAACAGCCATGGATCGTAAAAACAAATGGAGCGAACCTAAACCAGTTGAAGGAGTTACAATTAACACACCTGACGAAGAAGGTGCTTCATCTCTTAATTTAAAAGGAAATACTTTATATTTTACTCGTTGTAGAGTAGATAAAAAAATGATATTAGGTTGTAAGATTTATTCTTCAACAAGAAAAGGAACTGCATGGGCAGAAGCAACTGAAATAGTACTTACTGGTTCAGCTGACAGCACCTCTGTTGGTCACCCTTCTGTTTCTGACGACGAAATGGTTCTTTACTTTTCAGCAAATCTTCCTGGAGGGTATGGTGCTCGTGATATTTGGATGATTAAACGCGATAAAAAGAATGGACCTTGGAATGGCGATCCAATAAATGTTGGACCAGAAGTAAATACTCCAGGTAATGAAGTTTTTCCATACAGCAGAAATAACGGCAAGCTCTATTTTTCAAGTGATTACCACATAGGAATGGGCGGCTTAGATATTTTTGAAGCAACGCCAGATGCCAAAACATCAAAATATAAAATCTCTAATTTAAAATTTCCGATTAACTCAAATGCTGACGATTTTGGTATTATTTACGAAGGAGAAACCGAAAGAGGATTCTTTAGTTCAAGTCGTAAAGGCGGTAAAGGTGGCGATGATATCTACCAATTTTATCTACCTCCTCTTCAATTTAGCATTTCTGGTTTAATTAAAGATTGTAAATCAGACGAATTAGTTATTGGTGCAAAAGTCTTATTAAAAGGAAGCGACGGAACTACTGTTGAACTAATTAGCGAAGCAGATGGTTCTTATAAATTTAAATTAAACCCAAATACTGACTACCAAATTCTAACTTCAAAAGAAAAGTTCTTAAGCGGTAATGGTGGAGAATCAACTAAAGGATTAGAAGAAAATAGGGATTTTAAACTTGATATTTGCATGGATGCAATCAAAGAACCTATTGTACTTCAAAATATTGAATACGATTTAGGGAAATGGGACTTAAGACCTGAGTCTATGGTTTCTTTAGATGAATTAGTAAAAACATTAAACAATAATGCAAACATTGTTATAGAATTGGGTTCACATACCGATTTTAGATCAGACGACAAATACAATTTAGATTTATCACAAAAACGCGCTCAATCTGTTGTAAATTATTTAATTGAAAAAGGAATAGAATCTGACAGATTAGTTGCAAAAGGATATGGCGAAACAACACCTAAAAAAGTTGACAAAAAGCTTGCAGAGCGTTATCCAGGGTTCATTAAAGAAGGTGATATTCTTACCGAACCTTTCATTAAAAAACTTTCTACTGTTGAAGAACAAGAAGTTTGTCATCAGGCAAATCGTCGTACCGAGTTCCGCGTACTTTTTGAAAATTACGTTTCTAAAAAACAAAATGTAATTGCTCCAACAAACTTACCAAATGAAACACCAGGGAATACTCCAACTCCGGAGAATACTCCTGCACCAGAAAACAATAATCAATAACTTATTTTTATAAAAATTAAACGTTCCGGTATTGCCGGAACGTTTTTTTTACATTAAAATGAACAAAAACGATAGATATAACGAACGTGGAGTTTCGGCAGCCAAAGAAGATGTCCATAATGCAATAAAAAATATTGACAAAGGACTATTCCCAAATGCTTTCTGTAAAATTTTACCTGATTATATAACAAATGACAAAGATTATTGTATTGCAATGCATGCAGATGGTGCAGGAACTAAATCTTCGTTAGCTTATCTTTACTGGAAAGAAACAGGTGATTTATCGGTTTGGAAAGGAATTGCACAAGATGCAATAGTAATGAATATTGACGACCTTCTTTGCATAGGATCTAGTGGGCCTTTTATTGTTTCATCAACTATTGGTAGAAATAAAAACAATATTCCCGGAGAAGTAATTTCAGCATTAATAAATGGTTTTGAACAAGTACTTGCAGAATTACGAGATTTAGGTATTGAATCATATTCTGCAGGTGGAGAAACTGCTGATGTAGGCGACTTAGTAAGAACAATAATTGTTGACTCTACCGTTATTTGCAGAATGAAAAAAATTGATATCATCTCAAATAATAACATTTTGCCTAATGATGTAATTATTGGTTTTGCTTCTGATGGAAAATCATCATACGAAAACGAGTATAACAGTGGAATGGGCAGTAATGGACTTACTTCTGCTCGACATGATGTGTTTTCAAATTACCTTGCTTCTAAATATTCTGAAAGCTATAACCCAGCAATATCAAGCGATTTAGTTTATACTGGCAATTATAAATTAACTGACATAATTCCTAATTATCCTCTTAATGCAGGAAAAATGGTTCTTTCTCCAACAAGAACATATGCTCCTTTAATTAAAGAGATTTTAAAAAATTTCAAAAAGAATATTCACGGTATGGTTCATTGTACTGGTGGAGCCCAAACTAAAGTATTACACTTTGTTAATAATTTGCACATAGTTAAAAATGACCTTTTCACAACTCCAAAACTTTTTTCAATTATTCAATCTACTTCACACACTCCTTGGGATGAAATGTATAAGGTCTTTAACATGGGGCACAGAATGGAAATTTACACTAAACAAGAATTCGCAAACGAAATAATTTCACTTTCAAACTCTTTTGGTATTGATGCTAAAATTGTAGGTTACTGTGAAAAACATGATGGTAAAAAGTTGACTATTTCTAGTCCTTATGGCGAATTTATATACAAATAAAAAAATAAATAATAATGAACGATAACGGAATACTAGAAAAACTAGCATCAATAAATATAAAATTCAACGAAATTGGCGAGCAACTTACAAATCCGAATGTGATTTCGGATATGAAAAGATTTATTGCTTTAAGTAAAGAATATAGCAGTCTTGAGCCTCTGATTGAATCTTATAAAATATATAAAGATTCGTTAAGTAATATTCAAAGCGCAAAAGAAATAATCGCTAATGAAAAAGATGAAGAAATGCGAGATATGGCTAAGTCAGAACTCGACGAATTAACACTAAAGATAGTTGCGATTGAGGAAGAAATTAATGTTCTAATGTTACCCAAAGATCCTGAAGATTTAAAAAATGCAATACTTGAAATTCGTGCAGGAACAGGTGGTGATGAAGCGTCAATTTTTGCAGGTGACTTGTATCGCATGTACAATAAATATTGCGAAAACAAGAAATGGAAAGTAGAGGTTACAAGTTTTTCTGAAGGAACAGTTGGAGGTTATAAGGAATTAATTTGTAAAGTTTCAGGAAGCGGAGTTTATGGAATATTAAAATATGAATCAGGCGTACATCGCGTACAACGAGTTCCACAAACCGAAACACAAGGAAGAGTTCACACATCAGCTGCAACAATAGCTGTACTTCCTGAAGCCGAAGAATTTGATGTTGTAGTAAATCAGAATGACATTAAAAAAGAAACTTTCTGTTCAAGCGGGCCTGGGGGACAATCGGTAAATACAACTTATTCGGCAGTTAGGCTTACGCATATTCCATCAGGAATTGTAGTAAGTTGTCAGGATGAAAAATCGCAAATAAAAAACAATGAAAAAGCGATGAACGAATTACGCACAAGAATTTATAATATGGAGTACCAGAAACACATGGATAAAATTGCTGCAAAGCGAAAAACTATGGTTTCTACTGGCGACAGATCAGCAAAAATTAGAACCTATAATTATCCCCAAAATCGTGTAACAGATCATAGAATAAATTTAACATTATACAATTTAGACGCAGTAATTAATGGTGAGATTGACGAACTTATAACTAAGTTACAAATGGCTGAGAATGCTGAAAAAATGAAAGAAACAGAAATTTAACAACTAACAAAATTATAATTTTATGACTTCACAGGATATTTTTAAACAAATGTTAAATAAAAAAAGTTTTTTATGTGTTGGTCTTGATTCAGAATTTGATAAAATCCCTTCTTGTTTAAAACAAACTAATGATCCTATTTTTGCTTTTAACAAATCAATAGTTGATGCTACTGCCAAATATACAATAGCATATAAACCAAATCTAGCATTCTACGAAAGTCTTGGTATTACAGGATGGCAAAGCTTAGAAAAAACTGTAAAATATATTAAAGAAAACTATCCTGAAATATTTCTTATTGCTGATGCAAAAAGAGGTGATATTGGTAACACTTCTAAAATGTATGCACAGGCATTTTTCGAAAAATTACCTTTTGATGCAGTTACCGTTGCTCCGTATATGGGCGAAGACAGCGTTTCACCATTTTTATCATATCCAGGCAAATTTGTAATTTTGTTAGCATTAACATCAAACAAAGGTGCAAATGATTTTCAATTTCAAACAAATCCTGAAGGCGAAAAACTTTTTGAAAAAGTTCTAAAAACATCACAAAACTGGGCAAATGCTGATCAAATGATGTACGTTGTAGGTGCTACTCAGGCAGAAATGTTAACTGATGTTAGAAAATTAGTTCCTAATCATTTTTTATTAGTTCCAGGTGTTGGCGCGCAGGGTGGAAGCTTAAGTGAAGTTGCAAAATATGGAATGAACAACCAATGTGGACTAATAGTAAATTCTTCTAGAGCAATTATTTTTGCCGATTCTTCAGAAAACTTTGCAATTAGAGCCGAAGAGGAAGCTAAAAAAGTTCAACAAGAAATGGAAATTTTACTAAAAGAACACCATCTACTATAAGTATGACTGAAGAATTTCTTCATTTTGTTTGGCAATTTGGTCTTTTTGATCGTGAAAAGTTACAAGCTTTAACTGGTGAAGAAATAGATATAATATCTACTGGTCAGTATAACACAGATGCTGGCCCTGATTTTTTTAATGCCAGAATTCGTATTAATGGAATTAAATGGGCCGGAAATGTAGAAATTCATTTACGATCATCTGACTGGAAAAAGCACGGACATTCAAAAGATAAATCATACAACAATGTTATTCTTCACGTTGTTGAGGAATATGATACTGATGTTTTAATAAATGAGAATACAATCGTTCCAACTATAAAATTAAATTATAATAAATTAGTTCTAGAAAATTATAAAAACATTTATGGTTCTACAAATCACATAGCATGTTCAAGACATATTAAGATTATTGACAAAGACATTTTTAAGCTTTTTTTCTATTCACTGGCAACGGAGAGGCTTGAGCAAAAAACATTTAACATTAAACAAGATTTAATTAAGAGTAATAATAATTGGGAAGAAGTCTTTTATATAAACATTGCTCGAAATTTTGGATTTAAAGTAAATAATCAGCCTTTTTCAATGTTGGCTGAATCTATCTCATTAAAAGATTTAGCAAAACAAAAAAATAATTTACTTCAAATTGAAGCTCTTTTATTTGGACAATCAGGCTTAATTCCTAAAAATGCAGAACACCCATATATTAAATCGCTAAATAGTGAATATATTTTTCTTAAAACAAAATTTACTTTAACATCGTTACAAAGTTCCATCTGGAAATTCCTAAGAATAAGGCCTGTTAACTTTCCAACAATTAGAATCGCTCAATTTGCAGCTTTAATATTTAACTCATCAGCTTTGTTTTCAAAAATAATTGAACAAGAAAAATTAGAATCTTTAATTAAGTTATTTTCTGTAAAAGCTTCTACATATTGGGATACACATTATACCTTTGAAAAAATATCTCAAGAAGAAGAAAAAACTCTAGGAAAAGAATCCATTAAAATTCTAATAATTAATACAATTATACCTTTCTTGTTTTTATATGGAAAAGAAAAAGGGAAAGAAGAAATCTCAGAAAGAGCATTAAAATTCTTAGATCAACTCTCAGTTGAAAATAACACAATTATAAGACAATGGAATAGCTTAAATATTAAAGCAAAAAATGCTCTAGAATCTCAAGCATTAATCCAACTTTATAATAATTATTGCTTAAAACGCAAGTGTTTACAATGCCAATGCGGTACAACTATAATTAGATCAACAAAGCAATTAATATGAGAAAACAGGGAAGTTTTAAACATATATATTTTTTGCTCTCTTTAATTCTGGGGATTATTATTTTAGGTACCCTAGGTTATGTTTTTATAGAAAATTACAGGTTACTTGATGCTTTTTACATGACTATCGAGACAATTGGCACAGTTGGCTTTCGCGAAATTAAACCATTGTCGGATGGAGGAAAAATATTTACAGCATTACTAATTATACTTAGTTTTGGATGTTTCGGATATGTTATTACTACCTTTACCAAATTCATGGTTGAAGGATTTTTTAAAAACTACTTTCAATTTGCAAAAATGAAAAAGAAAATTTCACAATTAGAAGGACATATTATTGTTTGCGGATATGGTAACAATGGGTCCGAAACAATAAGAGAATTGTTAGAACACAATGAAAAAGTGGTTGTAGTAGATAACTCTACAACAATTATCGAACAACTAAAAAACAAACCTGAAATTTTATTTATTGAAGGCGATGCTACTAATGAAGACGTTCTTCGTGAAACTAATATTGAAACAGCAAAAGCATTAATTACAACAATGCCAAATGATGCCGATAATCTTTACATTGTATTAACTGCAAAAGAGCTAAATAATAAAATAACTATTGTTTCAAGAGCAAGCGATAACCATTCAATAAAGAAACTAAAAAGAGCAGGCGCAAATAATGTAATAATGCCTGATAAAATCGGAGGAAACAGAATGGCAAAACTT
The DNA here is from genome assembly GCA_903872185.1 of uncultured Bacteroidota bacterium. GTDB lineage: Bacteria > Bacteroidota > Bacteroidia > Bacteroidales > GWA2-32-17 > GWA2-32-17. The sequence continues at coordinate 2,447 of CAIQJL010000167.1, read as the reverse complement.
GTTGTTCAGCCCGATATTGTTGAATTTATGGAATATATTTTTCTACAGCAAAAACGAGACATTAAAGTTGATGAAGTTTCTTGTTCGCATTCTGTCTTTATAAATAAATCTATTCGTGAATTAGATGTTCGTAATGCTTCTGGAGCAAATATTCTTGGAATACGCACAGGCGATGGGAATTATGTAATTAACCCTTCTGCAGACACAATAATTCATAGCGATGATAAATTATTCGTTTTAGGAAGTCCTATACAGAATGAAAAACTTAAAGAAGTTTTAAAAGGATCTGCGTAAAATAAAAAAAACATGAGCTACGTTAGACCCAAAAAAAGCCTTGGACAACATTTTTTAATTGACCAGAATATTGCCCGTAAAATTGTAGACAGCCTAAATTCCAATGGAAACATTCTTGAAATTGGCCCAGGGAAAGGCGTATTAAGTAAATATCTTTTTGAGAAAGAAAGCAAGAGTTTTAAATTAATTGAAATCGATAAAGAATCAGTTCAGTTTTTAAACGAAAATTTTAAACTAAAACCAGAACAATTAATTCTAGGTGATTTTTTAACAACTGATATTAAAAGTATATTTTTAGAAAATTTTTCAATCATTGGTAATTTTCCATACAATATTGGAAGTCAGATTTTTTTTAAAGTTCTTGAAAATAGGAATCAGGTTAACGAAGTGATTTGTATGATTCAAAAAGAAGTAGCCCAAAGAATTGCCGAAAAACCTGGCAGTAGAGTTTATGGTATATTAAGTGTTTTACTTCAGGCATTTTATAATATTGAATATTTATTTACAGTAAACGAAAAAGTTTTTTCACCTCCACCAAAAGTTAAATCGGCTGTTATAAGATTAACAAGAAACAACCGTGAAAATTTAAATTGTGACGAAAAATTATTTTTTGCTGTTGTTAAATCAGCTTTTAACCAAAGAAGAAAAACATTATCAAATAGTTTGAAGGCTATTTATTCTGAAAAAGATTTTGTTCATCCATTACTTACCAAACGAGCAGAACAGTTAACCGTTGAAGAGTTCTCAGAATTAACAAATCTCATATCATCATTACAACACAAATAAAAAACCCCGAATTTCCGGGGTTTTTTATTTTGTTTATTTCTATTAATATCTGTTTATCAAAATTCTTGTATTTAATACTTCGTTGCTATTTATTACCTTAATCTGGTACATTCCCTTAGCAAGTCTTGTTATATCTATAGGAACAACCATAGTTGTAGAACTCTTAATATATTCTTTAGTGCTTACTATCTCACCTGTAACATTTATAATATTTAATATAAAACGATTACTTGTATTTGAACTGTATTTAATATTAAAATGTCCATTGTTAGGGTTAGGATAAACTTCAAGCAAAGAAGATAATGTTACTAAATTAATGTTGTCAACTATCATATTTATTGTTTGTGTTGAAACATCACTTCCACAAGCATTCTGAATAGTCTGAGTTATAACATAACTCCCATTAACTGTGTAGGTATAAGTTGGACTCTGAATATTTGCAGTATTTCCATCTCCAAAATTCCAATCCCATGATGTTGCATTCTGAGATAAATCCGTAAATGTAACATTACCTAACCCATTATCTAATAAACTAAATCCCGCAACTGGCAATGGGTTTACGGTTATATCAATTGTTTGGAAAGAACTGCAACCACCTGTTGTTCCTTGAACTGTGTATGTTATACTTACAAGTGGAGTTGCATCAACACTACTACCTGTTATAGCTGATAAATATGATGAAGGAGTCCACAAATATGCATCTGCCCCTGTAGCGCTTAATGTGATTGTTTGACCTTCACAAATTATATTATTTGTTGCAGCTAATAAAACTATTGGAGCCCCATTTTCACTAACAGATACAGATGTTACTGAAGTGCAATTTACATCAGAAACAGTTACCGAATATGAACCTACTCCAAGATTTATTGCAGTAGCAGAAACTTGATTTGCAGCTAAAGCATCCCACAAATAAGTGTAAGTCCCAGTACCTCCTGTTGCTATTACTGTAGCCGTTCCATCTGTCATACCACAGGTAGCATTAATACTGGTTGCAGAAGCCATAGGAACAAGATTAACTGTTATAACAACTTGATCAATATTCGAACAAGCACCTGTTGTTCCTGTTACAGTATAAGTTATTGTTGCAGTTGGTGTAAATGGAGTTCCATCTGTTACTCCATTATCCCATGCATATGAAGTTGCACCACTACCTGTTAATGTAACTGGAGATCCTGCACAAACTACTTGATCAGCTCCTGCATTTACTATTGGCAATGAATTTACAATTACTATAACATTTGTTATTGCTGTACATGTTGCAGCATTTGTTACGGTTACTGTATAGGTTGTTGTTGCGGCTGGGGTAACAGTTATAGCAGCTGTTGTTGCTGCATTACTCCATAAGTAATTTGTACCGCCTGAGGCTG
>CAIQJL010000166.1 GCA_903872185.1 uncultured Bacteroidota bacterium | reverse complement strand
AGCACATGGCGGTAACAAAGGCTATAACAAATAGCTGGTTTGGAAACATAATTGAGGCTTCATCGCCCGCATAATCATTTGTGTTTGTTGACAGCTAAGTGCCACGCAATCCGCTACTTGTCATAGCCTCATCCGTTAGCAACCACCTTAAACAAAAACAAAAACAAGAAAATCATGAAACCACCTGTAATTATTGCGGCTGCTGGCCCACCCAGAGCACAAATCATGACAATTGCATCCAAGACAAAATCATCTGCGATGGTAGCTATTAATGGAAATCCTATCGTTGGTTGGATATTAGAAGATTTAATTAAAAAGGGATTTGATAATTTCATTTTGCTCATGCCAAAAAAAGATGAACAATTTAGGAATTATATTTTACACAGATATAAAGGCGAGAATTTGACATTCGACATTTTGGGAGTTGAGCAGGCATATAATGCATTTGGACTTGCTCATAGCTTATATAAAGGCTTTGAACAAATAAAGAAAAAACCAAAACTAGAAAAGAAAATAAAAACAGAAGGTGTTTTAATAATATTAGGACAGACAATATGTAAAATTGATGATTTTAAGAATGATAACCTATTCTCAGAGGACTTTCTTTTTTACGACAAGGTCTCTTCTGAAGTGTCAAGATGGTGTTATATTGAGACAGATAAAAATAATTATATCACAAAGTTAATAGATAAACCGAAAAATATTCATTCAAAAGAAAAAGCTTTAATAGGTATTTATTATTTAAAAAACACAGATCTGATTTTTAAGAATCTAAAAGATATTATAAAAGGGAATCCAAAAGCCTATTTCAGTTTGGCTTTAGAAAAGTATAACAGAACTAATCGGATAAAAGCAATTAAGGCGCCAGATGGCAAATGGTTTGATTGCGGTAATGTCATTGGAATAAATAAGGCTAAGACATCAATGTTCGATGTTCGCGAACATAATCCTATATATATTGATGCAGAGAAGGGTATTATTTATAAAAAGAATAAAAGTACAACTGATTTGCATGATGAATATATGTGGTATCTCGGTTTGCCTAAAGAATTATGGACAATTGTTCCTCGTGCAATTGACTTTGATTTTAAAAAAGGAAATGATATATATTCTCAGTTTTCTTTAGAATATTATGGCTATAGTACTTTATCTGAGGCATGGGTATATGACAACTGGCATAAAGATATTTGGTATTGGGTAATTGAAAAACTTTTTAAAATACTAAGTAGTTTTAGGAATTATAAAGCTACCATGGAATTAGACAAAGGAAATTATTCAGCAATTTATTGGGACAAGACAATTCAAAGAATAGAAACATTAAAAAATGAAAATACTCTTTTTAATCGTTTATTTGATGAGAAAACTATATTGATAAATGGAGTAGAACATTGCGGATGGAAAGTTATTGAAAAAATAATCTATGAAAAGGTATTTGATTTATATAACTATGGTAAGGATACTACAATAATTCACGGAGATTTTCATTTTGGGAATATTTTATTTGATGTTTATACCGGATTAATAAAATTAATTGATCCTAGAGGTAATTTTGGTGAGACCGGCATTTTTGGAGATTGCAAGTATGATCTTGCAAAATTGCGACATTCAATATCTGGTGGTTATAATTTTATTAGTCACGATTTGTTCCATGTCAAAATTAGTTCTAATAACTCCATATATTTTACTTTGCCCTATACCGAAGACCATAAGGATATTATTGATTGGTTTGATCATCAAATCATAAATGCAGAATTTGATCTCAACGAGATTAAACTGATAGAGGGACTTTTATTTATTTCAATGTTGCCATTGCATCGGGATCACCCTGAAAGACAAAAAGCATTTTTCACCAGAGGAATCATGCTTTTAAATGAGATAATTAATAAAAACAAAGAGGAAATTATAAAACAAAATCACATTAATTTGTTTAAAGTATGAAACTAGTTATTCCCATGTCAGGTTATGGCAGTAGATTTTCTGTTGAGGGCTATAAACTCCCAAAACCTTTAATTGACGTAAAAGGAAAACCAATGGTTTGGTGGGCTTTAAAAAGTCTCCCAGAAGTTCCCGCAAGTGATTTAATTTTCATTGTTAATGAAAAGCATATAAAAGAAAATGATATAGATAAGGTACTAAAAGAAACTTTTGGCTATAGTATTAAAATAATTATTGAAAACACAGAACCTACAGGACAAGCCACGACCGTTTTATTGGCTCATATGGAAATAAATAATGATAATCCGTTAGTAATATACAATTGTGACACTTACGCACCGACTGCTAAAACAAGATTACTTAATGCTATACAAAAGTTTCCAGAATGCGATGGTTTTGTTCCCGTTTTTAACTCATCAGCCCCTAATTTAAGCTATGTAAAAACAGACGCAAGTGGTATTGTTACTGAAGTTGCAGAAAAAAGAGTAATTTCTTCAGATGCTACCATTGGATTATATCATTTCAAAAAAGGCAGTGATTTTGTTGATGCTGCAACAGAAATGAAAAAAAAAGAGATTAAGGTTAATAATGAATATTATGTTTTGCCTGCTTATCAATTTTTGATAAATAAAGGAAAAAAAATAATGAAATTAGCCATTGATCAAATACATGTGTTAGGGACACCTATTGAATTAAATGAATTTTTAAAAAGATAACATATGAGAATTTGCATAGATTTAGACGGAGTTATTTCAAAACTCAAAAAAGAAAATGAAAATTATTCAGAACTTGAGCCTGTAGAAAACGCTAAATTAATGATTAATGAACTAAAAAAGAGAGGTCATTATATCATTATATATACAGCTCGCCATATGAAGACATGTGAAGGTAATATTGGACTTATTAATTCCAGAATAGCAAAAATAACATTAGACTGGTTGAAGGCTAACGGAATTGAATATGACGAAATTTATTTCGGAAAACCTTTTGCTGATTTGTATCTTGATGACAATGCAATAAGATTTAATAGTTGGAACGAGATAGATGTTGAAAATCTTCCAATATCCCGTGAAAAAGAAATTTTAAATCAAAAGAAATATAATAGTGACAAATAAATAAGGCGTTTGCTAACAAAGGCTTGCTATCAGCGGGGCAGCGGGGTTTTAGTTAAGTGTCGTTCTTTTATTTAACTTTGTTGTATTCGGACAGGAAACGGCTTCGATTCGCCCCGCCGAATAGCAAGCCTCAGCCGTTGGCAGCAACTATAAAGATAAAGCACGGACAATTTTATGGGCGCAGTGAGATTTTCATTAAGAGATTATTATGATTCAACAACTGAAATTGTTGGAATAAAATCAGGTATTTTACTGAATAGATTTCAAGTAAAACAAATTCTAATTGACAAGTTTGAGGAGGATTATTTACGGACTGATAATTTAGAGTTATTTGTGAGAGTTCGTGTAGGAGAATTAGAGGAAATGCTACTAGCCCTGAGACAGAAAATAGGAAACCTTCCTCAAATCCTTCCAACCAAGAAAGATTATAAGTATTTAGATGATTATATGTATAGAACAGGTGATATTGAAACTATCTCTGCTTCTAATTCGATAGGGCTATATTTTATAAAGCAAAATGAAGATATTAATGCTAAAGATTTAGCTAATCTAATCAGAGAAAGCGAAGGTTTTGAGCAAGGTTTATGTGAAGCAATTGCTAATATATCTCTTGAAAGGTATGATTTATCTTGTATTGTTCCAGAGTCTAAGAAATGGAATGATTCTACTGAGCTTTCTAAGTTATTTGATTGTGAAATTAGTTCTAATTCGGATTTTTTAGAACAACGTTTTTTAGATTATTTGGCAGTAAATGGAAATGAGATTGAACAAATTCATTGGAGAAATTTTGAGCGTTTTTGTGCTGAATATTTTAAAAGACAAGGGTATAAAGTTATATTAGGACCAGGCACAAATGATGGTGGCATCGATATTCGGGTATTTAATGAGAATAATTCTGCGCCAGATATAATAATTCAATGTAAGAGATATAAGACAGAAAATAAAGTTCAAATAGAAACAGTGAAATCTTTTTATACAGATGTGATGTTTGAGAATGCAAAAAGTGGATTGATAGCAACGACTGGATATATAGCATCAGGAGGTAAAAAAGTGTGTGAAACAAGAGGATATAATATAAAGTTTGCCGAAAATGAAAATGTAAAAAAATGGGCAAGAGAAATGTGGACATATAAATAGCAGCAGCCAACATCGTATATAAAACATTGGAGTTTAAGAGGATATGTTAAGGGTTCAGCCCCGCATCGGCGTTTGTGTCGGCGGATAAGAACGAAGCCCGCACTCCCCAACGTTTTATATATGCAGCCGTTATGTGCCACCTTATAAGACAAGAATATTAACAATCTAAGACAAATATATGATACCAGACTATCAATCATTAATGCTTCCGATTCTTCGACTTGTTTCAGACAGACAGGAATATAAATACAGAGACATTATTGAAAAAATGGCTTTTGAGTTTAGTGTTACAGACAAAGAACGCAAAGAACTCTTGGCTAGTGGGAATCAAGCAATTTTTGACAATCGAGTTGGCTGGGCTAAAACATATCTTAAAAAAGCAGGACTTCTTGACTCTCCAAAAAGAGCAACATTTGTTATCACGGAAACTGGCCTTCAGACACTTAATAAAAATCCAGACCGAATTGATTCAAAGTATTTAAGACAGTATCCCTCTTTTGTTGAATTTCAGCATATTGGTCATATTGACAATGATATCGAATCCGAATCGTTGAAAGAAGAACCAAACGAACAAACTCCTGAGGAGAATCTTGACAAAGCTTACCAGAGAATTAGAAAAACATTAGCTGTTGAGTTGCTAAACAGAGTTGTTGATTTAACCCCAACGTTTTTCGAAAGACTTGTTGTTGAACTTCTTGTGAAAATGGGTTATGGTGGTTCTATCAAAGATGCAGGAAAGGCAATAGGGAAAAGCGGAGATGAAGGAATCGACGGTACAATAAAAGAAGACAAACTCGGCTTAGATATAATATACATACAAGCAAAGAAGTGGAGACCAGGAATCGTTGTTGGGAGACCGGAACTTCATAAATTTGTCGGAGCATTAGCCGGTCAAGGTGCTAAAAAAGGAATCTTTATCACAACATCAAATTTCACAAAAGACGCTTTGGAATATACTCCCAAAAATGAAACTAAGATTGTCCTAATCGATGGCGAGCAACTTGCACAACTTATGATTGACTATAATCTAGGTTGCACAACTCAACAGACATATGAACTTAAGAAAATTGACAGCGATTATTTTGGTGAGGAATAGGAAAACGATGAATAAAAGGGGGCACATAACATACGCTATAGCAAATGCGGGTTTGCGTGTTGGTTGAAACATTTGGAATCTTTACATACATTTGTGCTGGCAGACAGTTGAGCAACAATCTATTCCCGCACTTGCCATAGCGTCAGCCGTTACCGCCAATGCTTGTTGAAAAAATCGCCACCGAGAAAATTTTAAAATATTTTTGAATAATGTTCACTAATTAGCTAACTTTGCACAGTGAAAGAAAAATTCGTCAGAAACATATTTTATTATAAGAACTATTATCT
>CAIQJL010000165.1 GCA_903872185.1 uncultured Bacteroidota bacterium | reverse complement strand
AATAACGGTTACAGTATTACTCATAGAATCAACAATTACTGAGGAAATATAATAACTTGTTGGAACAAAATTTAAACAAGTATCAAGAATTCCAGTAGTTAAAGTATCAACTATAGTTCCACCAAGTGTATCATAAGGTTCATAAAGTGAAGCAGTCATTGAATTAACACAACCATTTGCATCCACCACATTAAGTGAATATAATCCACTTGTTAAATAATAAATATTAGCTGTTGTATTCCCAGTGCTCCAATTGTAAGCATAAGGAGGAGTGCCACCATAAATATTTGATTCAATATAGCCATCATTTCCACCAACTGTTGAAGGGCTAAAAGAATTTAAATTAACATATAACTGACATGGATTACCAACAATAACTTGACCACATGAAGTGCTTACACAACCACTTGAAGTTGCTGTATATAGACACACCCAATAATTTCCAGCAACAGTATATGTATGAGTAGGATTTTGAAGAGTTGATGTTGCAGAGCTATCGCCAAAATCCCAGGTATAACTAACTATTGTTGCTCCTGCATCAGGTGTTGAGTTATCTAAAAATGAAATTGTATAATTTGAAGTATTTACAGAATCAGCTATTGCAATATAAGCTGCATAGCAACCTGACTGTGCAGATAAACTTACTGTATCGCAATAAGTACTCGAACACCCGTTTGCTGTTTGAATTGTTACACATGCTAAAGCATAACCTGTTGTTTGGCTATACTGATGAGAAATGTTTTGGTTTACACTTGTTCCTGAACTTCCATCACCGAATGACCATACATAGGTGATAGGATAAGCAGCACTATCATTTACATTAGTATATGCAACAAAATCTACACTGCCAGCTGGACTTGCCATTGACTGGAAACCAACACTGCATTGTGCGCTTGCAGCTAGACTTGCAATTGCAATTAGAATAATTGTAAAAAGCTTTTTCATAATATTTGTTTTTAATGGTTATTTATGACTTAAAGACACACTATTTAAAAATGGTTGCCTAAAAATATAATAATATTTAGTAAATATAGTATAAAATACTAATATTCAATACAAATTTTACTTTTATTTATGCTTTTGGCATAACACTAAAAATCATAAACATTCTCTTTTGTCATCCAGGAATGACATCCAAATTCCTTCTTGTCATCCTGAGCAAAGCGAAGGATCTGGTTCGTAATTCTTACGTTCTAGAATAGATTCTTCGCATGCTCAGAATGACAAGAACAAAAAACCCGAAAGCATTTGCCTCCGGGTTTTTATCATATATAGAATTGGGTTATTTTATTAATTGTTTATGGAATACTTTTCCATCACTTTCAATATTTAAAATGTAAATGCCAGAATGAAAATCTGAAGTATTTAGTTCAATTGTATTATTTCCTATACTTACCGAAGTTTGTTTCATCATTAAACTTCTTCCAGTAACATCAATCATGTTTAAATTAATATTTCCAGACTTTTTGGAATTAAATACAATATTTAATCTGTCATTGAATGGAACAGGATATACTAGTATTTCAAACATATCAGAATAACTATCTGAAATACCAACAGAAGACGTTATATTAATATAACTCATGTAGGTTACAAGTGTTTTTGTGCCACAGTTTAAAGTAAGTATTACAGCATTATTTCCGGAATTATAATAACTATATTGAACAGTTATTGAGGCAGTAGAGCCACCTCCAGTAAAAATCCATGTAATCATTACTGTATTATTCAATGAATCAGTAACAATGTTTGAAATATAAAAATTATCAGGTACAAATCCTAAACAAGTATCAATAATGCCAGTTGTTAATGTGTCAACAATAGGACCACCAGTAGTGTCATAGGGTTCATATAATTGAGTAGTATAAGTGAAGTTACAATTATTTGCATCTATTAGATTTAGTAAATATGAACCACTTGTTAAATTATAAATATTTGCTGTTGTTTGGCCAGTATTCCAGGAATAAACAAATGGTGGTGTTCCTCCCATAACAGATGTCTCAATAAAGCCATCGTACCCTCCTATTGTTGTTGGGCTTTGGGTATTAAAACCTGCTGTAATCTGACAGGGAATATTTGCAATAAAAATTGAATCGCATAATGTACTTACGCAACCAGCTGAAGTTGATATTGATAAACAAATTAAATGATATCCTTGACCTGCAAATACAACTGAAGGATTTTGAAGATTTGATGTAGCGGGAGTTCCTCCTGAAAATGTCCAGTTCCAATTTGTTATAACACTAGAGTTACCAGCTATAGATTGATCAACAAACACATAAGGTGTCACAGGCGGAACTGTTATGGTATCAAGGTAATGATAGAAACCTGCAGAACATTGAGTTACTGAATTTACATTCACATATCCACAACTTGAATTAACACAACCACTGGATGTAACAATGTTTAAACAAACCCAATAATTTCCAGAACTAGTATAAGTATGTGAAGGATTTTGAAGAACTGATATTACAGTGCTATCGCCAAAATCCCAACTATAACTGACTATTGTTGCAGCATTATCTGGAACGGAATTACTTGTAAAATTATATGTATTATTAAGCATATTCATTGAGTCTAAAGTATAGCTATAAATTGCCATACAAGGCACAGAAAAAACCACAGAATCGCAGAAAGTACTCGTACATCCGTTTGCTGTAAGTATTGTTACACAAGTCTGATATGATAAATTAGTATTAATATAAATATGTGCAGGATTTACACCAGTACCTGATGATCCATCACCAAAGCTCCAAGTATAATTTATTGGATAAGCAAGGCTATCTGTCACATTTGAATTTGCAGAATAATTTACATTCCCAGATGGGCTGGCCATGTATTGAAAACCAACACTACATTGTGCCTGTGCAACTATATTTGCACATACGATTAAAATTATTATATATATGTTTTTCATATTACATTTATTTTATAAAAGTTTTCTAATTCCTATTCTAAAACCAAAGTTTTGATTAGATTGATTTATATTGTTTTTAGTTGAAGACATAGGTAAAAGTGATCTTTTATAATAAGGTTCTGCAATTAATGTTATACTTTCATTTAACATATAACCCAATTCAAAAGATACTCCTGCAGATAGTGTAAATTTTCTTAAAGTGCTTTTTTGATAAGGTTCAAGTGCAGGATAATTTTCAGCATTCATTTGTGAACCTTTAACAGCTAACAAATAACCCGGAGAAATATTTGCATTTAAAGCAAGATTAAATCTTCCCATGGGAAAAACGTAACCAACAGATAAAGGAATTTCAAAATATCTTATACTATTATTAACTGTAGTTTTTGGTAAAGTATCAAATTTCGTAACATTTGTTGTATCATACATATCAACTAAAATATTTTGGGTATTATATGCTGTTATTGAATCACTAATATAAATATGATCGGTTTGTGTATAAGTATAATGAGTATAGCTTCCTAAAGTATCAATATCATAATAATTACCGTTAATTATTGTTTCGTAATGATTATTTACAAAATTTATTTGCTCACTGTTATAAGGATTTGTTAAAAGTAAGTTTCCTGATAATTTCTCACCATAATTAATATAGTTTAATCCTGCTTTAAAGATTAGTTTTTTTCTTTGATACACAGCATTTGCGCCAAACTCATAACCCATTGAAGGTTTTAACATTTCCTGTTTTGCCCTTTGTGCTGGTTGCCATTCACTATTTGCTTCTGTTACATTATATTTACTGGAGAATGGCCCAACTTTAATTTCAGCAAACCAAAAACCAGAAATATAATGAGCAGGTTTTTCAATAAATAATAGCATGTTTTCAGCATATTGTTCTGAAGAAAATTTAATCGTTCTTTTATCCATCAAAAACAAGATTAATGATTTATCAAGCTCTGTATTTAAATTATTGCCAGAACTTAAACTAACAATCATATTTTGATTAGTGTTAAGCGTATTATTAGAAACACTTGATTCTAAGTTTTCAGAAACAGCTTTTTTTATACTTGTTGTCTCTGCTAACAAATTAGAAGTGATTATATTTTCAATGCCAGTTTCTTGCTTTGAAATAGTATTCTGCTTTTCATTATTGACATTACTATTCTGTTGCGTTTTTTTTGCGTTACCCTCATCTGTAGATGTATTTAAAACGACTGCATTTTGAATTTTATTATTAGTTTTATTATCATTTACAGACTTTCCAATATTTTTTTTAATCTCCCCTTCGACTTCGCTCAGGGTGACTTCTGCTTCTTTATTAACTTGTATTGTATTCTTTTTGTTCTCAATATTTGTCATATTGTTATGACCTCCATCAGTCATGGTGAGCGGAGTCGAACCATTAGTTATGGATTCTGAAAGGGGCACTACTTTTTTGTTATCTTGAATTATTGTATTTTCATTCGCTATATGAGTAATTGTATTTTGCTTACTATCATTTTGTAAAACAGTATTTATTGTAACGTTGTTATTTAAATCAGCAATTTTATTTGATTGATCATTGTTATAAAAACCGAAATAAAATATTAGAGAAGCAGTTGCAATAACTGAAGTTGTAATTAGCATCCAATTAAAACCAATATACCAAGGCTTCACAGGTGTAATTGCTGCTGGTGAAGCAAAGACTTTTTTCTTAATGTCCGGCGAAGGTTCCATTTGGAAACCCTCAATTCCTTTAGAAAAAAGGCTATCTACGGGATGTTTATTCTCTTCCATATCTTATTTTCTATTTTATACCGCTACTAAAAGTTTTTTTTTTCGTGTTTCCCATTCAACAATTTTCTTTTGCAAAAATGCTCTTGCTTTTGAAAGTTGCGATTTTGAAGTTCCCTCAGATATTCCTAGCATACTCGCAATTTCTTTATGGCCATAATCTTCTATCACATAAAGATTAAAAACCAACTTATAACCCTCAGGTAATTCCGAAATCATATTCATTAGATCCTGACTGCTTGGCGAGACTATTTCATTTTCATCAAATAAAATATCCTCCTGATCTTTAATTGGGACTTTATCAATATCTTCAATGAACGAAAAACGCTTTTTATCTCTCAAATAACTTAAAGCAGTGTTTACCATTATTCTTTTAATCCATGCGGCCAACGAACCTTCATTTTTTGCTTTAAAATCATAAATATTTCTGAAAATTTTAATAAAACCTTCTTGCAACAAATCTTCTGCTTCTGTTCTATTTCCGCAATAACGCGTGCAAACGCTGAGCATAGCTGCAGAAAAACGGTCGTAAAGTTCTTCTTGCGCAGCTTGCTTTCCTTTTCTACACTGTTCAATTAGCAGTTCCTCAGGAAGCATTCTATTAATTTTCAATATAAGAACACAATATTTGTAAAAGGTTGCCTCAAAATTATAACGATTTTTATAAAAAACCCACTTACAATCATGCTTCAGTCCGCCGCGGCGAACCGAAGCATGGCAATACATTAAGTTAAACAAATATACAAAATTATGGAGAAGTGGAGTTTTAAGTTATTTTTATTTAGAATTTACTTTTGTCCAAAAACTTAACCGTATTTTACTTGAAAGCATCAAACATTTGATAACTTTGTATAAATAATATTATCTATGAAACTAAGATATAGCTTTCTTACTATCGTTATTCTATTTGTTTTTAACAATCTCTTTTCTCAGCCTGTTATTCAATGGCAAAATTCGTTCGGAGGAAGTTCAACAGAGGAGCCTTATGCTATTAAAAAATGTTGGGATGGTGGTTTTGCAATTATTGGCAGCACTAACTCTACAAATGGAGATATATCAACTAATAAGGGTTTATATGATATTTGGGTTATTAAATTAAATTCATCAGGTAATTTAGAGTGGGAAAAAAGTTTTGGTGGCAGTAGCTATGATTATCCAGGTTCAATATTTGTAACAAAAGATCATGGATTTATTATTGCAGGTTATACTAATTCAAATGATGGAGATGTTTCAGGAAACCACAGTATGAATTCAGATTGCTGGATAGTAAAATTAGATTCTATAGGCAATATTCAATGGCAGAAATGTTTTGGAGGTATAGGAAATGATCAAGCGCATGATATTATTCAATTAGCTGATGGTGGATATGTTTTTGTTGGAAATGCTGAGTTAAATAATGGAGATATTTCAGGAAATCATGGCGATGAAGATTTATGGATGGTTAAATTAGATATTACAGGAAATATTCAATGGCAGAAATGTTTTGGAGGAAGTTTTTCTGATGGAGCAACTGAAGTTCAACAAACAAGCGACAAAGGCTATATTATTTCCGGATGGACTAGTTCAAATGATGGCCAGGTTACGCAGTTTCATGGTTTTTACGATAGTTGGCTGGTAAAAACGGATTCAACAGGAAATCTTCAATGGCAGAAATGCATTGGTGGAACTAATGATGATAGAGGTCTATATGTAAAAGAATTATCAAATAAAAAATACATGGTTGGATTATCCACAAACTCTACTAATGGCGACATCATAGGTAACCATGGAGATTTTGATATGACAATTTTTTTAACGGATTCTATAGGTAATATTATTAATCAAAAATGTTTTGGTGGATTTAATGCTGATTTTTGTGTGTCTATAAATAGCACCCAGGATAATGGATTTTTTGCAACAGGTGGAACTAACTCTATCGATGGAGATGTTACAGGATTTCATGGTGGAAATTATGATCTTTGGATTTTAAAAACAGATTCTTTATTAAACCTGAAATGGCAGAAATGCTTTGGAGGTAGTTTAACCGATGGCTTCTCCTTACCTGTTTTTATTTCTGAAAAGGAAATGGTATTGGCTGGTTTATCTGATTCTTTTGATGGCGATGTATATTCTAACCATGGAAATCGTGATATTTGGGTTATAAAATTAGTTTTTCCTACTATTTCAGGAAAGGTATTTAACGACCTAAACAATAATGGAATTTGTGATAATAACGAGCAAGGAATCAGTGGTCAAATGGTTAGGTTATTACCAGGTCCAGAATATGCGATTTCAAATAATGATGGAACTTATTATTTTGCATCCGCCGATACCGGAAATTATTCTATTTCATATCTCCCGCAACCATACTGGTATTCTACTAACAATGTGTATAACTATCAAATTTCATTTGACAGTTTATCACAAAATATAGATTCACTAAATTTTGCAGTTAAATCAAAACTAAATACTCATGATAAAGCTGTTTATATAAGCGGTTCACCTATAAGGCCAGGTTTTGAGACTGACTATTGGTTAACAGTTAAAAACTGGGGAACTGTAACCGAAAATGTTGACTTAAATTTTGCCTATGATTCTTTAATTTCGTTTAACAATAGTTCCGAAACTCCCACGATACAAGTTGGAAATACTCTAACATGGAATAATATTTTATTGGGACCTGGAACAAGTCATATAATTAGAGCAAATTTTCATATGCAAGCTGATACGATTCACTTAGGCGACTCATTATTTTCTCATGCTTGGGTAACACCGTTATTGCCTGATACTAATATAATAAATAACCATGATACCCTTTATCAAGTAGTAACAGGTTCTTATGATCCAAATGATAAAGTAGTGTCGCCATTAGGAATTGGGCAAGAAGGACTGGTATTACATAACACAAAATTGACTTACACCATTCGCTTTCAAAATACAGGTACTGATACTGCCTTTAAAGTTGTAATTCGTGACACTATTAATACAAATTTTAATATCGAAACATTTCAGATTTTAACCAGCAGTCACCCTGTTACTTATCAAATTAATAACAATAGAGAAATAGTTTTTACTTTTTATAACATATTGCTTCCAGATAGTAATGTAAACAATTTTGGAAGTCAGGGTTTTGTTAAGTTTAGTATTAAGCCCAAACTTGGCTTGGCTGATTCTACGGTAGTTGAAAATAAAGCATACATCTTTTTTGATTACAACCCTGCAATCGTAACAAATTCTACACATAACACTTTTGTTTCTACATTATCATTCCTAAACATTATACAAATTCAAAGAATATTAACTTTTCCAAATCCTGCAAATAATCTGATTTGGATTAATCTACCTGAGTTTACCAGAAGTATTGAAATTTTCTCAATCGAAGGAAAATTCATAAAAACTATTATTCCCCAAAATGAGCTATTAGAAATTAATATTCAAGATTATACTAAAGGCATTTATACTATTAAAATAAACAAAAAAAATAAAGTCTATTTTGCAAAATTTATAAAAAATTAGATTAAAAAGATAATTTTAAACACAGTTTGCAAAACAATCCCTATTTTTGCAAAAAATAATTTTTTATGAGTCGTCCAGTTCGTGTTCGTTTTGCTCCTAGTCCAACAGGCCCATTGCATGTTGGTGGTGTTCGTACAGCATTATTCAATTATCTTTTTGCAAAAAAAAATAATGGTAAACTAATACTTCGTATTGAAGATACAGACCAAACAAGATATGTTGCCGGAGCCGAAGAATATATAATTGAATCGTTAAAGTGGTGCGGTATAAATTTCGATGAAGATGTTGTAAAAGGTGGTGAATACGGACCATACCGTCAATCAGACCGAAAAGAAGTTTATCACCAATATGCAGATACTTTAATAAATTGCGGAAGTGCTTATTACGCTTTTGACACCCCCGAAGAACTCGATAATATCAGAAAAGAAAAAGAATCACTAAAACAGCAGTTTCAATATGATGTTTTTACGCGTAAAAATATGCGAAACAGCTTAACACTTCAAGAGAGTGAAGTGAAAGAACTTTTAGCAACTGGCGTGCATTATGTTATACGTTTTAAAATGCCCGAAAACGAAATTGTTCATATGAATGATATTATTCGTGGCAAAGTTGAAGTAAACACAAATACTCTTGATGATAAAGTATTATTTAAGTCAGATGGAATGCCAACTTATCATTTAGCAAATATTGTAGATGATCATTTAATGGAAATTTCTCATGTAATTCGTGGCGAAGAATGGCTTCCTTCATTACCATTGCATGTATTGTTATATCGTGCATTTGGATGGGATAACACTATGCCAGAATTTGCACATTTACCACTAATTTTAAAGCCAGACGGAAAAGGCAAACTAAGTAAAAGAGATGGTGACAAACTTGGATTCCCGGTTTTTCCTACAGATTGGAAAACAGCCGAAGGAGAAATTTATTCGGGGTATCGCGAATGCGGATATTTTCCAGAAGCATTTGTAAATATGTTATCACTTTTAGGCTGGAATCCTGGTACTGAACAAGAAATTTTTTCACTTGAACAATTATGTGAAATTTTTGTTTTGGAAAGAGTTGGAAAATCAGGTTCTCGTTTCGATCCAGAAAAAACAAAATGGTTTAACCATCAATATTTAAGAGTAAAAAGCAATAATGAATTAGCCTTAATGCTTAAACCAGAACTTGAAAAAGAAGGTATTAATGCAGACGTTTCATTAATTGAAAAAATTTGCGAATTGCTTAAAGAGCGTGCAACTTTTGTAACAGATATTTTAAAAGAAAGCCTATTCCTTTTTATAGCTCCCGAAAGTTATGATAATGAAGCAGTAAAAAAACGCTGGAAACCAGAAACACCTGCAATACTAAATGAACTAAAAGAAATTATTTCAACTGCCGACTCTTTAGAACCTCATCAACTTGAAGACAAAGTAAAAACTTATTTTGAAGCAAAAAATATTGGTTTAGGTCAGGTAATGACACCTTTCAGAATAGCAGTTGTGGGAACAACTTCAGGTCCTGGAATGTTTGAAATAGTGGAGTTGTTAGGCAAAGAGGAAATTATAAGTAGAATTGAAAATGCAGTTAAAAAAATAAATTAAATTATGGTCTGTGCGTCACAGACCAAGGATACGGAATTGTGATCTTTGTGTAACAGTCAACTTGTAAAATTTTAGTGAAAAGCGAGGACGCTTTACACATTTAGAGTTAACTTGTCTGAAAATTAAGTGCAAAGCGTGGACGCTTTGCACAGTTAGACATAAAATTAATTAAGCGTCCTCGCTTAATTAATCACTAATCCCAAACAAATTTCCAGTTCCCATCAGCTTGTTTCTTCCATACTGTATGGAATACGCCTTTATTTTCGACTGTTTTTCCTATTGAATCTTTATGAATATAAGTATATTTACCATATGTATAACCCATATCGCCCGATGAAGCTACATCAACAAAAGTAGGAGTCCACTTTAATTGAGCATCATTCATTTTCACATAATCGAAATATAAATTCACTTGCTTTTTACCTTTATAAATCAAATTAAATCTGTTCATTGCGACAGAATCAGAGGCATAAAAAAGAAATGCTTCTTTAATTCCTTTTTCGGAAGCCATTTTCTCAAAATCCTTTTCTGTCTGAAGAATTTCTGCTTTGCACTTTTGAACATCAACAGTTACAGCAGTTGGCGATTGACAAGCAAGCATTATGCAACAAATAAATAAAGCCAAAATTTTAGATTTCATAATTTATAAATTTTATAGAGCAAAATTATTAAAATAATATTATTGAGGATTTATAAATTCAAAATATTATATGTGTCCATTTGTTAAAAAAACTTTTCTAAACGACTTTAAATTATTTTTAAAACTATTGTGTTTATCTTTATGAATTACAAATTTCGCTATATGTACATTATCAGGCAATTAGTTTTTTTATTGGTAATTATTTGCTACTTTGATGCAAGTGCTCAGGAAAAATGGTCGCTAGAAAAATGTATCAACTATGCTATTGAAAATAATATTCAGGTTAAAATTCAAGAGTTAACAACTAAAAACGCAAATGCTGCTTATCTTAGGAGTAAAATGTCTTTTCTTCCAAATTTAAATGGTTCGGCAAGTCAGAATTACTCTCTGGGTCGCTCTATAGATCCACTAACCAATCAATTTGCAGAAAGTAATGTAAGCTCAAACAACTTTTCACTTTCAAGCTCAATTACACTTTTTAATGGGTTTCAAAATATTAACACCTTGCAACAAAGTTCACTTAATTTTCAGGCAGGGTTAGAAGATTTACAAAAAGCGCGAAATGATATCTCTTTAAATATAGCATCTGCTTTTTTACAAATTCTTTTTAGTGACGAACTTGTTTATATTGCACAAAATCAAGTAGAGTTATCAAAGACTCAGGCCGATAGGAATAAAAAATTATTTGAAGCCGGAAGCATTGCTCAAGGAAACTACCTTGAAATGCAATCGCAATTAGCCTCTGATGAAATGCAACTTGTATCTGCCGAGAATCAACTATCGATGTCATATTTAACATTAAATCAACTATTGGAACTTGGTTTTACTGATAGTTTTAATATTGAAAAACCTTTAATTCCAGAACCTGAAACTAGTTTTGCATTTACCACTCCCGAAGAAATTTTTCAAGAGGCTCTTCAAAAACTTCCTCAAATGAAAAGTGCAGAATTAAAAATGAAAAGCGCAGAAAAGGGACTTGCAATTGCCAGAGGTTATAGAAGCCCACGATTAACTTTGAGTGGAGTTTATTCTTCAGGGTATTCGTCACAACGGCAATCAATTACCGACATGGTACCCACACAGATTTTCTCTGGATGGGCTGTTGATGCCACAGGGAATCCACTATATGAAGTCTATTCTCCATCTTTCAACTATAATTACAATACACCTTCCTTTAATAATCAATTAAAAGATAATGTCAGTAAAAGTATTTCATTTGGTTTAAACATTCCAATATTTAACAACTGGCAATCAAATTATTCTATTAGTTCAGCAAAGATAGGTACTCTAAACTCAAAATACTCTTACGATCTTGCCGAAAAGCAATTACAAAAAGAGATTCAACAAGCATATGCTGACGCAACAGCTTCTATTAAAAAATACATAGCAGCTAAAAAATCTGTTTCAGCTTCAGAAGAATCATTTCGTTACATTCAACAAAAATTTGATGTTGGAATGATTAACTCTGTTGATTTTAACCTTGCAAAAAATAATCTTGCTAAATCACGTTCAGAGCTTATTAAAGCAAAATATGAATATGTTTTTAGGATTAAAATTCTTGATTTTTATCGTGGTGTTCCAATAAAACTTTAAATAAAATTATTATGATTAACCGGAAAAAAACTTTCCGAATCCTACTTATAGCAGTAATTCTACTAATTATTTTAGCCTTTGTAGGTAAACGGCTTGGTTGGTTTGGTAATAGTATAGAATATGAAATAACAACCGACAAAGCAACAAAACGAAGTATAGTTGAAATTATCACAGCAAATGGGAAAATTCAACCTGAAACAGAGGTTAAGATTAGCTCCGACGTGTCTGGTGAAATTGTAGAGTTGAATATTAAAGAAGGTGATGAAGTTAAAAAAGGAGATTTGCTTCTAAAGATTAAACCTGATACTTATATTTCTAGTCTTGAAAGAATGGAAGCTGCATTAAATGCTGCAAAAGCAAATTTAGCTAACAGCAAAGCTAGACTTGCTCAAACAGAGGCTCAGCTTTCTCAAACTGAATTAACTTATAACCGTAACAAAAAGCTCTTTGATCAAGGTGCTATTTCTCAGGCAGATTATGACAATGCACTTTCAGCATATAATATGGGAAAAGCTGATGTTGAAGCAGCAAAACAAACTGTTGTTGGTGCTGATTTTAATGTGAAAAGCGGAGATGCTTCATTAAAAGAAGCTAATGAAAATTTAACAAAAACAAGTATTTACGCACCTATGTCAGGCACTATTTCAAAATTAAGTGTTGAATATGGTGAACGAGTTGTTGGAACAATGCAAATGACAGGAACAGAGCTACTGCGCATTGCAAACTTAAGTGTTATGGAAGTTAAGGTAAATGTAAATGAAAACGATATTGTGCACGTTAGTATGTTTGATACTTCAGCTATTGAAATTGATGCATATCCCGATCAAAAATTTAAAGGAATTGTTACTTCTATTGCAAACTCTTCAAATTCAACCGGGGGTGTTGGTGCTGTAACAACTGACCAGGTAACTAATTTTGAAGTAAAAATAAGAATATTACCCGAATCTTATTTAAACCTGATTCCAAAAGATAATCCTAAATTCTACCCATTTCGTCCAGGTATGTCGGCCACTGTTGATATACAAACCCAAATTGAACGAAATACTCTTTCTGTTCCAATACAATCAGTTACAACCCGTATCGACTCTAGTTTAAATAAAATGAGTTTTAAACCTAAAAAACAAAACGAAGAAAATACTGATAAAAAAGATGATGCAGAGTTTAAGGAATATGTATTTCGTTATAACAGTAAAACCGGAACTGTAGAAATGGTTCAGATTAAAACTGGAATTCAGGATAATAATTTTATTCAGATATTATCAGGCATTAAAGAAAACGATGAAGTAGTTTCAGCTCCTTATAGTATTATAAGTAAAAAACTTAAAGACAAAGATAAAGTTAAGAAAGTAGCTGCTGAAATGCTTTTTTCAGGAGATAAATAATTAGTATCAAATCCGAAAAAAGATTTGAGTTGTAATATGCCCAATATTTTAGCAATAGAAACCTCCACAGCAATCTGCTCAATTGTATTGTGGTCAGAAAATAAAATTATTGCACAAAAAGATACTTGCGAACATAATGCACACTCTCGTTTATTAACTGTAATGATAAACGATCTTTTTACAGAAAATAATTTTGACATAAAATCATTAGATGCAGTAGCAGTAAGTATTGGGCCTGGATCATACACCGGGTTAAGGATTGGAGTTTCTGTGACAAAAGGACTTTGTTTTGGACTTTCAATTCCTGTTATAACAGTTGACACATTAAAAGCTTTAACTCAGCAATATTTATATAAGAATCCTGAAATAATAAAACAAAAAGAACTACTTCTTTGCCCTATGTTAGATGCAAAGCGCATGGAAGTATACACATCTCTTTATACCACAAATCTTGAAGAAATAATTCCTGTCTCAGCTATAATAGTTAACGAAACAAGTTTTCAGGATTTATTAAATAAGAAACAAATTATTTTCTTTGGCTCAGGAGCAGAAAAATGTAAAAATATAATATCATCTCCAAATGCATTATTTATTGATGAAATAGAACCTTCTGCAATAGGAGTTGCTATTTTAGCACTAGAGCTATATAATAATAAACAGTTTGCCGATACAGCCTACTTTGAACCATTTTATCTCAAAGATTTTATCGCGATTAAATCTACTAAAAAGTTTTTCTAAAAAGTATAAAGCATTAATTTTCAAATTTTAAATCCTAATTCCTAATTTAAATAATCTTTGGTATATTTACGGCATGCGATTTGAAAATTTAACCGCTAAAAATTGTTGACATGTTTAAAAGACTAATAGTAATTTTATTTCTTTCACTCCCATTTCTTCTCATTGCTCAAATAAAAAACGAAGAAATACCTAATACGGCCTATAAATCAGGTGAACAATTAAAATATTTAGTACATTTTGGATTTATTGACGGTGGAGTTGCTAGTCTTGTAATGGAAGAACTTGAAGTAAGCGGAAAAAAGATTCATCACGCAAAAGCAATTGGGAAATCAGTGGGCGTAACCGATAAACTTTTTAAAGTTCGTGATGTTTATGAAACATTTATTGATGCAAATAACGGACTTCCTGTAAAAGCCATCAGAGATATAACAGAAGATACATATAAATATTACGACGAGGTACTTTATAACCGCAAAGAAAATTTTGTTATTACAAAAAGAAAAGGGAAAGTAAAGGTTCCTGAAAATACAGTTGATATTCTTTCTGCATTTTATTATGCCCGTCGTACACTGTTTAGCGACCTTAAAAAAGGAGATGTATTAAAAATAGACACATATTTTGATGATGACATTTTTACTCTAGAAATTAGATATAAAGGGATTGAAACCATTAAAACAAAAATGGGTAAAATAAATTGTTTGAAATTTTCTCCTGTTGTAGAGCCCGGAAGAATTTTCGATTCTGAAAATGATGTTACTATATGGATTTCTAATGACAAAAACTTTTTACCTGTAAGAATACAATTTGATCTCTTGGTTGGTAATCTTAAATGCGATTTAATTGAATACCAGAATCTGAAAAATAATTTTGCCATTAATAAATAAAGAATACTTATTCTGATTTATAAAGGTGAACAACAAAAATTATATCTATAAATTAATTGCGTTTAAATTTTGTATTTTTGTTTAAGTCTGAATTATTATTAATTTTTTAAACTGATTTTATGACAAAAAACTACATTTTATCATTTTTGTTATGCATGGCAATAAATGCCATTTATGCTCAAATTCCAAACCCTAGTTTTGAAACTTGGACAGGCGGAAATCCTGATGGTTGGAAATCATTAAATGCCCAAACTATTCCAAATATGGCTGGTTCGGTTATGCAAGAAACAAACACACCTTATGATCTTTCTTCCTGTGCTAATATTATTTCAAAATCATTCACTCTTGGACCAACAACAGTTGGATTTCCTGGCGTTCTTACAACCGGAACAACCGGATCAACAATAACTGGTGGCGCAAATTTTACTGAAAGACCTTTAAAAGTAGTAGGATATTTTAAATATCATACTGATTCAATAACAGATGATGCTGTTTTTGAAGTTAGTCTTCAATTAGCTGGATCTAATATTGCTACTGGCTCTTTTATTAGTACAGGTAACGTTTCTGTTTGGACTAAATTTGAAGTCCCACTTACATATACTTCAGCAAGTAACCCTGATAAAATAATAATTACATTCTATTCTTCAACTAAAACTTCAGGCGCAGCAAAACCAGGCAGTATGCTAACTGTTGATGCAATTGCTACAGAAGGCAGTACAACTGGAATTAACAACAACACAATTTCAAATACAGTAAAAGTATACCCTACAATTGCAAGCGACTATCTTTTTATTAATCTTTCAGAAAACTCTATTCAAAATACAACTGTTGAAATTTGTAATTTAAATGGCCAAATTTTGCAAACTGAGACTTTACAAAAAAATGAATTAAATAAAAACATTAATGTCTCAAATATAGCTAAAGGTTTATACTTGGTTCGCGTAACAAATGAAAAAATAAATTCAACTCAAAAAATTAGTATCCAATAATATTTTTATGTTATACTAGTAAAGCTCCTGTTACAAGGAGCTTTATTTATTTTTTTGGAAAATATATATTTGGTGAAGCATCACCTTCTTTTTGAATAACTAATTTTTCTGCTGTTAGTTCAACAATATTATAAGTAACAGGCTCTTTTTCTTTTCCAAGTTGATTGTCCCATTCTCTCATGATTATTGCTGTTTCACCTTCATTAAAATTCCAATAACCAAGAACAGATGAAGACAAAAATCCTTCACCAATAGTTCTTGAATAAGATAATTTAGTTTTATCAGATTTATCAATACCAAAAACAACTGTTTCTGACATAAAATCAGCAATTTTTTTAACATCACCCTTTAACTCAATATTTGCTATAATACTTGTTGTGTCTTTTATAACATCTGTTGTTCCTTTTAAAGTGGCATTAGGATCAAGCTTCCATGCAATAGATGAAATTAATTTTCCTTTTTCAGTTAGAACAACATCACCACCTTTTACTTCATTTTTACTACCACCACAGGATATTGCAATAAAAAATAAAGCTATTAAACCAGAAGCGAAAATTGATTTTAATAGGTTTTTCATAAAATTATTATTTAGTTAATTATATTCGAAGATAGTAGAATTATATATAGCTACAAAATTACATGTATTAACTTGATTGTTTCATGTCTGTTTCTTTTTAATAATTCTTGACTCATTGAGGTAAAGGGCTTTTAAACAATCATAACTTTTACAGCTTAAGAGAAGTCCTCATCATTTCTAATAATTTTATTTCATAAAACAAAATTCTGTTTATCTTAGCAAAATATTAACCTTACAAACCATTAAAGATGGTTAATTCTTCATTCGTTAAAGTTTCTGAGTTTAAGACTGGTCTTCTCAACGTAATTATTTTTGCGCTGTGTTTTATTTTATACGGGAACACCATTCCAAATCATTATTCATTAGATGATGAATTAGTTTCATATAACAACAAACGAATTGCTGGTGGAATAAAAGCAATTCCTGCAATTTGGTCAACCTTTTATTCTGAAGGAAAACTTAAATATGAATATAGGCCTGTTGTAAAAACTACCTTTGCTATTGAACATCAATTTTTTGGTCAAAACCCACATGTAAGCCACTTTATAAATATTCTACTATATGCATTAACAGCATTGCTTTTATTTAAAATTCTAAGAAAACTTTTTGCCTCATACTCGCCATTATTATCATTTGCGGCTATAATTTTATTTGTAGCACACCCAGTTCATACAGAAGTAGTGGCCTCCTTAAAAAATCGCGACGAATTACTGAGTTTTCTGGGATGTATTATTTCACTTTGGTTTCTTTTAAAATATGCCGATTACTCTAAATTAAAATATCTTATTTATGCTTTCATTAGTTATATTCTAGCATATTTTTCTAAATCTAGTGCAATAGTTTTTGTAGCTATATTTCCTTTAGTTCTATACTTCTATGGGAAAACTTCTATGAAAAAAATAGTGCTGGCATTTATAATAATTTTAATTGCTATGATTGCAGCTCGATTCATACCTAAAGCACTATTACCTGCACCTAGTCGTGATGTTTTCTTTTTTGAGAATCCTCTTTTCTTTTACCCATCTTTAACTTATAAAATTCCAATGGGAATCTTATCACTTCTTTTTTATTTAAAGATTTTAATTTACCCTCATCCTCTGGTTTTTTATTATGGATATAATATGATACCTATGGTTAGTCTGTACAATCCAGTGGTCATTGTTACAGCAATTACACTTTTAGCACTTTTTATTTATTCATTATTTGGAATTAAAAAAAGACACGTTTTATCATTTTCAATTTTATATTTTTTTATTACTATTTCTTTATTCTCAAATATTTTTAAACCTGCAATGGGAATTGTTGCTGAGCGTTATGTATATGCTTCTTCATTAGGCTTCTGTCTTGCAATTGCTTTTCTTCTGCTTAAGCTTTTAAAGATTGAAACCATACAAAATAACATACTAAAAAAAGATTGGATAAAAATTTTAATCCCTCTATTTATAATTCTCATCCCATGTTCTGCAAAAACCATATCCCGAAACCCTGATTGGAATACTCATATGTCGCTATACCTAAACGACATTAAATATTTAAGCAAGTCAGGAAAATCAAATGCATTAATCGCCAGCCAAATGATGCAGGATGTAAATACTACCTTAAACAGCGGTATAGTTCCAAATAACCTTAAAGAAAAAGCAGATTCGATTATACTTTTTTACAACAATTCAATAAAAGTACTTCCATCATATTATTCAAGCTATAACAATATAGGTACAATTTACATTACAATGCTTGCCCCTTTTGAAAATGACAGTTCCAAACAACGTGAAATATATTCAAAAGCAATATGGTATTTTAAAGAATCAATAAAATTAAAACCCTTATATTTTGATGCAATATATAATTTAGGGTTTACTTTTGAAAAACTTGGTAATTACAAACAAGCTGTAAAATATTATAATAAAGCAACAGTACTTGACTCTAAATATATAAAAGCATGGAGTAATATGGCAAATATTTATAACGATTATTTAAATAATATTGACTCTGCTATTACACTAAACCAAACTTTAATGAAAATTGATCCTTCATCAGATATTCCTTATGTAAATATTGGAACATATTATCTTATGAGATCCGACTCGGTAAATGCAATGAAATCTTTTGAAGCAGCAAGCATGAAAGTTCCATCAAATAAAGTTATTTCAGAATTATTATATTATTACTTTAAAAATAAAGATAAAGTAAAAGCTGAAAAATACCGAGTTCTGGCCAATATACCTGTAATAACATTCGTAAATAAATAAAACATAATGAAGAGTTATATTTCACATTTGTGTTATCATTTACCTGAAACTCTTCTTACAAATGACGAATTAAAAAATTCATTTCCCGAATGGAATGTTACAGAAATGTACCAATCAACCGGAGTTTTTTCCAGGCATATTGCAAAGCCTGATGAAACACCATCAGATCTTGCATTTAACGCTTCAGAAAAATTATTATCAGAAAATAATCTAGATCGAAATACTATTGATTTTATTTTATTCTGCACACAAAGTAACGATTACATTACACCTACTACAGCCTGTATTTTACAACATAAATTAAATATCCCTACATCTGCTGGGGCCATTGATATCAATCAGGGGTGCACTGGTTTCCTTTACGGACTGTCTGTTGCAGATGGGTTAATAAAAGCGGGAACAGCAAATAACATACTGCTCTTAACTGCAGAAACAAGTTCGCGATACATTAATAAAAAAGATAAAAGCTCGCGTTTTTTATTTGGCGATGGTTCAACGGCTGCATTAATTTCAAATATACCAGGTAAGCTTGGTCTTGAAATAGGAAAATTTGTTTTAGGAACAGACGGAAAAGGTTTTCAAAATATTATTATAAAATATGGCGGCGCCAGACATGCACTTTCTGAAGCAGCATCTGATGAAATTAAAGACGAATACGGAAACATCAGAACTTCCTCAAATTTTTACATGAATGGCAATGCTGTTTTTCTGTTTTCAATTAATATGGCACCTAAGTTAATTAAGCAAACTCTCGAAAAATCTAACCTGAATATTGCTGACATTGATTTTTTTGTATTGCACCAGGCAAATAAAATTATTTTAGAAACAATTAGAAAAAAGCTTTGTATACCTGAAGAAAAATTAATTATTGATTTAGAAACTACAGGTAATACTGTTTCTTCTTCGGTTCCAATAGTTTTGGCTAATATTAGCAATAAAGAACAAATTAAAAAAGGTAACAAGATCCTAATTGCTGCTTTTGGAGTCGGTTATTCATGGGGAGCTACAGTTCTAACTGTTGAATAAAAGATTATTTTAACACTTAATTTAACGGTTTTACACTTAAAATAATTAGGGTGCTAGCCCTAATTATAAAGATTAAATTACTTATAATTCAACTAGTTTAAGATGAATTTTATCTTAACTTGATTTTCTTATGCATTTTTAAAGGGTTTTTATTATTTTTGATGATTATTATAGTTTTTATAAAATATTATTAAAATGATTATTGAAGAATTTATTCAAAAGATAGAAGCAGAATTTTCTGATATGGAACAAGGAATATTACATTCTGAATCTGTTTTCAGGGAAGTGATGAACTGGAATTCAATAAATGCACTTATCCTTATTGCTTTAGTTGATACAGAATACGATGTTATTTTAACAGCAGATGATTTAAGAGCTTCATCAACAATTAATGATTTATTTACTCTGGTACAATCCAGAATTTCATAATATGGCTATAGTTAATATTGAAAAGGTTAAAATTACTGGACTTGCAGCATGCGTGCCTCAGTTCGAGTACAATAACAACGATTACGATTTAATTCCACCTGCTGAAAGAACACTTTTAATTAACACTATTGGTGTTGAGAAAAGAAGAATGGCAGGATCAAAAATTACAACTTCTGACATGTGCCAGAAAGCAGCCGAAAAACTGTTTTCAGAAATGAATATTAGCCCATCAGAAATTGATTTAGTGATTTTTGTAAGTCAATCACGCGATTATATTTTACCCTGCACAGCAATAGTTCTTCAAAATAAAATGGGTATTCCCATGACTTCCCTTGCCTTTGATATTCCTCTTGGATGTTCGGGTTATGTTTATGGATTGTACATTATGGGAAGTATGATTCAAAAAGGTCAACTTAAAAAAGGACTTTTATTAGTTGGAGATATTAGTACTATGAGTACTTCTTATTTAGACCCAAGTACTTTTCCACTTTTTGGTGATTCCGGAACTGCTACTGTGCTTGAATACGATCCAAATGCTGAACAAATATTTTTTAATCTTCAATCGGACGGTTCTGGCTGGGAAGCTATAAGTATCCCCGAAGGAGGCACACGAAATTTTCCTAAAGAAGATTCTTTTATTTTAAAAGAAGTAATGCCTGGCATTAAACGCAACCGTTTTCAACTTCATTTAAGTGGAATAGATGTTTTTAATTTTTCCCTCCGTGAAGTGGCACCTAACATAAAAGTACTTTTAGCAAATATTTCAAAAGACGCCAACGATTTTGATTTTTACCTTTTCCATCAGGCAAATAAGCTGATGAATGAAACTATCAGAAAAAAATTAAAATTAGCTCCCGAAAAAGTCCCTTACACATTACAAAAATACGGAAACACAAGCTGTGCTTCTATTCCATTAACAATGGTTTCGGAAATTAGAAATGAACTGCAAGAAAAAAATCTTTCGCTAATTCTTTCAGGATTCGGTGTTGGCTTATCGTGGGGTAGTGTGGCAATTAAAACAGATAAAATTGTTTGCCCTGAAGTAATTGAATATCCTAATCTTGGAGACAAAATACCATTATTTAAAATCACTGATAACACATAAAACATAATGGAAAATCCGTTTTCTTTGAAAGATAAATGTATCCTTATAACAGGAGCATCATCCGGAATTGGACAACGGGTAGCAATTCGCCTTTCATACGAAGGTGCAAAAGTGATTATAGTTGGAAGAAATAAAGAAAGACTTTCTGAAACTTTTTCGCAATTATCCGGTGAAGGACATATTAGCTTTGTTGCTGATATTACAGACGAAAAAATTGTAAAAGAAGGTGTTTCTTCACTTGGAACAGTGCACGGTGTTGTACACTCTGCTGGAATAACAAGTCATATACCAGCTCAGCTTATTGGAAAAAAACAAATTGATGAAGTTTTTAAAATAAATTTTGAAGCTCCTGTTTTACTTAATCGTTTTCTGATTTCACAAAAAAAGCTTGCAGATGGAGCTTCTTTGGTTTTTTTATCGACTATAGCAACTCTTCATCCTTATTATGGTGGAGCACTGTATACCAGTTCTAAAAAAGCTCTTGAAGGTTATTGCACAACACTTGCTTTAGAACTGGCTTCACGTAAAATAAGAGCAAATTGTATTTCGCCAGCTATGGTCCAAACTCCAATGCTCGAAAAAGTAACCAAAACACTTTCGCCTGAATCAATGACTGTAATGAAATCTGTTCACCCTTTAGGCTTTGGCACACCTGATGATGTTGCAAATACAGTTTTATTTTTATTATCCGATGCTTCAAAGTGGATAACAGGCGCCAATATTTTAATGGGAGGTTTTTGAAAATAAATCACTATGATAGAATATTCAGTTGTAGTCCCGGTTTATAACAGCAAAGATTCTTTAGAAGAGCTTTTCGATAGAACCGATAAAGTTTTTTCGGAACTTAACAAAGAATACGAAATTATTTTTGTTGAAGATGGAGGTTGGGATGAAAGCTGGGAAGTAATAAAAAAAATTAAAAATAAGAATCCAGAAAAAGTTAAAGGAATAAAATTATCAAGAAATTTTGGTCAGCATAATGCTGTTTTGTGTGGATTTGCTAACGTACAAGGAAAATACATCATTACAATTGACGATGACTTACAGCTTCAACCCGAAGACATTAAGAAACTTATAGCCTGTTACAATGAGCAGCAACCAGATTTGGTTTATGGTTATTTTTCAAAGAAAAATCATTCTGCTATTAGAAATTTTGGCAGTAATGTAATTAAAAAATCGTCGAAAGTTATTTATAAAACGCCAGGTGAAGGTTCGTCTTTCCGACTAATTAAAAGAGAAATCGTTGATTGTCTTTTACAACACAGTCAGGAATTTGTTTATATTGATGATTTGTTATTATGGTATACAACATCAATTAGCTTTGTTGAAGTTGAACATAAAAAAAGAATTTTTAACACAACACAGTATTCTACTTTTAATTTATTTAGACTAGCCTTTAAATTACTCGTTGTTAGCACCGATATCCCTTTAAAAATTATGGTTTACGGTGGTTTTATTTCATCAATACTTACCTTTTTATTTGGAATTTATTATATTTTCCGTAAAATATTTTATAAAGTTCCTCCGGGATATACCTCAATTATTGTTACAATTCTTTTTTCAACCAGTATAATCATTTTGAGTTTAGGAATTATCGGACAATACCTTCATAAAGTATACAAAATGCAAAATAAACGTCCGGCTTACCTTGTAAAAGAGAAAATATAAAATGAAGTGGAATCGATACGGCATAACACTTAGTAGGATTACTATAGACGACATTGAGCTTATAAGGCAATGGCGAAATGATCCTATAGTAAGCTGCCATATGATTTACCGCGATCACATTACTCCCGAACAACAAATAAAATGGTTTCATTCAATTAACAACAATCAGAATTCGTATTATCTTATTATTTATAAAAACGAAAAAATAGGTCTTATAAATAATAAAAACATTGAAACCAAAGACAGTTCTTCTGAAGCTGGAATATTTATTTGGAACGACACATATGACTTTGCTCCTTTACTTGCTTCGGTTTTACTCTGCGAAATAGGTTTTTACATTATGAAAGGTGGCGACTCATTTGCAAAAGTACTTAAAAAAAATACCAGAGCTATTGAATACAATACCATAATTGGATATGATGTTATTGAGAATAAACCAAAAAGCAAACAAATTAAAATAAAACTCACTAAAGAAAACTTCAGAAATCGAACAGAAAAGCTAAGAAGAACCATTATGGTAAACACAAACTCAAACGGTGAGATTTCATTGGAATTAGAAAAGCATGATTATGAAACCGGTTTAGCTCAAATGATGGAAAATCTTTATGTTTTACCACTAATGCAAGAAGATCCATCTATTCAATGCAAAGAAATAAACGGAAGTAAAATTTACTCAGGAAAATTAATTATTTAACTATGATTTATAAATACGTACCCAAACCGTTAAAAAAACATTATAAAAAACTTTTCTGGAGAGTATTCTATAATTATATTGGTACAATAGGAATACTTAGAAAAGCCCGCTTTTTAAATCATGGCATTATTGAAGATGGTGAAACTATTGAATTAGATGCATATAATCCATTATTATTTAGAAAACTTTCACAAAACTTATACTTACACTTAATGAGGGAAGCAACTATAGATGGTAAAAATTATCTTGAAATTGGTTGCGGTAGAGGTGCAGGACTAGAATTATTAATGAATCATTACAAACCTGCAAAAGCAGTTGGAGTAGACATTTCTGATGCTAACATAAGATACGGAAAAAAACTAAACAAGGGTAATGCTGTTGAATTTATTCGTGGTGATGCAGAAAAACAGATTTTTCCGAATAAAAGTTTTGATGTTGTTTTAAATCTTGAATCATCGCACTGTTATGCGTCAAAGATGAATTTCTATAAAAACGTTTTTGCCATTCTTAAAGACGATGGAACATTTTTATATTCCGATTTATTCTGGCACGATGACCAAACAGCAGCAATGGAAAAACAATTTGACGAGCTTGGTTTTTATATCGAAAAAAAGACAGATAACACAAAACCCATAATGAGGTCGATTGAATTACAAGCTAGTATTCGTAAACATTATGTAAAAGGAAAAATATCGCCCAATAAAAAATTAAGTGATATGGTTGCGCTTCCCGGAACACCATTGTATGATGGACTTACAAATGGAACTATAAAATATTTATTTTACGTTCTAAAAAAGAAAAAATAAATCCATGAAACTTCTATTAATCAACCCCAATAATGCTTTTCAAAAATACCCACCACTAAGTTTGGCTATTATTGCTTCTCTTACACCTAAAAATTGGGAAGTTGAAATTTTAGATAATAATTTTGATAAGGTAACATTTAAGCCTGCCGATTTAGTTGGAATAACATCTTTTACCTGCACTGCTAACAAAGCATACGAGTTTGCGAAATTATATCGCGACAATAACGTAAAAGTTATAATGGGTGGCATTCACGCTTCCATTTTACCTGACGAAGCATTAAATTATGTAGATAGTGTGGTAATTGGCGAAGCAGAAGGTATATGGAATAAAGTAATAGAAGATTTTGAAAAAGGCGAACTTAAAAAAAAATATGAAGCCGAACATTTACCATATCAAAATTGGCCTATTCCACGTCATGATTTGCTTCATCCTCGCTATACTGTTGGTGTAATTCAAACTTCGCGTGGGTGCCCGTTTAATTGTGACTTTTGTTCTGTTTCATTATTTAATGGAAATCAATATCGCCATAGGCCTGTTGATGAAGTTATTGAAGAGCTAAAAACAATCAAAGCAAAAACAATCTTTATTCTTGATGATAATATATTAGGTGTTGGAAAAAAGAATGAAGAAAGGGCATTGGAATTATTTGTGAAAATAAAAGAAGCTAACCTTAATAAAGCATGGTTTTCATTTGCTTCAATAAATTTTGCCGACAAACCAGAAATTTTAAAAGCAGCCGCAGATAGTGGATGTTACATGATTTTTATAGGTTTTGAAGCCGAAGAAGAAGAGCAACTTGTAGAAATGAATAAAAATTTAAACATTAAAGCAGGTGCAAACAGTTATATTAAAGCTGTAAAAAGAATTAACAAGTATAAGATATATGTAATGGGTGGCTTTATTATTGGGTTTGACACAGATACTAAAGAAACCATTTTAAGAAGAAAAAAATTCATTTTAAAAAATAAAATTAATACTGTAGGTTTAGCTTATTTAACTCCATTGCCAGGAACAGTAAGCTATAAAGAACTCGAGAAACAAGATAGAATTGTAAATAACAATTATCCTACAGATTGGAATAAGTATAATTTTGCTAATGTCGTTTATAAGCCCAAGAACCTAACAGCCGGGGAGCTAAATAAACTCTTTTATGAAATTATTGTCTCTATATATACCAAAAAGAATATATTTCTTAGAACATTTTACACGTTGATACAAACAAGAAGTATTAGAATTACAAAATTAGCCCATCAT
This sequence comes from uncultured Bacteroidota bacterium, assembly GCA_903872185.1. Lineage (GTDB taxonomy): Bacteria > Bacteroidota > Bacteroidia > Bacteroidales > GWA2-32-17 > GWA2-32-17. The sequence goes on along the minus strand of CAIQJL010000165.1, from coordinate 18,868 downwards.
ACAAACATGAAATTTCTAAAGAGCTATCAGAATGCATATGTACAACACTTAAAGAACATGCAAATTAAAAATAATATAAAGTAGTATTGATATTAGTATTCATCAAAACATTAATCACAACTTTTTATTCTTTCGAACAAATACCTTCCATAACAAAGCAAATACTCTATGATTATTGCGAACAATTTTAATTTGCAAACTTTTGGGCAAAATAACAACATTTCTACTTACCCATTCCATAAAATGAAATAAAAACTTTCCCGGAATAGTTGACAAATATGACCAAATTCCAGGCGTTTTGTCTAATCTCACATAAGAATATTTGTCTAAATAGATACCTGAAGCTCGTTCAGCTTTTTTAATTGAACATTTTGTTAATTTTGTTTTCCACCCATCAATTTTCGATGTATTTACTGGTTCTAAAATACTTGTATGATTTGCTTTAAAAAAAGCTTCATTTGTGAAAACTACTTTTGTAAAGTCATCTGTTTTTCGTTCTCGATATTTAAGCATTTCTGGCAAAAAAGGGATCCCCAAAAATTCACACATTTCTTTTACATATTTTTCTGTTTCTTTAACTAAATCTTCGTATTTTAAAATGTAAAATCTTTCTGGATAATATTGTTGAAAACGCTCAACTGAACGAATTGCTTTTTTCCAATACATCGTATCATATGTTATTGATGGAGCGGTGAAACGGGAGTTGAAAAGAGAAATATGATTGTCTCTAGGATCTCTAATTAAAAGAATGAATTTAGCATTTGGAATTGCATTAAATATTGCTCCAAAAACCTGAGAATAAAATGGATTTTTATCTCCTAAAAGTAATAATTCTTTTTTTTCGTATATACTGTTATAATTTTTTGCAACAATTTTAAAAACAATATCAATAGTTAAGCTACTTGAATTCGCAATTAACTCTTCTTCAATTTTATTAATATTAAATTTTTCAAGACTAAAAAGCCATAAATTACTTAAATCATGAACAAATGATTCAATCTCAATTCTGGTCCAGAATTTCACTGTTCTATAATGACCTAACAAATGAGCAATATACATGCATTCAGAAGGAATCTGCACATTCGGATGGGCATCAAAAAATAATTGGAGCAAAGTAGTTCCTGATCGGGGACGTCCGATAATATAAAAGAAAGGAATTGATTTTATATTTTCTGATTCAGAATTACTCATATTTAATCAGCTATTTCTATAATTTTTTATTACCATAAAATTTCCACCAGAATAAAAATGGTATATGTGATTTTAGAGCAATTTTTAGTTGCCATTTTTTTGGTAAATGTACTAATTGTCTTCTTTCCCATTCTATAAAATGATATAAAAATAACCCTGGCAAAGTAGAAAAATATGACCACAATCCAGATGATTTATATTTCCTCTCATATCCATATTTTTCTAACCAAGTACCTGCTACTTTTTCGGCTTTCTTTATTTTACCAGCACTAAGCCGGGTTTTCCATTGGCCAATTTTTTTGGTATTTACTTTTTCGCAAACACTTAAATGATATTTTTGTTTATACCCATCATTTACAAAAGCAACCTTAGTTAGATTCTCTTTTTCGTCAAGGTAATTTAGCATTTCAGAAGAAAACGGTATGTTTAAAAAAGCACAGATCTCTTTTAAATATTTTTCAGGTTCAACTACTAAATCTTCATATCTGAGAGTATAAATTAAATTTGGAAAATGTTTTGAATATGCATCAAGAGTTTTAACTGAATTAACCCATCGCTTAGTGTTATATGTTATTGATGGTGATACAAATCTTGTGTTAAAAAGTGATATATGAGTATCTCGGGGATCTCTCACTAAATGAATAAATTTAGAATTATCAACAACTCGAAAAATACTACCAAAAACCTGCGAGTAAAATGGGTTTTTATCTCCGCATAATAGCAACTCTTCTTTCTTGTAAACAGTGTTATAGTTTTTTGCAATTATCTTACAAACCATACTATAATTCAGTACATCTTTATTTTCAGTTAAATCTACTTTGATTTGCGGTACATTAAATTTATCAAAAGTAAATAGCCAGGTTTTGCAAAAGTCTTGAATAAAATTATCTATTATTTGATTGTCCCATTTTTTAATGCTTGAATAATGAATAAACAGTTGTCCAACATGCATGCATTCAGAAGGTATCTGAACATTTGGATGGGCATCAAAAAAAAGCTGAAGAAGAGTAGTACCGGTTCTTGGTCTTCCTATTATAAAAAAGAAGGGTAGATTTTTAATTTTTTCGGCTTCCAATTTTTGAAAGTTTTTTAATAAAACTGAAATCGTTAAAGCTAAATTTAAAAATATCAATCAAAGATATTTTCATTTTTTGAGAAAACACAATTAATGTTGTAATTGCTCCTAATGCATAACTTACATTTGAAGCCCACGCTGCTCCTACTCCACCATACAAAGGTATCCACAGAAGATTAAGAATTACATTTACAATTAAAACTGGAACAAATATTTTAATAATAATTCCTGGATTACAAAGCAAATGGAGAACTCCACTTAATGATCTGAAAATAATAAATAAAAAGACACCCGGAAGTATTGTTCTAAAGATAACTGTACTTTCTTTAAAACTCTCTCCAAAAACTAAAGTAAAAATAAATGAGGCAAGAAAATACATTATAAAAGAAACCAAAATACTCAGAAGTAATGAAACCCTTAAAAAACCGGCAATTTCATGTTTTATAAGAATAGGATTTATGGCTTTTAAGATTCTTTTCCTAACAATTAGCCCAATAGTATCTGGAATAATCCAAATAACAATAGCTAATGCTGTGCCTAATGCAAAAATTCCTACCTGATAATTTGTAGAATATTTATATAATAAAACAATATCAAATCTATAGTTAAGTTGCATAACAAAAAGAGTCAATGCGTTTATAAAACCAACGGTTGACAATGATTTAATTATCTTTTTATTAAATTCAAATTTAATTTTAAAATGTTTTATTAACATAAAAAAACAAATTACAGCAACTACAAGACTCGAGAAAAAATATGCAACTATTGCACCTTTTATATTTATTGTACCATAAGCAATAAAAACAAGAAGAATAATGAAGTTAAGCAGGTCGGGAAGAAGTTTAAATATATTTGAAAAGTTATATTTTGTTTTGCCAACAAATACACTTATTGAATAAAAAATAAATAAACGAAGAGGTATAGTTGAAAGAACAAATATGTGCGTAAGCGTATTCATATCTGCATGTTGCATGACAGCAAAATTTGCTGTGCAAATAATTACTGCCATTAAACTGCTAAAAATCCAGATAAAAAGAAGAGACGTTACTATCTCATTATCGGAATAAGTTTTTTCACCAAAATGAGTAATTGCTGTTTTTCTTGACCCTAGCATTGTTAATCGAATTAACATACTTGGAATTATATAAATTGAAATAAACCGTCCTGTTTGTGATGGGCCAAGAATTCTGACAAGAATAATTCCAGATACAGCTAATAAAACTAAAGTAAAAATATTACTTAAAAGAAATTTAAGGATATCGTTGCTAATTTTTTTCTGCATGTTTATTTTTTTCTAAGTAACCTATTCCAAAGACTACCTAGAAAAGCTCCCTCGGAAAGTTTAATATATATATTAAAAGGTAACCATTTAATAAAACACGAAGATAAAACTGTAAAATGATATAACAGGTAACCCGGTAATGTTATTATAAAAAACCCAAAAGAATTAATTTTTGTATTTGCATTATAGCTTGATTGTTCTTTATATTTCCCACAAATTTTATCTAAAATTTTTATTTGTCTTTCTGCCAAATTATTTTTCCACAAACCAATACTATTTTTCGATACTGGATTTTTAATACTACTATGAATACCTTGAAGTGAAATTTCCGAAAATGATTTATTTATATTTTCTATATTATAAAACTCAAGCATCTTATTATCATATGAAATATTTAAAAAACCACAGATTTCTATTAATTTTTTCTCTGGTTCGGTTACCAGATCTTCATATCTTAAATTATAAAACATTGAATCTTTATTTTCTGATACTTTTAAAAAATCAGTGAATGCTTTTACCCAACGCTTAGCAGAAACTACAATATTTGGTATTTCAATTCGGGCATTTATCTGAGATAAATACTGATCTCTGTAATCACGGTTAATGTATATGTATTTACAATTTTTTCCAAATATTGAATAAATTGTTTTTAAGTTTAAAGAAGATGAAGGGTTTTTATCTCCAACATATTTCAAATCGGGTTTTGAACCAGCTAATGGAGAATTCAGAATAACTTGTTTACATATTTCCTGAAAATTAGTCTCTTTACCAAGATTCAATAGATTTATTTTTAAAAAATCAATATCAAGTTTTAAATTTTCAAATAACCATGTTTTTTTAAGATCTCTAATAAAATTTTCAATTTTTTCTGGGGTCCAGGATTTAACTTTTTTATATTTTTCTGAAAGTTGTAAAATAAAAGTACATTCATTCGGAATTGAGATAAGTGAATGCATATCAAGCATTGTCCTTAACAATGTAGTTCCCGATCGGGACCTTCCAATAATAAAAATAATTTCTGGACTTTTAATCATGGATATTTTGACGCTTATTGGTCTAAAAAAACAATAAAAATAATTTTTTTATTACCAAAATAATTTTTTTTTAGAATTATACTCCAATGAATAGGGGGCTGGCACCATTTTTTTCAATTTTTTCTAAAAAGTTTAGTCTAAAAATTAATTATTTTGAAATACTTTTTTATATTTGCATTGTGAATAAATCTAATCTCACAAAACTATGAAAAAATTATCTACTTTTTTTGCTTTGTTTTTAATGACAGGACTATGTTATTTATCAGCACAAACTGTTCCTAATAGCGGCTTTGAAAGCTGGACAAACGTTACCACTATTAGCAGTTGGAAAAGCAATAATAACTCTGTTAATTACATTCGTCAATCAACAGATAAACGAAGTGGAAACTATGCGGCACAAATTGTTTCTTCTGCTGCTGATATGAGCGGTTCTGCGGGTAATATTTCTGGAATACTTACATTAGGAAATGTAAATTTAACTACGCAATCAGTTTCAGGTGGTATTCCTATTTCTAGTAAACCAACCGAATTCCACGGATATTACAAATATACAGCAGGAAACGGCGCTGAAAGAATGACAGTAACGGTTACTATGACTAAATGGACAGGTTCAATCAGATTAACGCTTGCGAATCAAACATTTTTAAGTGTTGCAGGTCAAAATGTATCAACATACACTTTATTCTCAATTCCTTTAACTTATAGCCCAACTACAATTATTCCTGATACATTTAATATTACATTTAGATCTTCACAAGCTACTTCAGCTGTTTTAGGAACTATTTTACTAATTGATGATTTAGCATTTACAACTGCTACCGAAGTTGCAGAAGACAATACCTTTATGCCTTCAATGTGGCCAAATCCTGCAAACGAGAATGTGTTCATCAATTTAGACGGTGAAGAATATGATATAACTGTTATAAACATGATTGGACAAACTGTACTTTCATCCAAAACTAATAGCGCAGTTACTTCAATTGAAACAAATAGTTTACCAATTGGAATTTATTATGTAAATGCTGAAAATAATTCACATAAATACAGTTTAAAACTTTTAATCAACAGATAAGAAGTTTAATTGTAAAATAACAAAGGCTATCTCAAAAGGGTAGCCTTTATTTTTTATAAAAATCTGTAATTTTTTGAATTATATATTCTACTTGTCCATCTGTAATTTCAAAAAATAATGGCAAGCGTATAAGTTGATTACTATATTTAAAAACATTAGTTAATTCATTTGAACTACCTGCTTTTTGAATAAAAGGTGATTGATGCAAGGGCAGATAATGAAATACAGCATTAATATTACTCTTTGCAAGAAATTGAATAAGGTTATTTCTTGTTTCAAGTGAATCAGCTAACAAATAAAAAAGATGGCCATTATTTGTTGCATAATCAGGAATTAATGGCAATTCCAAATATCCTTGTTCTTCCAATGATTTTAATCCACAATAATATTGATTCCAAATTTTAATTCTCTTTTCCTGTATAATATTTAATGATTCAAGTTGTGCAAATAAAAATGCTGCTGTAACCTCTGATGGTAAATATGAAGAACCTAAATCAATCCAACTGTATTTCTCTACTTCGCCCCTTGAAAATGCTGCACGATTCGTGCCCTTTTCCCAAATAATTTCAGAGCGATTTCTGTTTTCTATTCTGTTTATTGTTAATAGTCCACCTTCGCCAGAAATAATGTTTTTTGTTTCATGAAAAGAAAAAGTTCCGAAACTACCTAAAGAGCCTAAAGGCTTACCATTCCAAAAACTATCAATGGAATGAGCACAATCTTCAACTAAAAAAAGATTATACTTATTTACTATAGCCAGAATTTTTTCCATATCACAAGCTACGCCTCCATAATGTACTATTACAACTGCTTTTGTACTTGATGTTATAGCTTCCTCAATTGATTCGGGAGAAATATGTGGCGAAACATTTGTTGAATCAGCAAACTTCAAACTGGCACCTCGCAATGCAAATGCATTTGCTGTTGACACAAAAGAATATGACGGTACAATAACTTCATCACCTGGCTTAATATCTATAAGTAATGCCGCCATTTCTAGAGCATCGGTACAACTGGAAGTCAAAAGACATTTGCCAAATCCATATTTATTTTCGAAAAAAGCATGACATTTATTTGTGAAAACACCATTGCCAGATATTTTTCCATAATTAATCGCTTCTGTAATGTATTTTAACTCATTACCGCTAAAAAAAGGTTTATTAAATGGAATTGGATTCATACTAGTATTAACCTATTTTTTTTCGATCATTTTTTTATTTGTTATAAACGAACCTTTATCCATTCCTTGCATCATAACAACAACTTGTCGCACTTCCTGTTCGCTCATATTTTCGTTATTACCACATGATGAAGTAGTAGTTGTTAATCCATGTTTACAAATAAATGCTAACATTAACTTCATTTTTTCTTTTTCATATAAAGGATAATAATATAGAAATTTTTCAACTACTTCAATATAATCAGAGCTCTTTAATTTTACATATACTTTATTTTTACCCGAATCGAATGAAACCTGAGCCTCTGGGCTAATAGACCAAATACATTGAGAAAGTATAGTTAGATTATCTCGTGAAGAATAACCAAACTCCCGTTCTTTTAAATCAGCATTTATTAAATCGGGAACATTTAAATTATACTTTTGTAAAAGACGTTGCAATAAGCCTAACGCAGTTTGCCTTTCGTTTTCTTCACCTCTCTCTGCAAGTACTGCAAGTTTCTTAAGAGTTTCTCTTATTTTATCCAAATCTGGAGTTGAAGACTGCTCGCTCATTTTAGAATATTTTAATCAAAGATACAAAATAATACCAAACTGATTTATCTGCTAGTCCAATAAATGGGGTCATGTTGAGGTTCTCGAAACATGTGTGGTAGGCTCTGTGCATATCCTTCGAGTGCCTCAGGATAACCGAGTGTTGTAATCTTATAATTGGACTATGAATTATTTCAATTTAGTATAATAAAAACAACTTTTATTACCCATATCTTATAAATTACAATTCTACGAACTTGATTTCTATGTTCCAAAATACCTTGATTCGGGATGTGCAAAATAAAATCCAGAAACAGTAGCAGCAGGCATCATCGAATAGCTTTCAGTTAATGAGGCTCCAATATTTTTCGTAACATTTAGCTCATTAAAAATTATTTCTTTTAATTTATGTTCCGGACAACTTGGATAACCAGGCGCTGGCCTTATTCCACGATATTTTTCTTTAAGCATTTCCTCAACATTAACATTTTCGTTTGGAGAATATGCCCAAATTTCTTTTCTTATTTTCTCATGCAGATACTCTGCAAGTGCCTCTGCTAAACGGTCAGCAAGAATTCTAACCATAAGTGCAGAATACTCATCACCGGCATCTTTAAATTGTTTTTCAATTTTTTCAGCTCCCATTCCTGCAGTTGTTACAAACATTCCAATGTAATCAGTAAAATTCAATTCTTTTGGAGCAATAAAATCAGACAAACATAGATTAGGCTGGCTATCATCTTTTGGTTCACGATTACGAGGAAATTCAATTTCTTTGATTGAATTTTCATTTGAATTAAAATACACCTTATTTTTCTCAGAGTATGCTGGAAATATGCCAATAACAGCATCTGCGCTTAATAACTTTTCATCAGCTATTCTATTTAATAACTTTTTTGCATCAAGTAAAAGTTGCTTTGCTTCTTTTCCCTTTTCAGTATCATTTAACAAGGCTGGATAAGCTCCTTTAAACTGCCACTGGTGAAAGAAATATGCCCAGCTTATAAGCGGAATAAGATCTTTAATTGGAATATTTTTAATGACTTTAACGCCTAAAACAGCGGGTTTAACAATATCTGCCCTTGTAACATCAAACCTAAATCTATTTAAAAAAGCATCTTGTTCAGAAATTTCTTTTTTATTTTCAACTCTTTTAAGATGATTTGTTTTTAACTCTTCGTATTCAGAATATAATTTTTTAATATATCCTTCTTTTCGTTCCGGATTAAGCAAATCAGAGACTATTCCCGCACTCAAAGATGCATCTTTTACATGCACCACAGCACCTGAATACGCTTGTGCAATTTTGACTGCAGTGTGAATTTTGGACGTTGTTGCACCTCCAATTAATAATGGAATTTTCATTCCTCTTTCTTCCATCCCTTTTGCAACATAAATCATCTCGTCAAGCGATGGGGTAATTAATCCGCTGAGTCCAACCATATCAACATTTAATCTCTCTGCTTCATTTAGTATCGTTTCGCGGGGAACCATAATTCCCAAATCTATTATTTCGTAATTATTACAAGCGAGAATAATTCCAGCAATATTTTTTCCAATATCGTGAACATCTCCCTTAACAGTTGCTATTAAAATTTTTCCTGCTTTTGAACTATTTGCAGATAAACTCTGTTGCTCTAACAACGGTTGCAATAATGCAACGGCTTTTTTCATTACTCTGGCAGATTTCATTACCTGAGGCAAAAACATTTGTCCCGAACCAAAAAGTTCACCCACTTTGCTCATACCAGCCATTAACGGACCTTCAATAATATCTATAGGTTGAGGAAGAACGTTTAACATTTCTGCAATATCTTCATCAATAAAATCTGCAATACCTTTTATAAGGGCATGGCCAAGCCTTTCCTCAACTGAAAGAGTTCGCCATTCATTAATACTAGAATCGGAAATAAGTTCACTTTTTAAATTTAAAGCAGCTTCCAATATTCTTTCTGTAGCATCGTGCCTTTTGTTAAAAATAAGATCTTCGGCTAAAGTTTTAATTTTTTCATCAATCTGATCATATACAGGTAATGCACCAGCATTTACAATCCCCATATCCAATCCTGCTTTAATAGCATGATATAAAAACACAGAATGAAGAACTTGCCTTATGGCTTCATTTCCTCTGAAAGCAAAAGATAAATTACTTATTCCTCCGCTGGTTTTTGCATAAGGCAAATTCTCCTTAATCCATTTAATTGCATCAAGAAACTCAATTGCAAAATTATTATGTTCTGCTAATCCTGTACCTATTGTTAGAATATTAGCATCAAAGATTATATCTTCGGGTGGAAAATTTATTTTTTGAGTAAGTAAATCATAGGCTTTTTTACAAACATCTATTTTTCTTTGGCACGTTGTTGCCTGACCCTCTTCATCAAATGCCATAATTATAGCAGCAGCACCATATTGACGAATCTTTTTGGCTCGTTCTAGAAATTGTTCCTCGCCTTCCTTTAAACTAATTGAATTTACAATAACCTTTCCCTGCACAGACTTCAAACTATTTTCCAACACCGACCATTTTGAAGAATCAATCATTATGGGAGCCTTTGCTACATCTGGATCTGAACTCACCCAACGCAAAAATAAAGGCATTTCGGTTTCTGCATCAATCATCCCATCGTCTAAACTAACATCAAACACCTGTGCACCATTTTCAATTTGTTGTCGTGCAACTAAAAGTGCCTCTTCGTATTTGTTTTCGCGTATTAACTTAGCAAATTTCATTGAACCAGAAACATTTGTGCGTTCGCCAATATTAATAAAATTTGAATCTTCACGAATAATTAATGGTTCTAACCCACTTAACTTTGTTAAAGGTTCAAAAACCGGAACTAAACGAGGAGAATATGCTTTAACTGCATTTGCAATCGCATTAATATGCTGAGGAGTTGTTCCGCAACAACCTCCAACAATATTTACAATTCCTTTCTTTGCAAAAGTTGAAACAGTTTTCGCCATTTCTTCTGCGCCTTCATCGTATGCTCCAAATTGGTTAGGCAAGCCAGCATTAGGATACACACTTACATAAAATGATGCTTTTCTTGAAAGTTCTTCCAAATAAGGTTCTATTTGTTTTGCACCAAAAGCACAATTCAAACCAACAGAAAACAAATTTGCATGAGAAATTGAAATCAAAAAAGCCTCAAGTGTCTGACCAGAAAGTGTTCGCCCTGCATTATCTGTAATTGTTACAGAAATCATTATTGGCAAACGAATATTTTTTTCATTAAAAACATCTTCAACGGCATATAACGCAGCTTTTGCATTAAGCGTATCGAAAATAGTTTCAATTAAAATTGCATCAACACCGCCATCAATAAGTCCTTTAATTTGTTCAGAATATGCAATTACTAATTCATCATATGTTACATTTCGGGCAGCTGGATTATTTACATCTGGTGAAAGCGAAGCAGTTTTATTTGTCGGACCTATTGAACCAGCTACAAAACGAGGTTTTTCAGGACTATTAAATTTACTTGTAGCTTTTTTTGCAATCTTAGCAGCTTCAAAATTCATTTCATAAGCAAGACTTTCCATGTTATAATCAGAAAGCGACACACGTTGAGCATTAAAAGTATTTGTCTCAATAATATCTGCACCGGCTTCTAAATATTTTTCATGAATTTCCTGAATTACTTCAGGTTTAGTAAGAACCAATAAATCATTATTTCCCTTTAATGAAGATAAATGATTTAAAAATCTTGTTCCACGATAATCTTCTTCAGTCAGTTTATAACGCTGAATCATTGTACCCATAGCTCCATCAAGCACGAGTATTCGTTCTTTAATAATTTCTTGCACGTTTTTTTTCATTTTTTAACAGTTTAAATTATTATTCCCAAAGGGCAGGTTTTGGCACCTTTTCCTTTTCGGGACGGTTGCCAGAGGTTCAACGAGCCTGATCTCTTGCCTCTTCTTTATAATTCAAACATCCTTTTTGGTAAGAGGAAATTTGAAGATGTAAAATTAATAGAAAACATGATAAATCCCAAACACTAAAAATTCAGATTATTACATTCATTTTTAAATATACTTTACTGTTTTTAAGCCACTTAACTTTTCAATCATCAGTATTTAAAAAATTATCATTCTATTTTCTATCTTTGCGTTCTTATAATATTATAGTTTAATATGTATCAAGAGGATTTTGAAGAAATAAGACCATTTCATGACAGTGAGATAAATGCTGTACTTAATGGTTTAGCAAAAAATCCCTTTTTCTCACAGGTTTTACATTTATATTTTCCTCCAAATAGCCATCAGGATATAATTAAATTACTGAGTAATACTCATTCATCTTTTGATTTTCAAACTTCCTTTATGCTTAAAATGATAAAGGTTATTTTAGATTCCACTTCAAATGGGCTCTCATCTAGTGGCATTGAAAATCTTTCGCCTTCGGTTCCTTATTTATTTATTTCTAATCATCGTGATATTATTCTTGATTCAGCTATTTTACAAAAGATACTGCATGAAAATAATTTCCCTACATCTGAAATTGCTTTTGGCAGTAATTTAATGGATGTTCCTTTGATTTCAGAAATAGGAAGAGCAAATAAAATGTTTATTGTTAAACGTGGAGGAAATCCCAGAGATATATTAAAAAATTCCACAGTACTTTCATCTTACATAAGATACGCCCTTTTGGAAAAGAAAATATCTGTTTGGATTGCCCAACGCAATGGACGCACAAAAGATGGTAGCGATAAAACTGAGATTGCTTTACTTAAAATGCTGAATTTAAGTGGCGATAAACAAGTTTCTGAAAATGTTGAAGAATTAAATGTTGTGCCAATCTCGATGTCATATGAGTTTGAAACCTGTGACGTAGAAAAGGTGAAAGAATTATATTATTCGCAAAACGAAAAATACGAAAAAAGACCTGGTGAAGATACTACTAGCGTAATTAAAGGAGTGAAACAAAATAAAGGCCGAATTCATCTTGCATTTGGAAAACCTTTAACTCCAAAAATTATTGCTGATTTCTCAAAAGAGTCTAATGCAGATTTTTTTAAAGACATGGGTCAGTTTATTGACAAAGAAGTTGTTGCAAACTACAGGCTTTGGCCAAATAATTACATTGCTTATGACTTGCTAGAAGAGAATCATACTTACAATGACAAATATACAGAAATAGAAAAAGCTGATTTTATTACATATCTAGAAAAAAGCTTAAAGTGCATTGAAGGCAATACAGATGACATTCGTCAATTGTTTTTAAAACTATACGCAAACCCCATTAAAAATAATTTATAATCAGTTCTTGATTATAATCACCCATTATTTTAGAATAATTTATTTTACAAAATAATACTAGTAGATTTTATAAACGTAAAATTTTCATTTTACAAATAATTTCTTCATCTCATTCATTATCTTTGGCAACTGAAAAAACAAATAGATATGAACCAAGAAGAACTTTTTAAAAAAATTATAAGCCACGCAAAAGAATACGGATTTATTTTTCCATCTAGTGAGGTATATGACGGATTAGCAGCAGTATATGATTATGGACAATTGGGATCACTTCTCAAAAACAATATACGCGAATACTGGTGGAAAAGTATGGTTCAGCTACATGAAAATATTGTTGGCATTGATTCTGCCATTTTTATGCATCCTTCTATCTGGAAAGCATCAGGCCATGTTGATGCATTTAACGATCCATTAATTGATAACAAAGATTCTAAAAAGAGATACCGCGCAGATGTTTTGATTGAAGAGCATTTAGCAAAAATTGAAGATAAAATTAATAAAGAAGTTGAAAAAGCTGCAAAAAGATTTGGTGAGACCTTTGACAGTGCAATGTTTATTTCAACTAACCCTAGAGTTGTTGAGTATAAAAACAAATTAGAGTCAATTAAAACCAGATTTGCAAAAGCTTTAAACGAAAACAATCTGGCTGATGTAAAAACTATTATTGAGGAAGAAGGCATAGCTTGTCCTGTTTCCGGTACACGCAACTGGACAGATGTTCGTCAATTTAACCTTATGTTTTCTACACAAATGGGTTCAGTTACAGATGATGCTGGAACAATTTTTCTTCGTCCAGAAACAGCCCAGGGAATTTTTGTAAACTTTTTAAATGTTTATAAAACAGGTAGAATGAAAATTCCTTTTGGAATTGCCCAAACAGGAAAAGCTTTTAGAAATGAGATTGTTGCCCGTCAGTTTATTTTCCGTATGCGTGAATTCGAACAAATGGAAATGCAATTTTTTGTAAAACCAGGCGAAGAAATGAAATGGTTTGAGTATTGGAAAGCTACCCGCAAAAAATGGCATTTATCTTTAGGTATTCCTGAAAGCAAATATCGTTTTCATGATCACGAAAAATTAGCACATTACGCAAATGCTGCAACTGATATAGAATTCGAATTCCCGTTTGGTTTTAAAGAACTTGAAGGAATTCACTCACGCACTGATTTCGACTTAAATCAACATCAGAAATTCAGCGGTAAAAAATTACAATACTTCGATTCGGAAACCAATGAAAGTTACGTGCCTTATGTTGTAGAAACATCAATTGGGCTGGACCGCACATTCCTTGCAATACTCAGTTATGCATATAGCGAAGAAAAACTTGAAGACGGATCAGAAAGAATGGTATTAAGAATTCCGCCTGTTTTATCGCCTATTAAAGTTGCAGTATTACCATTAGTAAAACGTGATGGAATGCCAGAAAAAGCACACGAAATAATGGATGTTTTAAAACTCGATTTCATGTGTCAGTATGACGAAAAAGACACAGTTGGTCGACGTTACCGTAGACAAGATGCAATTGGAACTCCCTATTGTATAACAATAGACCAGCAAACCTTCGAAGACAATACTGTAACAATACGCGAAAGAGATAGCATGAAACAAGAAAGAATTCCTGTTTCGCAAATTTCTAATTTGGTTTTGGAAAAACTTCATATAAAAAATTTGTTATCACATAATTAATATGCTTCTTTTAATAAAGAATTTTGTTAGTTTTTTTAATCAAACTATTATTTCTCTTTTCAGAATAATAGTTTTTACGAAGCATATTAAAAAATTTAACAGAACTCTTTACTCAGATTTTAAAGATATTGTTGTTTTGGCAAATGGTCCTTCATTAAACAAAATGGTGACTGAGAACATTGATTTTTTAAACAAAAAAGATTTAATGTGTGTTAACTCATTTCCCTCAAGCGATTTTTTTGTAAAACTAAAACCACTTTATCTTATTGTTTCGGCACCTGATTATTGGCTCGAACATGTTAGACCAGAAATGGATGCGATGAGAAATGAATTATATAACAAATTACTTGAAGTTAATTGGAATATTGTTTTTTATTTGCCTGCTCAAGCAAATAAATTTCATTTATGGCAAAAACTAACTGAGCAAAATTCTTTTATAAAAATTAAATATTATAACCTCACTCCCATTTATGGTTTTAAATGGTTTAGGAATTTCTGTTATAGAAAAAACATAGGAATGCCTCGTCCGCACAATATTTTAATTCCATCTATCATGATGTCAATTAAAATGAATTATAAAAATATTTATTTATGGGGTGCTGATCATTCATGGCTTCAAACAATTTTTGTAGACGACGAAAATAAAGCATATTTAACACACCAGCATTTCTATACCAAAGGAATAGCAAAACCATTAACAATGCAGAAAAATGTTAATGAAGACAGAAAGCTTCACGAAATGCTATACAAATTTGTTTATACTTTTGAAGGCTATTTCTTTATTCGTGAATTTTCTGAAACAACAGGAAATAAAATCTGGAACTGTACTCCAGATTCATTTATTGATGCTTTTAATAGATTAAAAGTCTAAAACTTATCCATAAAATGCGTTGCTATTATTGCATTTTGTGATAACAAACAAGGAATCTCTTTAATTATTGGATAAGCGAGTAAGCTTTCTTTAGAATAATATGAATCTTCGTGTTTTAAAAGCGGAGTTTTTGTTACAGGACATGCAAATACATTTTCTTTTGAACTTATTTCTGTTTCTTCTTTTTTAATGATTGTTAATCCAGTAGGATTTAATGGGTTTGAACAAACATTAAATAACCTATGTTCAATAATATTAAAATTTAATTCTTTAGCTGTTTCGTATAGTTTAGTAATATATCCGTTTTTATTCATTCTTGCTTTACCTTCTTCTGAAGCAAAATCATAAGCTGGCTCAAGTAAGACTAAATATTTTGAGCTAATTCTATAAAGTTCAACAAGAGCTTCTTTTTCTTTTCCACCATTAGGCTCAATTGAATGACTTGTATAAACAATATCAATAGAATTATCTAAAACTGGACAATTAAAAAGATCTCCAATAAAAAGATTACAATCAGAAATTTGAAGTTTTTTTAAATATTGAGTTGCATAATAAAGCCTTGACCATGAAATATCGAAACCATATGCATTTACTTTCTTTGAAAGCTTTTTAAGCAAATTGCCTAATGTGGTTGCTTCACCAACCCCTACTTCCATAATAGAATTAAAATCGCCCAAATTATTTATAACATTAGCTAAAGAACCTGTATACTGATTAATATATTCACTATTTATTTCAGCATTTTTAGTATAACTACCGGCCTGAAAATCATAACTAATAAGTATAGATTCTAAATCATTAGCTTTTTCAGCATTTAAACTCTTTAAATATTCAATAATATTTACTTTATTTCTATATAATTCTTCAATTTTTTTTAGTAATTTAATCTTTTCCATAACTATCTCCCTGCCTTTTTAATTTGATTTTCAAATCTAATAAAGATTTTAGTTTTATAATATTTTTTAATTACTTCATTTTTCAAATTAATCCAGAAAATAAATCTTTAAATAATCAAGACAAAAAAGCACTGGCGTAAAGTGCTGTATATATTCAACATACATAAATTATTAATTTTTTACTCAAATTATATTTTGAATAGATTATTTTTGTGCATTATTTACAATATGTAAATTATTATGTTTGTTGATTAATTCTTAAATAAATGACATCAAACCTCGATCTTAATGGTAAACCCATATTGATTACCGGTGGTACTGGATCTTTTGGAAAAAAATTTGTTGAAACTATTTTAACCCGTTGGCCACAGGTTAAACGCTTGGTAATATATTCCCGCGATGAGCTTAAACAATTTGAAATGGCTCAGCAATTTCCACAATCAAAATATAATGGCATTCGCTATTTTATTGGAGATATAAGAGATGCTGAAAGATTTCGCCGTGCTTGCGAAGGAATTGAGATAATTATTCATGCTGCTGCATTAAAGCAAGTTCCAACAGCTGAATACAATCCAATGGAATTTATTAAAACAAATATTATTGGAGCTGAGAATGTTGTTAATGCTGCATTAGATTGTGGTGTTAAAAAAGTTGTTGCATTATCAACTGATAAAGCTGCTTCTCCAATTAATTTATATGGCGCAACTAAATTATGTTCAGATAAACTTTTTACCACTGCAAATAATATAAAAGGAAAACGTGATATTAGTTTCTCTGTGGTTCGTTACGGTAATGTAATGGGAAGCCGTGGCTCAGTAATTCCATTCTTTATGAATAAACGTAAAGAGGGTATTTTACCAATTACCCATCCCGAAATGACAAGATTTAACATTACACTTGAAGATGGAGTTGAACTTGTTTTAATGGCTCTTGAAAGAGCTCTTGGTGGAGAAATCTTTGTTCCTAAAATTCCTTCTTATAAAATTACTGATGTAGCAACAGCAATAGGACCAAATTGTAAACAGGAAATAATTGGTGTTCGCCCTGGCGAAAAGATTCATGAAGAAATGATAACCGAACATGACAGCTATAACACTCTTGATGCAAAAGATTTCTATATAATTTTACCTATACTTCCTGAAGAGGTTTTGAAAAAATATGAAAGCCATTTTTCTGCTAAACATGTTCCTGAAGGATTCAAATATAACAGCGGTACTAATACTGAATGGCTTTCTGTAGATGATATTAGAAGCTTAACAAAACAATTTGTAGACAAAGATTTTTCAATATGATTTTACATCCCATACCATATGGAAAACAAACTATTACAGCTGAAGATATAAAAGCTGTAACTGATGCTCTTACTTCTCAATTTATAACTCAAGGTCCTAAAATAGACGAATTCGAAAATGACTTTGCAAAATATATTGGAGTTAAATATGCAGTTGCTGTTTCCAATGGAACTGCTGCGCTTCACCTTGCAGCGTTAGCCTTAAATGTAAAACCAGGATCAAAAGTTATAACAACATCCATAACATTTGCCGCCAGTGCAAATTGTGTTTTATATGCTGGAGGAGAAATCTTTTTTGTAGATATTGATCCTGAAACTTTTACTATCGACATTAAAAAAGTCCGTCAATTATTAGACTCTCATCCAAAAGGAACTTTTTCTGGAATTATTCCTGTTGACCTAGCTGGTTATCCAGTAAATACTGAAGAATTCCGAAAACTTGCAGATGAATATAATTTGTGGATTTTAGAAGATGCATGCCATGCCCCAGGAGGATATTTTATTGATTCAAAAGGCAAAAAAATTAAATGCGGCGATGGACAATACTGCGATGCTGCTATTTTTTCTTTTCACCCGGTTAAACATATTGCTACAGGTGAAGGTGGAATGATCACAACAAATAGCAAAGAAATATACGATAGACTTATCATGCTTCGCACACATGGAATAACAAAGAACCCTGATTTACTTATTGAAAACCACGGAAGCTGGTATTACGAAATGCAGGAACTTGGATATAATTATCGTCTAACAGACATTCAGGCAGCATTAGGTATAAGCCAGCTTAAAAGAGCAGATGCCGGATTAATAAGAAGAAGAGAAATTGCAGAAAAATACGATAGGATATTTGCCAATAACCCAAATATTATAACACCAAAGATTATTGATGGCAAAAATACTTCTCACGCATATCATCTGTACATAGTTCGTGTTAATAACAGAATAGGATTGTATGATTTTCTTCGAAACCTACAAATATATGTTCAGGTGCACTATATCCCTGTTCATATTATGCCTTATTATAAAAACCTTGGCTGGAAAAATGGCGATTTACCAATAGCTGAAAACTATTATGAACATTGCATGAGTTTGCCTATTTTCCCCGCTCTTACAGATGAAGAACAGGATTTTGTTATTGAGAAAATTTTAGAATTCTACCAATAACATTAATATTAGTCGCAGAAAGCGAGGACGCTTTACAAAAACACTTTATAAAAATGCTGCCATACCTTATTAAGTAAGCGTCTACGCTTACTTAAACTGTTCTATTCCCCATATTCATCCCACGATTTTATTGCCATTTCTTCAACATTTCTTTTGCAGAAAGAATATATAAAAGCACTTGCTAATCTTGCATTTGTAAGGAGTGGAATATTAAAATCAACAGCCGATCGACGAATTTCGTAATCGTTGTTAAGTTCATCTTTTGAAAGGTTTTTTGGAATATTAATTACTAAATCCAGTTTTTTTTCACGCAACATTGTTACAACATTT
>CAIQJL010000164.1 GCA_903872185.1 uncultured Bacteroidota bacterium | reverse complement strand
TAAAAATCTACAGCATCGGAAATAGCAGTACATCCATTAGCGTCAGTTATTTCAACTTGATATAATCCATCAGTTAAAATATTAAGAATCTGATTTGTTTCACCTGGCACTATAACTCCATATTGATACCATTGATATGAACTAGCAATCGTTGAAGTTAATACATTCATATTTTGTGATACTACTGGAATTAATGGGAGAGTATACACATTTACAGAAGTTGATGCGGTTGACGAACAACCAATAGCTGTATTTGTTATTGTAACAGTATATACCGTATTTGAAATAGGAGTCACTTGAGGATTCTGAGTAGTTGCACCAGATGACCATTCATAAGTATATGTTGGTGATGTTTCAGTAACTGATGTTGCTGCAGAATTTAATGTAACCTGACTTCCCGGGCACACAACAGAAGAGGAAGTTGATGCTGTAACCATCGGTCCACGCACATAACATTTTGTATATCGTAAAGCATTAGCAGGTGCACCAGTTATAGTTTTAGACCACAGTGTTGTGCCGGCAGAATTTATTTCATATAAAACACTTGAAACAGATAGACATAATAACATATTCCCATTTGGTAATTGTTGTGACGCACCATTGCTATTTGTTGTATAAGTACTTGTATGTCTATAGGAATATGCAGTAGGAAGCATTGCAGAACCAGGAGTATAAGAATATGTAGAACCACTATATGGAGGATTAATAATATCAACACATGATTTGCCACCTGTTCCACCTCCATTATTAAATCCACATAAATAATTTGGATATGTTGGATTATCGCTAGAAATCCAGTGTGCATCATGAACTACATTCCAATTTGCAGTAGTACCTGTAACACCATACGCTGCAGGATTACCCCACCTATATAGAAAATCACCACCTTTACCTGAATTGCCACCTGTATGTGAAGCAGCTTCTGCTGTTGTTGTGCTATGATCAATAACATAAATCTCATTCATTGCGCGTGAGCTAAATGTTATCTGATCCAACGCTTCATTATAATCAATACCATTCATGTGAATCCAGTCTTTAGAGGTATTATAATTAATATTCATTAATTGCGGATTTTGACTAATAGAGGCTACATAATTTGGCTTTGTTGAGCTATAATTCTGACATAAATGATCCCAAAGTTTCCATTCCCAAACAATAGTACCTGTTGTTGCTCCTGTTGGATGAACCTCAATAAGTTTTTCTGACCAAATAATTATAGCAGTTGATGATCCTGCAGCTGTCGCTTCTGTGGCAGTTTTTGATTCATATGCAGTCATTAAGACATTCCCGTTAGGCATTGGATGAATATCATGATGTAAACAATAAGTAGTAGAGGAATAAACATAATCCCATACCACCGTTCCATCCCATGTAACTTTTTGTACTTCGCCAGTCATTCCACCACCAGTAAAAGAATTACCAGTACGACCCACCGGTCTAACAAGAGTATCACCAGGAATCAAATATACTGAAAAACCTGTTTTTTGTGTAGAGGTAGAGTTCCAAGTTTTGTATGTTGTTCCATTTGTATCTATCAAATAAGTTTGAGTACTATTTATTGGAGCATATAATGTATATAAACCCCATTGTTGAGAGAATGAATTCGCCCAAAAACTACAAGTTATTAGCAATAAAACTAGTTTTGTTTTCATATTGTTTATTATTTAATTATTGTAAGTTTTTTATTTATTCGTATTTCGCCAGAAGTAATTGTTAAATAATATATCCCAGCTTGAAGGTTAGTTAAATCAACAACGTTCACATTTCTTTCTTGAAACTGCATTTTTCCACATAAATCAAATACTGATATTTCAAAATCATATTTGTCAATAATTGCACCTTCAAGAGTTACAATGCCATTTGTTGGATTTGGGAAAATAGAAACTGAGTTGATCGCAGAAATTTCATCTATTCCTGTATAAGTATAATTATATACAGCAGAAATTGACGAACAATTATTTATATCTGTAATTTCAACTTGATAATTACCATCTTGAGTTGGAATTAGATTTTGGTTTATGGCACCCGAAATAATGCTACCATTATAATACCATTGATAAGAATTAGCTATACTTGAAACAAGTGAATTGATATTTTGGTTTATAGTTGGAATTGCTGGTAAAGCATTTACAGTTACAACAACCTCATCTGTATTTGAGCATCCATTTTCGGTTCCAGTAACGGTATAAGAATTTGTTCCTATTGGAGGTGTAAAAGGTGTTCCATCAAAAACACCATTATTCCAAATTAAAGAACTTGCACCACTTCCTGTCAATATAATTGAAGTTCCTTCGCAAACAGACTGATCAGACCCTGCATTTACAGCGGGTAATGCAGTAACTGTAACTGTAGTTGATGAAGTTGTTGTGCTAATACCACTTGTAACCGTTACTGTATAATTTGTTGTATTGGATGGATTAACTGTTGGATTTTGTGCATTTGAAGTAAAGCCAGCTGGGTTTGATGACCATAAATAAGTATATCCAGAACCCCCTGAAGCATTTGCACCTAACTGAGCAGATGCTCCAACACATATTATTTGCGGAGTTGCAGTTGTCGTAACACTTAGCACACTGCCTCCTGTAACTGTTACAATAACATCATCAGTGGCAGAACAACCATTTGCATTTGTAACTGTTACAGTATAAGTTGTTGTAATTGTTGGCGAAACAGTAACACTTGCAGTTGATCCACTATTACTCCATAAATAAGTTCCACCACCTGTTGCAGTTAATGTAGTTGAATTACCAGAACTAATACTAACATCTATTCCAGCATTTGCTGTTGGAAGTGGATTAACGTTAACAGCAGTATTAGCAGTGGAAGAACATCCAATAGCTGTATTCGTTATTGTAACAGTATACACAGTATTTGCAGTAGGTGTTACAACTGGATTTTGAGTAGTTTCGCCAGATGACCATGCATATGTATAAGTTGGACTTGCTTCTGTTACCGACACAGCATTTGAGTTTAATGTTACAGAACCTCCCAAACATATAGAAGAAACAGAAGGACTGGCAGTAACAATTGGTCCTCTTACATAGCATTTAGTATATCTATAAGCATGAGAAGAACTCGCACCTGTTTTTGTCCAAAGTGTAGTTCCTGCAGAGTTTACTTCATAAATAGACCCTTGAAAATTATTTACTAACATATTTCCATTTGGCAACTGTTGTGAATTTCCTTCATTTGTTGCTGTAAAAACAGTATTATACCTATAAGTATATGCTGTTGGTGCGTATGCCTGACCAACAGTTAACGAATAATTATTTCCACTGTAAGGAGGATTCCAAATATCAATTGCTGTTTTTCCTCCTGTTCCACCTTGATTATTGTATCCAGCTAAGTAGTTTGGGTAATTTGGATTATCACTTGACACCCAATGAGCATCGTGCACTGTTACAAAATTTGCTGTTCCAGTTGCTCCATAAGAAGCCGGATTTCCCCAACGATAAAGAAAATCTCCTCCCTTTCCAGAAACTCCACCAGTATGTCCTGCTGCTTCAGCAGTAGTTGTACTATGATCAATAATAAAAACTGAATTCATAAAATGTATACTAACTACTATTTGATTTAGCGATGCATTATAATCAATACCATTCATGTGATATCTATCTGGCAATGTACCAGAACCTGCATAATTAATATTCAATAACTGAGGATTATTAACAATTGATGTAACATAATTATCTTTAGCTGAACTATAATTTTGACATAAATGATCCCAGAGCTTCCATTCCCAAACAACAATTCCAGTTGTTGCTCCGGTTGGTTTAACCTCAACAATTTTTTCAGACCAAATAATCGCACTTGAAGACAGTCCTGCCTGAACAGCTTCGGCAGCTGTTTTAGTTTCATAAGAGATAAACAAAACATTACCATTTGGCAAAGGACAAATATCATGATGCATTTGAGTTGTTGATGTTGTATATGTATAATCCCATGCAACAGTACCACCCCAAATAACTTTTTGAATTCTTCCTGTAACACCACCTGTTCCTGGTGCTCCAGAAGCCTGAGATGTGGTTGTTCTAACAAGTGTGTCGCCCGGTATTAAATATGCAGAATATGCGTTTTTTGTTGTTGAGGTAAAATTCCATGTCTTATATGTAACTGGAGTATTTGCTGTATCTACCAAGTAAGCTTGAGTTCCGTTTTTTGTAGCATATAACGTATACAAACCCCATTGCTGAGCTAAAGTAGTGACAGAAAAAGACAATAAAATAATTCCTGTTATTAAAAAATGGTAAAGGGAAATTTTTCTCATAATATTAATTGGTTAAGATTTTACAAAACTTCTCGTTACAAAAATATTGTCATTCAAAAAATAATTTGTCATATAATTTGGTAAAAATGTTACAAAATTAAGTTTGTATTAACTTTAGGTTAATTTAGTTTAAAATTGGCACTTACAACATCATAGGCTCTTAAAATAAAAAACCGTCAGACATTTAAATGCTGACGGCCTTCTTCTTAAGTTAAATAATTATTTCATTGAAATCAACTGATTCTCTACAAATTTCACATTACTTTCTAATCTTGTTAAGGCGTCTAAAACAATTATTAATTTAAAGTCTATAAATTCTTTGTTTTCCCAAGTAATAATTTCTCCACCATTTCTCTCAGAAATAACAGATGTTTCTGTTTCAAATAATAATTTTGACAAATCTTTTAACTCATCGCTTGCATTATCCGAAGCAATTACTGACTGTTTAAAAACGGAAATTTTATTTTTCAATTCATCAAGGTTACCTTTTTTATCATCATTATACAAAACTATTGAAGGAATTGTACTTTCCATTTGATTTACTTCAACATTTAAAATATTTTCGGGTTTATTTTCTGTAATTTTCAGCATTTGATTTTTTAGACTTTCGATAAATGCACAAAGTTCCTTTGATTTTTGCATTACATTTTTATTATTGTCATCATTGGCTTTTTCAGTATAAATATTACTAACCAAATTCTGATTATAATTAAATTGATTTTCATAGTTTTTCATAATATTCCAACTCACATTTAAAGCAAGTAATACGCTGAAAACAGCCACGAATGCCATTCCAAACATTATTCCCATAAAATTAACAATAGAATAATTTTTTTCTTTTCTTGTTTGAATTAAATATACAGGTAAAAAAAGCACAAATGGTAAAGGTACACCTATTATTAAAAAGTATTGTGATCCGGACCAATGCATAACTTTAAATAAAGCACCAACAAATACAACTGCAAACACAATATAGGTAACAATATATAATGATTTATATTTTCGTGGAGATGAATTTTTATAACTACTTAATAAAGCAAATGGTAAAAACATAAAACAAAACATAAAAACTGAAAGCGTTAAAAGTATGTTAGCCCCAGGCCAGTGCTGAACTTTAAAAATTGAGCCGAGTAACATTAAATTAGCACTTACTATTCCGGATATATATATTAGCTTTTTCATATTTATTGTTTTTAAAGGTTATTTAAATTAACTAAAGCTGCCGACTCGGCCATTCGCACTCCTGATTGAAGCTCCTTTAAAGTACTTATGGCCCTAATTATCGAACACAAATAAAAATGTGACTCTTCCCATGAAACTGTAAATTGACCATTTTGTTTGTCTGTAACATTAATCAAATTATCTAAATATTTCGAAAACTCTGTATTCTCTTTAAAATTTGATGTTAAATTAGATTTATATTGAATTAACTTTTGCTTTAATTCTTTTGCTTTACCATTTCCATCTAGACCAATCATCAGCATATTTACCTTATCCCAATTATCTTTAGCCATAATACACATTGGATCTGCAATTACTCTTTTGGCATTAGCTTTATCTAAATTATCAACACTAACAACTAACTCCATTTGAACATTGTTAATATAATCACACAATTCATCCGAGTTTTTTTTAATACTAATTGCTTTTGATTTAAGTTCAAGTGTATCTCTTTTATTTTCTATTTCACTTAACAGTTTCACATTCTTTTTTTCGAGATAATTGTTTATTACTTCAGTATTATTAGCTTGGTTTACAAAACCAACCACAATATTTTTAGACACATTTATTGCAAGAAGCGAAGTAAAAAGAATTAGGAACATTGAGATTGTAACAATATAAATATATTGCCCTGTTATCTTTCCTTCCATTTTAAACATTTGCCATGTATATAAAGGAAGAAATAGCCCTATTAAAAGAACAGCTCCGACTATCATTAAAACCGAAGCTCCCGGCCAGTGAAACATTTTAAACATATTTGAAAATGCAAATATTATGAGCGAAACAATACCGAGAATATAAATGCTTTTTAACTTTTTTGTTTGTGCACTTTTTAATTTAACAAATAATAATGTTGGCAAAAACAATAATAAAAGTGATAAATACCCAACCATTAATAATAATGCAGAACCAGGCCAATGCATTATTTTAAATAATACACCTGCCATAAATGTAATGCAACCAATTAAGGCAGTAATGTGTAAAAACAAATTCTGCTTTTTTGTTTCATTCTTATAATTTGCGTATAATACCATTGGCAAAAACATTAAACACAATACAAGAAATCCAAAAGCTAAAAGAATGCCAGCACCAGGCCAATGCATTATTTTACAAATGGTACCAAACCCAAGCATTGCAAGGGAAATGTTTCCCGAAATTTTCATTGTTGTTTTCATAAGCCTATAGTTTTTATCGATTAAAAATTTTGTGTTTTCTTGAATTTTTTGAAGTACATCAATTCCAACTTGTTTTCTTACTATTTTATATGCATTCTCAAAATCCTTTCCTTCATTAATTAAAATCTCAACTTCACAACAAATATGGTCAACTAAATCATCCGGCAAATGCGAAAAAGTAATTCCTGCTAATTGAACATCGGCAGTAATTATTTCTACTTGTTCTTTATCGAGCGAGTACATATTCGAGTCCGTAATTAGGTTTTAACAATATTCTCAAAGTGTTTACAAATTCTTCGAGTTCTGCTATTTTTTCTTTGGCTGTATTTTTTCCTGTTTCAGTCAACGAATAATAAATTCTGTTTCGATTATTTATTATTTCCGATTCAGTAATTACTGCTCCATCTTGCTCTAATTTGTGAAGAATTGGATACAATGCTCCAAATGTCAGTTCTATTTTCCCTTTCGAAAGTTCTTTAACAGACTGTGTGATTTCGTAACCATACATTCTTTTGTTTTCTGTTAATAGCTTAAGAATTATTGGTTTTAGGGTGCCTTTTAATAAATCGTTTGATGCCATTTTACGTAAATTTTATGAATATTAAACGCACAAATATATATAAGTATTTTATATATGCGTTAAATAATTATATAATATTTTCGATATTACTTATATAATTCTGATATTCAGGATAATTAATTTTACATGGCTAAAATTATTACACAAAGTTTCTTACACGAAACTCTAAAGGAAAAAAAAAGCTCAAACTTACTGTAGTTCTCGATTAAACTCTTCGCCGCGGCGAACTAGCATTCTAAATTTAGCTCCGTCGCAACGTTACAAATTCTATTTGCTACTTCGTCCGCCGCTCCGCCACGGCGGAGGAAGCAAAGCGTATCGAGAAGTAAGTGAATGGGAAGGTTTACAAACTTACTGTAGTACTCGATTACACTCGACTAGCATAAAGGTTAAGCAAAATAAACCTAGTCTTACAACTCTGAATAAATAATTTGATGTTTCGTTAGACAGGAGTTGAAATCTAATTACCTAAAAAAACACATCGTATCCGTATCTTAAAATCATAATGGAAACTATTATCAAAAAAATTATTCTAATAAACCCATTACCTTTTTTAAGGGCAACTTTACTTCCAATAATATTTCCTATTATATTACAAACCGACATTAATATTGCAATTTCTAATAAATAATTTCCTTGTTTTATAAAAACAACTAAAGCAGAAATATTTGTCATGCAATTAATTATTTTTGAATAGGCAGAGGCAGAAACAAATTCAAAACCTAAAATAACAACAAAGCCTAAAACAAAAAAACTTCCTGTTCCCGGTCCAAAAAAACCATCATAAAATCCAATTATAATTCCAATTAAAGATCCAAATAATATTTGTTTGTTAATTGTTAATTTTTTGGTTTGAACTGAACCTAAATCCTTTTTTAAAAATGTATAAATGGCAATTAAAATAAGTATAACTAATATTATGGGTTTTAATGTATTTACATTAATGTAGCTAACTGTTTTAGCACCTATAAATGAAGCAAAAAATGAAAAAAACGAAACTACTATTAAAAGCCTGTAATCAAATTTTATTCTTTTTGAATATTGGTAAGCAGCTACTGAAGTTCCAGATAAAGCTGCAATTTTATTAGTTCCAAAAAGTGTTGGCAATTGTTGGCCCGGAAAGTTAATAAGCAAAGCAGGTAATTGTATAAGCCCTCCACCACCAACAACAGCATCAATAAAGCCAGCTACAAATGCCAAAATAATTAAAACAATTATAGTCCAAACTGAGTAGTCGGTAAATATTTCTAAAAAACTCATTTAACTAGTTCTATAAGATTTGGCAAGCATTTTTATTTATAGCTCATGACCAAATGGTATTGTAAATTTAAAATCGCTGCCTTTACCTAATTCGCTTTCAACCCATATTTTTCCATTATGTTTTTCTACAAATTCTTTGCATAGTGTTAACCCAAAACCTGTTCCTGATTCATCTGCTGTACCTGTTGTTGTATATTGTTCGGTTAAACTCCAAAGTTTCTTTTGGTTATTCTTGTCAATACCTATTCCGTTATCTGATACCGTAATTACTGTGTCTGTTGGGGTTTGCACTGCATACACACTTATTTTACCATTTTCGTTTGTGTATTTAATAGCGTTTGAAATTAAATTACGTAAAATAATTTTAAACATATCTATATCTACGCTTAAAATAATGTTTTCGTGTTCAATACAGTTTATTGTTATACTTTTAGCTTTCGCATTAAATATAAGACTACTAATTATCTCTTCACACATTTCATTAAAAACTATTTTTTGGGGTAAAAATGAAACTTTTCCGGAATTTGCTCTTACCCACATTAAAATATCTTCTAATAATTTAAATGTGTTTTTTGCTGAATTATTTACAATAATTAACTGTTTCTCTATTTTATCAATATCGTAATTATGGATGTTTTCTGTTAACAAATCCAAAAATCCAAGTATCGAATTAAACGGACTTTTTAAATCATGGCTAATAATTGTAATAAATCGATCTTTATCAGTATTGAGTTTTTTTAGTTCTTCGTTTTGTTTACCGATGATTAATTCTGATTGTTTTCGTTCTGTAATATCTTGAAAAGTTCCTATAACTGTTTCAGGATTTCCTTTTACATCATATTGTGTTTTTCCAATGGCTTGTATTGTTAATTTATTACCTTTTGCAGTAATAATGCCTACTTCAACATCAAAAGGATTTCCTACTAGCATTGCTTCGTTTATTGCTTTTTGCACAATTTCCACTGAATTGTTATCATAAAAACTAATTCCTTTATCAATTGTAAGTTCATAATTTTCAGGAATTTCATAAATATGATAAACTTCCTTTGAACATGTAAGTTGTTGTGTAGCTATATCTATTTTCCACCCACCCACTTTTGCAATTTTTCCTGTTTCGCTAAGCAACATTTCGCTCTCTTTAATTTCTTTATTTGCTTGTTCAAGATTGTTTGTAAGTTGTATTAATTCTTTTGCTTGATTATTTAATTCAATATTTTTTTCATATAATTCCGCATTACGTTGGATTATGGTTTCATCGGCAATTTGTAGTGCTTTAATCTGTTTCTTAAGCTTAAACATAATAACTATAATTACAACTGCTCCAATAATCCAAATTAACAGATAATTTTCTATTGATGTTTTTATATGTTCATTTTTTGTTGAAGTAAATCCTTCAATTGGCACTGCAACACATATCGCTCCCCTTATATCGCCAACTTTGTAGCCTTGAGAAGCATGGCATTTCAAACAACTTTGTTCTGTTATAAAAGGCCTGATATATCTCAAATAAGGTTTCCCATTTACCGTATCATTTTTTGTAAATAAAGTATCACCTTTTTCAAAAGCAAGTAAAGCTTGTTTTTCAATTTTATTAGGTGTATTTATTGGATTTATTGGTTTAAAACTCGAAAGATGTCCGGTAACATTGTAATCTTTTTTAGCAAATTCATATATCTGACGAGACATATATGCTGGATTTACTAATGTCAGACTATCGCCTTTTGTTGTAACAACATCCCTATTATCAATGAAAGTAAGATAAGGATTGGGTGGCGTATGATTGCTAATGCGTACATATACACCACCTTGCATCGAAACCCATTTGCGATACAATATATCTTTTTCGTAAGAAATTTTTGCAGTCACTGCTATATTTTCCTCACTGTATTCTATTATTTCTACAATAGAACGATAAGTTGCAAAGGTTATGGTTAAAGTCCATAATCCAATAAAAAAGATAATATATATTGTTAAATTAATTCGTTTCATTTTTAAGTTCTTAAATTTTCATTGCTTATAACGGCTTATCTTTTTAACGCTATAACACATAAAATACTGTTTGAGGCATGTTTTAAGCGATTAGTTTTTATTGGTGTAAACATATAAAAGATTATCAAGCTCTTTAAAAGTTTTTTCGTTCCCCTTTTGTTTATAATTACTGATATTTGATTTATATAAATCTAGTTTTTCTAAAAATTCTTTTATTCCTTTTGAATTAAATACTGCAAGATGTTTTCCGTAATTTAATTTTTCTATATAGGCAGCATTCATAAACTGTTCGAACTGATTTGTTATTGGAAATGAACAAACAGGTTTATGCAGATAAACAGCCTCACTTATTAGCGAATATCCTCCATTAGAAATAATTGCTTTTGATGTAGCCAAATCCTGTATAAAGCCTGTTTCGCTGAACTTTTTTAAAATACAGTTTCCTTTTACCTCATCAACATTACATCCATAAACAAGAAATTTCTCATCCTTAACTTCATTTAATTCCTTAACTAAATTTTGCTGACTGGACGATGTCTGATAAACCAAAATATGATTTTTATATTCCGTTTTTGCATTAATTATTTCATCTCTTAATATTGGCGGAATAAAAATTGTGTTTTCTTTTAAAATTTTTGCATCAAAAAAGATTGAAAGCAAATAATTATCGCAATCAGGAACTCTATATTTACATATTGTTTTTGCAAGATTATAATTAAACTTTTCTTCCTTTGGAATTTTAATCTCAAGTTTGCAACGGCTTATTACCTGAATATTATCTACATCAATTATCGGCACTTTTAAATATTTTGCATATAAATACACTGATGTTTCAAAATCTGTTATAACAATATCCGGAGTAAATTCTTTGTGAATCTTTTTATATGCCTTAAAATTTTCAAATAAATCATGTGGCGATTTTTTTAAAATTGCCTGAAATGTTTTTAATTTTTCAACTCCACCATCTTTGTATACAAAGTTTAGCCCTTTAATTTCATATACTCTTTCTGGAAATTGTTTATTTAAAAACTCATACGCCCGCGAACTTGAGACTACTCTTACGTCATGCTCTTTAAGCAAATGATTAATAATTACTTTAGATCGGGTAGCATGTCCCATTCCTTCTCCCGGAACTCCATATAATATTTTCATATTCTAAAGATATCTGCAATATATGAATTATTCGTTCAATTTTAAAGTTTATAAATATTTGCAAAAAACTAATAGCATTACAATAGTTTTAATATTTTTACGAATTAATTTTAACCATTGGGAAAGCTTAAACAATTAGCAGGACAAACAGCCATTTATGGGCTAAGCAGTATAGTTCCTCGATTATTAAACTATTTGCTGGTGCCACTTTATACTAGCGTTTACCCTCCTAGCGAATACGGAATTGTAACTGAACTATATGCTTATCTCTCATTTTTAAGTATTATTTTAACCTATGGCATGGAAACCGGTTTCTTTAGATTCTGGCAAAGCGAAAAAGGAAACCCAAAAGTTTATACCACCACATTAATTTCACTTTTTATTACCTCTATTACTTTTATAATTTTTGCAATAGCTTTTGCAAAACCAACAGCTGTTGGTCTAGGCTATGAACATAATCCAGAGTATGTTATATGGCTTAGTATTATTATAGGTTTTGAAGCAATTACTGCCATTCCTTTTGCTTTATTAAGACAACAAAACAGGCCTGTACGATTTGCTACTTTAAAATTTATAAATATTGCAATACAAGTTGTTCTTAATTTGTTTTTTATTATGCTTTGTCCTTTTTTGTTAAAAAAAGGTTACGAACTTCCAACATGGTTATTTAATCCTTCAATTGGAATAGGCTACATTTTTATTTCAAATTTAGTTGCCATTGTTGTTACACTTTTAATGCTTATTCCAACAATGTTAGTTAAATGGTCATTTGACACTAAGTTATGGAAGCGCATTATGATTTACTCACTTCCGTTACTTGTTGCCGGATTAGCAGGAATGGTAAACGAAACATTTGACAGAGTAATGCTAAAAAGATTACTTGCTGATGCGTCAACTGCAATGGATCAACTTGGAATTTATGGTGCAAACTATAAATTAGCTGTATTAATGACACTATTTATACAAACTTTTAGATTTGCAGCAGAACCTTTCTTTTTTAGTCAGGCAAAAGAAAATAACGCAAAAGAACTTTATGCCGAAGTAATGAAATACTTTATAATTTTTGGATTATTTATCTTTCTTGGAGTTATGCTTTATATGGATATTGTTAAAGGATTTATTGGCAAAGATTATCACTCGGGTTTAAAAGTTGTTCCTATACTTTTGCTTGCTAACCTATTCCTTGGAATCTTTTTTAACCTTTCAATTTGGTATAAATTAACAAATAAAACAATGTGGGGTGTTTATCTTGCAATATTTGGTGCAACAATAACAATTGTTTTAAATTTCTGGTTAATTCCAATTATTGGATACATGGGAGCTGCCTGGGCTACATTGATTTGTTATTTCTCAATAATGGTTGCCTCTTTTTTTATTGGCAATCATTTTTATAAAGTTAATTATCCTTTAGCTAGAATTGGCCTTTATTTTTTAGTTGCTTCTGTAATATTTGCATTGTCGCAAATAATAAAAATTGATTCACGTGCTATTTCATTATCTATAAACACTATTTTACTGTTATCTTTTATTGGTTTTGTTTATTACATGGAACCATCATTAAAGCAAAAGTTTAATAAACGTTAAACGGCTTACATCCATCACTTTTATCTATTTCGATATTCTAATTATTTACATTAATTTAGCGTGTTAAATTTCAAACTATGCAAGTTAAATTAATTAATAAATCTCAGCATCCAAATCCTGCTTATAGTACAGAGTATTCTGCGGGTATGGACTTAAGAGCAAACCTAACAGAAGCAGTTGTTTTAAAACCGCTTGAACGCAAACTTATTCCAACCGGACTGTTTGTTGAAATCCCTAAAGGATATGAAGCACAGATTCGTCCACGAAGTGGACTGGCTTTAAAAAAAGGCATTTCAGTTTTAAATACTCCAGGAACAATTGATGCTGACTATAGAGGCGAAATTGGTGTTATTCTTGTTAACCTTTCGGCTGAAAATTTTACAGTTGAAAATGGTGAAAGAATTTGCCAAATGGTAGTAGCAAAACACGAAACTGTTGTTTGGGAAAATACAGAAAGTCTCGAAGAAACTTATCGTGGTACTGGTGGATTTGGACATACAGGAAAACTCTAAAGAATAATGAATATCGAACAAAGATTTATAATTTACGAAGTAAACATCAAAAATCAGTGTTCCTTGTTCTAAAATAAAAATTTAAAAAAATGAAAATTATTATTCCAATGGCAGGTATGGGCAAAAGAATGCGCCCACACACACTTACTGTTCCAAAGCCATTGATACCTATTGCAGGCAAACCAATTGTTCAAAGATTAGTAGAAGATCTTGCAAAAATTTCATCGGAACCTATTGAAGAAATTGCATTTGTAATTGGCGACTTTGGTAAAGAAGTAGAAGATAGTTTATGCTCAATTGCAACAGATATGGGTATTACTCCTAAAATTTATTATCAATCGCAACCACTCGGCACTGCCCATGCAGTTTTATGTGCAGAACCATCACTTTCAGGTAAAGTAATTGTCGCTTTTGCCGACACTCTTTTTAGAGCTGAATTTAAACTTGAGAACGATGCCGAAAGCATAATCTGGGTTCATCAGGTTGCCGATCCAAGTTCATTCGGTGTTGTAAAATTAGGTAATGATGGTGTAATTTCTGATTTCATTGAAAAACCTAAAAACTTCGTTTCTGACCTTGCAATAATTGGGATATATTACTTTAAAGATGGAGAAAATCTTAAAAATGAATTGCAATTTTTGATTGATAAAAATATTGTTGTAAATGGAGAATATCAACTTACCGATGCTCTTCAAAACATGAAAAACAAAGGCATGAAATTACGTACCAGTCAGGTTGAAGAATGGTTTGACTGCGGTAACAAAGAAGCAACATTATACACAACAAAAAGAATTTTGGAACTAAGTCCTCCAAATGAATTAATTTCTGATGATGCCGAAATTATTAATTCAATAATTATCCCTCCATGTTTTATTGGTCACGAGGCTAAAATTGAAAACTGCGTGCTGGGACCACATCTTTCTGTGGGAAAACATACTACAATAAAAAACTCAATTATCCGAGATAGCATTGTTCAGCGCTATTCATATATAGAAGGAATTACAGTTCACAATTCAATTATTGGAAATCATACCGAACTTCATGGTAATTCCTCTGAAGTAAATATTGGCGATTACACTTCACTACATAGATAGGTAAATGATAAAATCAATTAGTATAATTGTTTTTCTTTTAATTGCATCTTTTTTAAGTTCGTGCAGTATTTTTCGACATAATGAAAAAGATAAAGATCTTTTGTCGGAAAGAGAGCGATACGAATTTAATTATTCTTTTATGGAAGCTGAAAAGCAAAAAATGCTAGGCAACTTTGAAGAAGCAAAATTTTTATATGAAAAATGTAATAAACTTGACCCATCAAGCGCAGCAACGCTATACGAACTTTCTACATTGTTAGTTCAAAAAGAAGATTATAAAACCGCTATTGAAAGTGCAAAAAAAGCAGTAAAATTAAATCCAAATAACAATTGGTACAAAGCAATGCTCGCGGTTCTATATAAACAAACTAATGATGCAAATTCGGCTATCTCAGTATATAAAGATCTGTTAAAGGATAATCCTGACAGAGTTGATTTTCTTTATGAATTAGCTAATCTTTATAATTACATTAAAAAATATGACGATGCCTTAAAAACATATGAAAACATTGAGGAAAATTATGGCATTAACGAAACTGTAACATTAGAAAAAGAACGCATATACTTAGTAAAAGGGAATAAGGAAAAAGCTTACGAAGAAATTCGCAAACTAATTAAAAGTAATCCAACCGAAGTAAGATATTATGGAATACTTGCAGAATCTTATGTTTCTGAAGGAGATTTCGATAAAGCTAGAGGATTATATGAAGAAATGCTTAAAATTGACGCAAATAATGGGCTTGTTCACCTTTCACTTTCAGATTTTTACAGGCTAACAAAAGAATATGACAAATCTTTTAGCGAACTAAAAATTGCGTTTGCCAGCACCGATGTAGAAATTGACGTGAAAATTAAAATGCTAATTACATTTTTAAATTTTAGTAACGAAAGTGCAGAACTGAAAGAACAATCATATCAATTGCTTAAAATTCTACTAACAACATATCCCGAAGACACTAAAGTTCATACTCTTTATGCAGATTTCTTAATGAAAGATAAAAAAATTGAAGAAGCAAGAGAGCAATTAAGAATTGTAGCAAAAAACGAAAAAAGCAAATATTTAATATGGGAACAATTACTAATTATTGAAGGTAATTTAACTGACTATACCGCAATGTATAATGAGAGTACCGAAGCATTAGAATACTTTCCTAGCCAACCTGTATTAAATTATTTTCAGGGTTTATCGGCTTATCAATTAAAAAAATATGACATTGCTGAAAAAACACTTAAATATGGTGTTGAAATAGTTACAGAAAACCCAACTCTTAAAGCCGACATGTACTCTATACTTGCCGACACTTACAACAAATTGGGTAAAATGAAAGAATCTGATAACGCAATGGAACAGGTTTTAAAAATTGATAAAAGCAATAAAATAATTTTAAATAACTATAGCTATTACCTCTCCCAACGTGGCGATAGTCTTGATAAAGCAGAACGCATGAGTTTAATTTGCGTTGAACTTGAGCCCAAAAGCTCAACATATTTAGACACGTACGCATGGGTTTTATACAAACAAAACAAATTCGAAAAAGCTCTAGAGGCAATTGAAAAAGCATATAAAAATGGTGGAAGCGATGATGCTGTTGTTGTTGAACATTATGGCGACATTGTTTTTAAGCTTGGACAAATAGATAGAGCAAATGAGCTATGGAATGAAGCAAGCAAACTTGGTAAAGGTTCGGAGTTTCTAAATAAAAAAATAATTCAGAAAACACTTGTTGAATAGGTGAAATTAAATAAACATATAACTTTTTTAATCCTTATTGTAATTGTTGTTACAATAGCTTCGTGTAAACATACACGCCTTATAAGTTCTGAAAAAGTACGACAAATGGGAGCTGGAAAACTATACTCGTTAGTTACAGAAAACTATTTACCTTATAACACTATGTCAATTAAATTTGATGTAAATATTAAAATTGATGACATAGATCGTTCGGTTGGTGGAACTCTTAGGATCAAAAAAGACAGCCTTATTTGGATTAGTATTGCCCCATTGGGAATTGATGCTTATAAAATTCAGTTTACTCCAGATAGTATAATGTTTTTGAATATTTTAAAGAAAGAATATTCCATAAAATCTTATGATTATTTCGATAATAAATTTCAAACAGATCTTTCTTTTAAAGACATACAGGCCATTTTAACAAATGAAGTCTTTCTTTATTCAGAAACAGACGAAGAAAATAATGAAAGGCTTAACTCAGAAAATAGAGAAAAAGATGTTTTCCGAAAAACATTTATTTCATCAACAGATTCAAATATGTATGTTTTAAAAACTCAAAGAAAACACAAAATAAAAAAATATTTAAAAAAGAATCGAACTGTTGATTTCATTGTAGAAACGCTAACTATTGCACCTGAAATATTTAAAGTTTCTAAGGTAAACATTAATGATTATAACGAAAAAAGATCACTTAGCATTCAATATTCCGACTTTATTGATGTTAATACTAAGGTTATGTCATCACTTCTTAAAATAGAGGTATTGGCATTAGACAAACAAATGAGTACCGAAATAAAATATAATAAAGTTACAGTTAATTCCGATATTAGCTTTCCTTTTAAGATAACTGAAAAATATATAAGAAAAGATTAAAATGAAATTTATTTTAAAGAATATAATTAATGATAACTGTAGTTTAAAATTAATATACTACAATTGCTTATATTTTGTTAAAACAAATAAAACAAGGTGTTTTCTTTTCCTTTTTCTTATTATTTCTACATTAAATTTAACTGCGCAAAACCGCACCGAACTTGAAAAAAAACATAAAAAAACTCAGGAAGAAATAAAATACACAAACAATTTACTAAAACAAACCCAGCGCGACAAAAAAATATCAATGAATCAGTTAATGATTCTGAATAAAAAAATTGCTGCCCGTCAGGAACTTGTAAACACCATCACAGTCGAAGTAGAATCTCTAGATGGAAAAATAAATGAAAATCAAGAAAACATTAAAAGTCTTGAAACAAACTTAGATAAGCTAAAACAGTCATATGCAAAAATGATTGTATTTGCCTACAAAACAAGATCATCATACGATAAATTGATGTTTGTGCTTTCGGCAAAAGATTTTAATAGCGCATATAGAAGGTTAAAATATCTTCAACAATATGCCGATTTCAGAAAAACGCAAATGGAAGCAATTGTGGAAACTCGTCAGAATTTATCTAATAAAGTTGAAGATTTACAAGTAAAAAAACAAGATAAAGAAAGTTTGTTAACAGAAGAAAAGCACGAAACAAATCAATTAACAAATGAAAAAGGCGAACAATCAAAAATGCTTATTGGTTTAAAATCAAAAGAAAAAGAACTTGCAAGAAAACTAGCAGAACAAAAACTTTCTGATCAAAAATTACAAAAAGTAATTAACGACATTATAAGCGAAGAGATTAGAAAGGCCGAGGTTGCCCGTAAAGAAAAAATTAGAAAAGAAAAAGAACTTAAAGAACAGACAAAAAATAATCCTAAGAATCCAACCAAAATCGAGACACCCGTTAAGGTTGAAAAAACAAATTCTCCAGCAATTTTTGATCTTACACCTGCAGAACAGATTGTTTCAGATAAATTTGAAATAAATAAAGGAAAACTTCCATGGCCTATTGAGCGTGGTGTTATTACCGGCACCTTTGGAGAACACGAGCATCCAATATTAAAAGGAATTAAAACAAAAAATGATGGCGTTTATATTTCAACCACACAAGGATCATCTGCCCGTACAATTTTTGATGGAGTGATAAGTAAAATAATTTCTATTCCTGGTAAAAACAAAGCTATAATAATACGACATGGTGATTTTTTAACCGTTTACTCCAACCTTAAAGAAGTAACCGTAAATGTTGGCGATAAAGTTAAAGCTAAGCAAAAAATTGGAGTTGTTTATACTGACGCAGACGATGACAATAAAACTATTTTGGAATTGCAAATTTGGCAGGGCACAATAAAACAAAATCCAGAATACTGGATTTCAAGCTCAAACTAAATTTTAAATTTTTTAATGACAACTGAATATAACATACTAGTTAAACAACTCGACGACTTCATAAGGCGCTTCTACAGGAACGAGCTTCTAAGAGGGTTGCTATTAACTTTTTTTATATTCTCACTCTCATCGCTTATTGCATTTATTTCTGAATATTTTGGTCATTTTGATATCGTTATAAGAACAATTATTTTCTATACCATTACGTCTTCGTATATCATTGTATTATCTAAATTTATACTCTGGCCACTCCTTCGTTTCCTGCAAATAGGAAAATTAATTTCTCACAAACAAGCTGCAGGAATTATTTCCTCACATTTTACCGAAATTAGCGATAAATTACTTAATGTTTTAGAACTTGCCGAAATGCCTTCGGGAAAAGGATATTCTCAACAACTTCTTATTGCAAGTATAGAAAATAAAATTTCTGGTATTCGCCTATTGCCATTTGAAGCA
This sequence comes from uncultured Bacteroidota bacterium, assembly GCA_903872185.1. Lineage (GTDB taxonomy): Bacteria > Bacteroidota > Bacteroidia > Bacteroidales > GWA2-32-17 > GWA2-32-17. The sequence goes on along the minus strand of CAIQJL010000164.1, from coordinate 7,710 downwards.
GCAATAAATGTTAAAGTAAACTTTAAATACCTGACTTACCTTGCTTTTACAGCTGCAGTTTTTCTAACTATTTTTGTGGTTTGGCCTCAGGTAATAAAAGACGGATCTAACAGGCTTATTAATCACTCCACTTATTACGCACCTGCCCCACCTTTCAATTTTATATTAGAAAATGATTCATTAAACGTTGAACAAGGAAAAGATTTTAATATTAAACTTAGAATAACAGGAAAATATGTTCCAAAAAATGCCTATGTAACAATTGGCAGCAATAAAATTCTACTCGAACGAATTACTCCTTCAACATTCTGTTATAATTTAAAAAATGTAAACAATTCTATTGACTTCAACTTCACTGCCGACGAATATTCATCACAAGAATATAAATTAAATGTAATGCCACCACCTATTATTACTTCGTTTAAAATTGAAGTTGACGTTCCGCAATACACAGGAGAAAGCGATTTTGTACTTGAAAACACAGGAGATTTCACAATCCCTTGTGGTAGCAATATAAAATGGACATTTACCACATCAAATGTAAACATTGTTACATTTATTATTAATGATACCTTAAGCCAAAAAGTAAAACAAGAAGCAAGTCAGTTTTTTACCTCATTCCGCTTTTTAAATTCCGCCACCTATTCATTAAAAATGGCGAACGAATTTATTAAATCTTCACAACCCATTAAATATAATGTAAATGTAATACCAGACTTATATCCAGGCATTAATTGTGAGTTTATTACTGATACTTCTCAAATGGGGACCTATTATTTTAAAGGAATTATTAACGACGACTATGGATTTAGCAAACTTACTTTTAATTATAAAACCATAAATAATACTGATTCTATAAGCACTATTTCTGTTCCAGTTAATAAAGGAGCCAAAAATCAGGAATTTTATTTTGCATTCGATTTTAGCACACTTAAAGACCTTGGCAGTGAAGTAGAATATTACTTTGAAGTATGGGATAATGATGGAGTTCATGGAAATAAATCGAGTCGTTCTGCCATTAAATCGTATAAAATTCCTTCTGCATCAGAATTGGAAAAGTTTCGCGAAGAAGCAAATAAAAATATTGAAGAAAAATTAAAAACATCCTCTAAGCTAAGCGAAGACATTAAGAAAGATATTAAAAAGCTTCAGGAAAATATGCTTAACAATAAAACAAATTCATGGGAACAAACTAAAAAGCTTGAAGATATAGTTCAAAAACAAAATCAACTTGAACAATTGATTAAAGAATTATCGTTAGAAAATAAGAAAAAAGACAACTTTGTAAATACTTTTTCAGAACAAGATAAGAAACTAATGGAAAAACAAAAGCAAATAGAAGACTTGCTTGAAAACATTATGGACGATGAAATGAAAAAGTTAATGGAAGAGTTAAAAAAACTAATGGAAAACTTCGACAAAAACAAACTTAACAATATAGCAGAACAAATGAAATCGAGCTACGAAGATTTAAACAAACAGCTCGACAGGAATATGGAAATGCTGAAAAGACTTGAGATAGAAGAAAAAACTGATAATTTATCCAAAGAACTAGATAAACTTTCTAAGGAGCAGGATAAACTTTCTGAAGAAACAACAGACAAAAAAAATAATACCGACTCACTTTTAAAAGAACAACAGGAACAACAAAAAAAATTCGAAGATTTAATGAAGCAATATGACGAGCTTCAGAAAAAAAACGCTGAGCTAAAAGAGCCAATGGATTTAAAAGAATTTGAGCAAGAAAAAACTGATATAAATAACGAATTAAGCAAATCAGAAGAAAGCTTAAAACAAAACAGTCGCAAAAGCGCAGCTAGCACGCAAAAAAACACTTCTGGCCAAATGAAGGAGATGTCAAAAAAAATGCAGCAAATGATGGAGCAAAGCGAAATGGAGCAACAAGAAGAAAATGCCGAGAACATGAAACAAATTATTGATAATCTCGAAAAATTCTCTTTTGATATTGAAGCTCTGATGGGCCTAACAGGAAAAGTTAGCGGAACAGATCCTGCATACATGAAAAATCTTGAAAAACAAAAAAGTTTGAATAACGATTTTCAATTAATTAAAGATTCACTTGCTGCTCTTGCAAACAGAAGCCCTATGATTGGTGCAGAAATTAATAAGCAAATTAAAAAAATTGAAAAATTAAATACTCAAACACTTTCTAATTTAGACGAAAGAAATTCAGGAATGGCAAAAGCTAATCAGCAATTTATAATGACTGGCGCAAATGACCTAGCTCTTTTACTTGGCGAAATGTTACAACAAATGCAAAGTCAATCTAAATCACAATGCAGTGGCAGTAAATGTAAAAAGCCAGGAAAGGGAAAACCAAATATGTCGCAAATGCAGAGCATGCAAAAATCAATAAAATCTCAAATGCAATCGATGATTGACGATCTTAAAAAAGGTCAAGGACAAAAAGACGGAAAGGGAATGAACGAAAAACTAGGAAAAATGATTTCCATGCAAGATAAGTTCAATCAGATGTTAAACAACATGATGCAGAACGGAGGCTTGAGCCCCGAGACCGCAAAACAGCTGCAAGAGATTAAGACAATGGTAAATAGCGTAGAAAAAGACATTATTAATAAGAATATAACACCTCAAACAATGGTTAGGCAAGAACAAATTTTAACAAGATTGTTGGAAGCCGAAAAATCAGACTACGAAAGGGAAACAGAAAATAAAAGAGAATCTACAGAAGGTAAAAATAATAAATTAAGTAACCCAGAGCAGATATTTAAGTATAAAGGAGTAAATTCACGGTATAATGAAATCCTTGAAGGAAGTAAAATAAAACTATCTAAGTACTACACTAACAAATATAAAGAATACATGATTCACCTTAACGAATAGGTCATGAAAGAAGAAATAAAGTTTCAATCAAAAATCGAAAACATTAACATAGTCGAAAAATTAGTCGACGATCTTTCAGCAACTCAAAACTTAAGCTCCGAAATATACGGAAATCTTTTAGTTGCTATGGTAGAGGCTGTTAATAACGCTATTATTCACGGAAATAAACTAGATGAATCTAAAGAAGTAATTGTAAATTATGGTTTAGAAGAAGGATATTTCTGGTTTAGCGTAAAAGATCAAGGTCATGGTTTCGATTTTAATAGCTTACCAGATCCAACATCGCCCGAAAACATTGAAAAACCTCACGGTAGGGGAATATTTTTAATGTCACACCTAGTTGACGAAATTAAGTTTGAAGATAACGGCACTAAAGTTTGTTTGAGAATTAAAATTTAAGCGTTTCTATTTTACACATTTTTTATTAGAATGTCAGTTAGCTTTCATCAACAAGGAATAAATTCTACACTTCTTAGAGGCGAAAAAAGAAAAGTAACTTCATGGATTAAACAAGTAATTACTTCTGAAAGAAAAAAAGAAGGAAATATCTCTGTTATTTATACCGGAAAACATGATTTATTAAAAATGAATAACTCGTTTCTTTCCCATAATTTTCATACAGATATAATAACCTTTAACTATAATCAAGATCATCTTATTTCTGGCGATTTATTTATTGGAATTGAACAAGTAATAAGTAATTCGATTGAGTTTAAATCAACTCCAAGAAATGAGCTTCTGAGAGTTATTATACATGGCGTTTTTCACTTAATTGGCTATAACGACAGCACCGATAAAGAAAAGGCCGAAATGCGAAAAAGAGAAGATAATGCACTTGTTTTATTTAATGCACTTTTATAAAAAATTATCTTTTAACTATAATTTTTGTATGAAATTCTTTTTGTTCGCCTTTTACAGATAAAGAATACAACCCATTACTTAAAGAGGAAACATTTACAGTTCCTGTATTTATCGTATTAATAACAACGTTGCCTAAAGCATCTGTTATCTGTAAATTTTTTCCAATAAAACCTTCAATATTCAAATTATCATTTACTGGGTTTGGAAAAACATTAATAGAATTTAAATCTACAATATTTAACATACTTGGAGAATACTTATAGGGAAGACCAAATTGAGGAAATATTCCTGTCATAGGAAATGAAGTTCCCATATCCAAAATATTTGACACATAATTACAGCCTGTTCCTGCAATATTTGGTGAACTTATAACTCCAATTAATCTGGAATCACCATAAGCACTATTTACATATAAAAAATATATTTTCCCATCAGGAGCAAGTTGCAATCCCATAGCTACATTACTTGAGGTTCCAGGTAAGGTATGAATCAAAGTAATTGGGTTTGAAGGAAAATTTAAATCGTATTGATAAATTCTTCCACTACTTGAAGCCATCCTGTACTTTGACATATATAACTTTGTTCCATCTGGTGACCACTCGCTATCGCAAAATCCTGTCCAGTAATTTGTAGTTGTTCCTAAAATACTTCCAGGTACAAGAATAAAATTTGAAATACTACCATTATTTATATTAAAATCCATCAAAAAACTTCCCTGATTTTCAACCATATTAGCAATGGTAATCTTGTTATTTGCTGTACTAAAACGAACCGTTCTGGCATCTCCAATAGTTGAACTAACAGTGATTGAATTATAAAGTGAAATACCTGTATTTGTAATTCTATATATTCTAATAATATTTGAATTATTTTGAGGGCTAACTAACCAAAAATCATTATTGCTACCCGTAACAACTGCAAAACCTTCTGAAGCATTTGTAACTACAGAAATATTTTTCTGAGTTGAAACTACATCCCCAATAGGATTTAATGCCGTGCCATTACCAATTATATTCATATCAATTATTGAATAATAAATAGTACCTGCATTTGGTGAATTTGCACTATTACAAAAAAGGTAATATTTTGTTGGTTGGCTAGGTACAGGACAAGGTATTCCATTTGTTGCACAAGTTATGTTTCCTAATAAACCTCCACCATTCGGCATTTGAGTATGGCTTTTATCTATTACTTTTATTCCATTGGAATAAAATAAAACATCACCTGTTATTGGGTCGGCTGAAACTCCACAACCCTCATAAGAGAGTGGTGCATGAACAGATGTTATGGAGACAGCGTTTGTTGTATAATCAAAAAACATCCCCTTATTTGTAGCACTAAAATACCAGGTATGATCTTCTCGTTGTGCGTTTGCGTTAATAACAACAAAGCACAAAATGATAAAGTAAATGTTTTTCATATTAAGATTTTTACTCTCTTTATAATTAAGCTAAATATATACTATTCTGCGTTAAATAACAAAGTCTAAATTCATTGGAGTTCCCTTAGAAATATCTTTTTTTGCAGTTTTTCCGATTATTTCTGCATAATGTTTTGTATGCATGCCAAATCCTGGTCTGATTGAGCGAACATTTTCAACGGTAAATAATTCGCCTTCTTTAATATCTTTAACAACGAACAATGAACGAGAAAATTCACGATTCTTTATAACCTTTGGCGACAACTCGTAATTTACTTTTCCTATTGCTTTTTCAACTTCTCTGATACTTGTTACAAGTTGATTAAATTCTTTTGGTTCAACTGAAAATGAAGCATCTGGTCCGCCAATGGAGCGATCTAAAATAAAATGTTTTTCAATAATTCTTGCACCAAGAGCAACAGATGCAATTGAAGTAGAATTTGACAAGGTATGATCTGATAATCCTGCAATAACTGAAAACCTATCAGCTAAATCTTTTATAGTAGCAAGATTTGCTTCTTCGATAGGTGCGGGATATGACGAAGTACATTTCAATAATGCAATTTGATTATTTCCTACATTTCTACAGGTATCAACTGCCAACTGTATATCTTCAATTATTGCAATTCCAGTAGAAATAATTATTGGTTTACCTTTTTTTGCAGTATATTCAATTAAAGGGATATCGGTAATTTCAAAGCTTGCTATTTTATATGCCGGCACATTCATTTTTTCTAGAAAATCTACAGAAGTAAAATCAAATGGAGAAGAGAAAAATATCAATCCTAGCTTTTCTGCAACTTCTTTTAACTTTGGTTGCCATTCCCATGGCGTGTATGCTTCCTTATATAACTCATAAAGTGTTTTGCCATCCCAGATTGTTCCTTGATTAATTTTAAAGTACTCATTGTTACAATCAATAGTAATTGTATCGGCTGTGTAAGTTTGAATTTTAACAGCGTCTGCACCAGCTTTTGCAGCTGCTTCAATCGTTTTTACGGCAATATCAAAATCATGATTATGATTAGCAGATAATTCAGCTATAATAAATGTTTTTGTTCCGTTAAAGGAAAAATCACCAATCGCGTTAATCATAAGCTTAATGTATATTTACATGCATTAAAATTTTTTTCATCATTTTCTAATAACAACAGATACCCAGCTTTTTCGAATATTTTAACAGACCCAATATTTTCTTTTTTAATATACGCTGTTACTGTTTTAACATTTTGAAAAACTTTTTTAAAATTTTGTGCAGAAACTATTAATATTTTTTCTCCTAAAGAAATTCCTCTAAATTTGGGAGAGATACTTATTCCAACAACACATTCATTATCTTCTATAGTATAACGAACCTGTCCTGCAAATACTCCTGCCACCTCAACAATTTGAAAAAACACTTTAGGGTTATTAATCGTTTTATTAAACCAAATTTTATGATCATCCAACAAAATTTCTTTTTGGTTAAATGAATTATTTCTTACTTCTATATTGTTACTAAGTTCAAAAACATGTATCATATCGTTTACTGAGGCAATCCGTATAGTAAACCAGCTATCTAATCCTGTTTTAAATATTTTAGAAATAATTCTTAAAGAACTTTTCCCATCAATAAAAGTTTTATATTTTAAATTTAATTCTTCTCTTTTGTTAAATGCAAATAACTTGTCTATTTCAGAAATAAATATCTTATTATTCTCAATTTCTTCAAGGACAAATGCTAATTCAAATTTTTTTAACCCCGCAACATTATATTTTTGGTTTTCTGCTACTTTAATTGCCAGAAAGGGTGTTCCGGTTGCTATTAATTCATAAATTGTTTGGCCAGCTCCTGTTATTGCAAAATCGCATAACTCCATTAAATTATGCATTTTATTAGCATCAATATTTGAATAATATTTAATCTTATCGCTATCAATCAATCTTTCCTGATTTTCTGAAACAACAACGTGTATTATTAATTCGCTTTCAATACTCCAAACTTTATGAATAACCTCATTTATAATCCCGCTATAATTAACTCCCCCTAAGGTTATTAATATGTTTTTAACTTTTAATAAAATTTCCTTTTTGGTTTTAATCTGAAATGCTTTTCGTAACAATTGATACTCAAAACCAGCTAATACTTTATTACTAAAAATTAATTTATTATAAAAATCAGCTTCAATCCCAATTGACCCATTAATAATTATTCCTTCCGGATAGTTAAGTCTGAAGTAATCATCAAAAAACACAGGTACTTCACACAATTCAACTGCTTTTTCGTAATAGCCTAAAGGAGCAAGATATGAATCGATAATTATTATTTGTGAATTTCCAACTTTCTCTTCAAACAAGGCCTTGTTAGAAAGCCAATTTAATGGTATAATTTTTTCAATTGCTGACTCATTAAAATTGCTTTCGCAATCTAAATAAATTGTAACATCAAATCCTTTTTCAATAAAACCTTCAGCTAAAGAAACGCACCGTGTTAAGTGGCCCCTACCAGTTGTTTTATGCCACTCGGTAAAAAAGCATATTTTCATTCCGAGGCATTTATTAATAATTTTAAGACTTCAACGCAT
>CAIQJL010000163.1 GCA_903872185.1 uncultured Bacteroidota bacterium | reverse complement strand
GAGGAAGCAAAGCGTATCGAGAAGTAAGGAGGCTGAAATCCTGTAGTTCTCGATAAACTCGAACAAGCATCAAGGATGGCCTCGATGAAATGAACAAGCAAAATGAATTCCTGATCAGTCCGCCGCTCAGCCACGGCGGAGAACGAAATGACGATTGGGTTGGTTCCTGGGCTGTGGGCCACATACCAGGGAGGTGAACTCTCATTTATTTAGGTCTAATCCAACCAAGTTATTTAATAAATTATTATGATCTAAAATATAAATTTTTTCAATCTGGTATCTTTTACATTTAAATTTTCCTTCAGTACTATTACAATAAATTGATTTACATGGTGAAGTATGCGATTCTGCTGATTTTAAAACGCCTGAATATATTGGGCATTTTTCACTTAACTCACAAATTTTATTATTATTCATGATTCTACTTATTGTTATTATCTTACAATTCAAGTGTTTTATCTCCAAAGTGAATACCAGCCATTGTTATATCATCAACCTGAGATGATTCACCTTTCCATTCTTCAATATTTTTATCTAATGTTTCATATTGTTCTGACATTGGCAAATGAGCTATTTTAAGCAATAAATTTTTTAAAGATTTATGTTTAAATTTTTTATTCTTTGGTCCACCAAACTGATCAACATAGCCATCAGTAAACAAATAAAAAGAATCGCCTTTTAAAAACGGTATAATCTGCATTTTAAAAGGGTGGTTTCTTATATGCAAGCCAATAGGCATTTTATCGCCTTTAAATTCATTTAATTGTTTATTTCTTATCAAATACAATGAACTATACGCACCAGCAAACTCAATTTCATTTTTATCCCAGTCAACAATAATTAATGAAATATCCATTCCATCTTTTGATTGCGACATCTCATCAGAATGATGAAGTGAAACAATAATATTATGCCTTAAGGTATTTAAAAGATTATCGGCATTTATTGAAGGATTAGCACCTATAATTTCATCTAAATAAGCTACACCAAGCATAGACATAAATCCACCAGGAACACCATGCCCTGTGCAATCGGCTAATGCGAAATAGGTTTTTTTCTCTCTATGAGCCAGCCAGTAAAAATCGCCACTTACAATATCACGTGGTTTAAATAAAACAAATGATTCGGGAAATAAACTTTTTATTTCATTATTTTTAGGCAGTAGTGCTCGTTGTATGCTTTTTGCATAATTAATGCTATCTGTAATATCCTTTAAAACCTTACTAAGGTTTTCATTTACTTCGCGCAGTTTTACTTCAGAATTCTCTTGAAACTGATTTTGTTCCTTTAAATAATTAAATGTAGAAGTAAAAAAATTGTAAGCTTTCTTTTTTCCATTTTGGGTTTCGAGTAGCTCAACAAATTCGCATAATGATTTTTCTTTATCTCCAATTATCGATACCCCATTTTTAAAATTAGTAATGATAGTATCTACTTTGTTTATTAGAACATCATCTTTATATGGCTTGGTAATAAAAAAATCGGCACCAGCTTTTAGCGATGCAAAAAGATAATCGGACTCATTTACAGATGTTAGCAATAAAACAGGAACATTATGTATAACGGTATCTTCTTTTATTGCATTGCATAACTCGCAACCATTCATTTCGGGCATAACAATATCACTAATAACTAAATCAACTTTTTGTTCATATATTTTAGTTAATGCAATTTTCCCGTTTTTAGCAGAAATAACATTATATCCATTATTTGTTAACAGGTATTTGAGTTTTGCGGCTTGTGTAGGACTATCTTCTGCTATTAGAATTACTCCTTTATAGTTCATGATAAATTAATTTATTGTTGAATTAATAAAAAATGCAATTTCTTTTGGATTCATAATGTTTGTTGCACTTCCATGACTAATTGCTTCTTTAGGCATACCAAACACAACGCAGCTTGCCTCGTTCTGCGCTATGGTTATTGCTCCTCTGTTACGCATTAGCTTTAGTTCTTTAGAACCATCGCTTCCCATTCCTGTTAGAATTATACCGATTGATAAATTGCAATAAAATTCGGCAACAGTACTAAAAAGAAATGCTACAGCAGGGCATATAGGTTGTAATGGATCGCGTGGTGTTAAAAGTATGCTACCAAAATGGCTTATTCCCATATTTGATTCGGTGGGAGAAATATATACATGGCCTTGAAGTGGCAATTCTCCGTTTTCGCCAATTTTTACTGGCATGCCTGTAACATTTGTTAGCCAGTCGGCAAAACCCTGCTCAAAACCAGCAGACATGTGTTGTGTAATAAGTATAGGTACTTTGATATCTTTTCTTAATCCCGAAAGTATTTCCTGAATAGCCGATGGGCCACCTGTTGAAGCGCCAATAGCAACAACTTTTATTTTGCCATAGTTTGGAAGTATGCTCGATTTTAAATCAATAGATGCTTTATCAATATTAACATTTGATTTTATTTTTTCGGGCCATCTTCTTACAGTTTTAATTTCGGACATTAATCTAATTGTCTGAATTAACTCTCTTGCTTTTATTTCAAATTCGGGTTGTACAAAACTTTCTGGTTTAGCAACAGTTGCCAATGCACCAGCTTCAATAGCCTGAAAGGCAACAGCAACATCTTTTACATTAGAAATACCACTAACAATAACAATAGGTATTGGGTTTGTTTCCATTATTTTTCTGGTAGTTTCGAAACCGCTCATACCTGGCATATGAATATCCATTGATATAACGTCAGGCTTATGTAGCTCGGCAAGTTCAATAGCTTCGGTACCATTTTTTGCTGTTGCAACAACTTTTATATCTGATTCTCTGGAAAATAAATAGGTAAGAAATTTCTGCGATACTGTGCTATCGTCAACTATCAGAAGTTTTATCATAAATATTCTTATAAGATTTTTTTAATAATTTCGAGTAAATTACTTTGATCGAAACTCTTTTTAACAACGTACGCAGATGCACCTGCATCAATACCACGCTCTCTGTCTTCTTTAGAATCAAGAGAAGTTACAAGAATTAAAGGAATATTTTGGAATCGGTGATCTTTTCTAATTTTTTCTGTTAGTGTAAAACCACTCATTCTAGGCATATCAACATCAGAAATTACTAAATCAAAATTACCCAATGGTAATTGTTCGTAGGCATCTAGTCCATCAACTGCTGCTACAACGTTATACCCGGCAGATTCTAAAATATTTTTAAGCATCATACGTGATGTTATGGAATCTTCTGCAATCAAAATATTTACTTCCTTTTTAGTGAGTAAATTTTCATTTGATTCGTGCATTATAGAATAACTTATTAGTGATTTTTTCTCGGCAAAACTTAACAAATCGGAAACATTTAATACAGGTTCAATTTTTCCGTTACCAAGTATTGTAGCACCAAGTATATTTCTAACAGAAGCAAGCTGGTTACCCATATGTTTTACCATTATTTCTTGCTCTCCAATAATATCATCGACAATAAAAGCAATTCTACTAACAGTGGTATGTAATACTATTACAGGAATTTGTTCTGTAACTGCATTTTGTTTAGATTTTGATATTTCAAGAATATCGGCAAGTGGAACAAGAGACACAATAGTTCCATCAATTTCAATTGCCTGCCTGTTCTCGAGCGAAACAATTTTATTTTTAGGTAAAGATATTACTCTGTCGACATAGGTTGTTGGTATCATATAATTCTGACCAGCAACAACAACTTCAACACCGTGAAAAGATGCTAAATTAAAAGGTATGTTTATTCTGAAACTTGTACCTTCATCTTTTTTGGTGTCGATATTTATTGTACCTCCAAGTTTTTCGATTTTTTCTCGTACTATAGCCATTCCAAGACCTCTGCCAGAGATATTGGTAACAACTTGCTTAGTAGAAATACCAGAATGAAAAACATAAGG
>CAIQJL010000162.1 GCA_903872185.1 uncultured Bacteroidota bacterium | reverse complement strand
ATAATTAAAACTATTGTTAAGAACTTTTACCTTATCAAGTTAATTCGGCCATTAAATTCTTCAGTGTTTCCAAGTTTATCTTTTGATTTAAGCTTATAAAAATAAACTCCATCTTCTGCAGTTTGACCAGTAATTTTATTAATTCCATCCCAACTAACATTATTTCCTTTAGCATTAAATACTACCTGTCCATTTTTATTGTATATATCAAAAACAAAATAATAATCGTTTAAATTTACTCCTTGAGGACCAAAATAATCATTATCTCCATCACCATTTGGACTAAAGCGATTTGCTAATTGTATTGGGAATTTTACATTAATTTCAATTTTATTTAAAACAGTATCTGAGCATCCAAAGCTATTCATTGCAATTAGCTTCACAGTATATTTGCCATTTGTTACAAAGTCTTTTTGAACATTCTCTTCGTTTAATTCAGAATCGTTAAACACCCACTTATAGCTTTGAGCACCAACAGATGAATTTGAAAAATTTGCAACATAATTATTAATTTCACTTGTGAAAATTGCCGTAGGCTTTTCGTAAACCTTAACTAAATATTGTTTTAAATTTGAGATTACCGATTCAGATTTAAAAAACTTAACCATTAACAATACCGAGTAATTTCCTTGTTTAAAATATGTATGAGAAGGAGTTTTTTCGGTTGAAATAGTTCCATCACCAAAATCCCATGAATAAATAGTTGAATCAGAAATTTCAACAGGAACAAATTTAGTTGAAAGTGGCGCACAACCTTCAGTATTACGACAACTAAAAGTAGCATTGGGTTTTGCTACATTATTTGAGTTAATAATAGTTGTATTTTGTGAAGTTTTTAAATTATTCGTTTGATGATCATCAACAACAGTATTTACCTCATTATTTATAGCTTGAGATTTATTGTCTTCTTCTTTTAAACTAACAGAACTTGGCGCATTATTATTGTCAACCATGTTATTAGCAGCAACATCTATTAATTCAGTATCAGTTGTTTTTGGCAAAATTGTTTTAGCAATAGTGTTAATAAAATTACATTTTTCAGTATTGTTATCAACATTAAAAAACCAATATAATCCTATTACCGAAACAGCAACTATACTAAATGCAGCAGCAATTCCTAAAAATGAGCTTTTACCTGGGATCTGTTTCTTAAATTTCTTCCATGAAGCATCATTGTACTCATACTCAAACGAGTCGAGCTTTTGCTCAATAATTCGTTCAAATTCACCCTTGTTATTCATATTCAAATTCATTCCTATGTTGTTCTACCAATTCTTTTAATTTAACCTTTGCTTTTGCCAAATTTGACTTTGACGTTCCAATACTAATATTTAATGTTTCAGCTATTTCTTTATGTTGCATATTTTCAACAGCAAACAAGTTAAAAACCATTCTATATGCTGGCGAAAGTTTTTGCATTAATCCAATTATAGTATCTGCTCTCATTCTTCTTAATTTTTCAACTTCTTCACTATTATCATAATCGTCAACAATATCATCTATCAAAAACTCCTGATCTTCTTTTATGTAATAATCTTTACGAGTTCTTACATAATCAATAGCAACATTTACTATAATTCGTCTTATCCAACCTTCAAAAGAACCTTTATGCTCATAACTCTTAAGCTTTATAAAAACTTTTATCAAACCATCATGCAATACATCCTGAGCTTCTTCTTTGTTTCGAGAATATCGCATACAAACTACAAGCATTTTTCCATAGAACGTTTTATATAACAGCTCTTGACTCTTGCGATTACCTGCGATGCAGGAATCAACCAAATCTTTAACAACTTCTTTATTTGCTAAATCAATCATTTGCTGTTAAACATAATTAAGACGTTAGCATTTTTTTGGGGTTGCCTAGTTTTGAAAACAAAGTATCTTTTTTTATTAAAAAAAACATTTCTACTTAAATTAATCATCTATTCTTTCAAATTCTTCAATTCCTACGCTGCAAACTGGACATTGCCAATTTTTAGGCAAATCCGAAAACAGAGATCCTTCTATTACTCCTGAAATTGGATCTCCTTCTATTTCTTCATAAATATATCCACAAACCTTGCATTTGTATTTCTCAAACATCTCAAATACTTTTATCAATTAATAAATAGAAATTAGCACTGCTAAACCGCAAAATTACAATCAGAAAAGTAATTATTTTTTTTCTAAATCGTGCATTAAATAAAAGAAAAAAGGAACCTGATTTTTCGGTTCCTTTTATTTTTACATTGATGCTTGCACCATTTCAATGATGCGTTTTACGAGAAAATCTGGAGGTTCTATCGAAACTCTGTCAATAATTTTATTTATACTTTCAGTACTATCACTTATGTTGGTTACATCGTTGATTAATTTTCCTGAAGTAGTATTCTCGTAAGTAAATAATAGAGTAGAAACTTTTTGCATAGGCTATTTTTAATGTTTGATTCATAATGACCATAAAACGCTTGAGTTTATAATATATTATGTAAGACTATATTTATTTTATAAAAAAACCTAACATGTCATATTTAAATGCTATTTGAGAATTATCTGGTTTATAAAACCAAATAAATCTCAAATAATTTCTTTATTCAATAACTAAATTCATTTGTTTTTCATCAATTATTCTACGCATATTTATTAAAGCATATCTCATTCTACCCAAGGCGGTATTTATACTTACACCTGTTTCTTCAGCAATTTCTTTAAAACTCATCTCCATGAAATGTCTCATAATAACCACTTGTTTCTGAACATCAGGAAGTTCTTCGACCAACCTTCTAACATCGCTTTCTACTTCGCTCCTTACAACAACTTGCTCGGAATGAGAGTCTGAATACTTTCTTTGATTAAAAATATCATATTCATAATCATCACGAGATACTGTTTTAAGCCTTTTATCTTTTCTTACATTATCAATTATTAGATTATGTGCTATACGCATAACCCAACCAAGAAAACGGCCATCATCAGTATATTTGCCTTCTCTTAGTGATTTAAAAACTTTCAAAAAAGTTTCCTGAAACAAGTCTTCGGCTTGCTCCCTGTTTCGTACAATTATTAAAATGTAGGTAAAAACTTTGCGTTTATGACGCTTTATTAGCTGTTCAATAGCTTGCTGATTTCCTGCAATAAACTGATTTACAAGTTCATTATCAGTGATTTCTGGTAGCTTCATTTCCACTCGTATTTATTGGTTAAGTGGTAGAAGTAAAATCTATATGCAGCCCTCCTTAGTTTAGTTTAGAAATTATAATCGCAAATATATTACTTTCTACGGAAAAAAATTAAGAAAGATTGGTTTTTCTTAAAATTAATTAAAAGTAACTTTGCATTTTTAACAACTATTATGCCTAAGAGTAAAATTTCTGACGAAAAATACATTGAAATAAAAGGAGCACGCGAGCACAATTTAAAAAACATTAGCACGAATATTCCTCGAGATAAATTTGTAGTAATCACTGGACTATCTGGTTCCGGAAAATCTTCATTAGCATTTGACACACTATATGCCGAAGGTCAAAGACGCTATGTTGAGAGCCTTTCCTCGTATGCTAGACAATTTCTAGGAAAAATTTCTAAACCCGATGTAGATAACATTAATGGTATTCCACCTGCAATTGCTATTGAACAAAAAGTAAATACACATAACCCTCGCTCAACAGTTGGAACTTCAACAGAGATTTATGAATATATAAAATTACTTTATGCAAGAATTGGAATAACTTATTCACCAGTTTCTGGAAATATTGTAAAAAAACATGCTACTTCTGATGTAATTAATTTTCTAACTTCTCAGGAAATTGGAACAAAAGCAATATTATTAATTCCATCTTTTTCGAAAAATAACATTACACCTAAAGAATATCTTTCAACACTTTTACAACAAGGTTATTCCAGAGTAGAAGTTAAAAACAAGATTGAAAAAATTGAAAGTATAATCGACCAAAAAGATTTAAAATTTAATACATTCAAATTAATAATTGATAGATTTGAAATAAATAACGAAGAAGAATCAATTAACAGAATTGCCGACTCTATTGAAACTGCTTTCTTTGAAGGAAACGGTAACTGCATTATTAAACTAGACGAAAGCTCTAAGGAACATCCATTTTCTAACATATTTGAAGCTGATGGTATTGTTTTCGAAGAACCTTCAGCTCATATGTTTAGTTTTAATAGCCCCACAGGTGCTTGTCCAACATGCGATGGGTTTGGTCAAACAATAGGCATTGATGAAGATTTAGTAATTCCTAACAAATCACTTTCAATT
>CAIQJL010000161.1 GCA_903872185.1 uncultured Bacteroidota bacterium | reverse complement strand
CATAGAAGTCATAATCAGCCAGTATTGCAGGTTGGAACTAATCGTTGTTATATAACCTCGCAAAATCATGGATTTGCAACTGATGCTAATACTTTAGGAAAAGACTGGGAACAGTTATTTGTTAATGTAAATGATAATACTAATGAAGGTATAATTCATAAAACAAAACCTTTTTTCTCAACACAATTCCATCCCGAAGCTAGCAGTGGTCCAACGGATACAGATTTTCTGTTTGACAAATTTTTAAACCTAATTAAAATACAATTTGAAAATTAATTATTTTGATAATTTGGAAATTTAAAATTGTAAGTATGCAAGGAAATAAAAAGAATATAATCGTTGAAATGTCTTTTCAGTTTGCATTAGAAATAATAGAATTTTGTGAAGAGCTAGAAGAAAAAAAGAAATTTATTATTTCAAGACAGTTACTTAGGTCTGGAACTTCAATTGGTGCAAATATTCGTGAAGCACAGAATGCAGAGAGTAAAGCAGATTTTATTCATAAAATGAAGATTTCTGCAAAAGAGGTTGATGAAACTATTTATTGGCTTGAACTGTGCAAATTTTCTGAAAGTTACCCTACAAATGAAGATTTAATTTTACAAATTAACAATATTCAAATGGTATTGTCAAAAATAATTGGAACGGCAAAAAGAAATAAATAAAAAAGTTGGAAATTAGTCAATTTGGTTATGAAGTAATTTTAAAGAAATTTAAAGTGAGTGTTCTTCATTGCCAAATTAATTCATTTTCAAATTACCAAATTAAAGATACATTATGGAAAAAAAAATAGAAAAGGTATTGGTGATTGGTTCAGGAGCATTAAAAATTGGTGAAGCCGGTGAGTTTGATTACTCTGGTTCGCAGGCTTTAAAAGCTTTAAAAGAAGAAGGTATTTTTACAATTCTTATTAATCCAAATATTGCTACAGTTCAGACTTCTGAAGGTATTGCAGATAAAATTTATTTTTTGCCGGTAACTCCCGATTTTGTTGAGCAAGTTATTATTAAAGAAAAACCTGATGGTATTTTACTTGCTTTTGGCGGACAAACGGCTTTAAATTGTGGAGTAGCATTGTATAAAAATGGCATTCTTGAAAAATATAATGTTAAGGTTTTGGGAACTCAGGTTCAGTCAATAATTGATACTGAGGATCGTGAGTTATTTGTTAAGAAACTAGATCAGATAAATGTTGATACGATAAAAAGTCATGCAGTTACCACAATTGATGATGCTATTAAAGCCGCAAATGATTTGGGTTATCCTATTATTGTTAGGGCTGCTTTTGCTCTAGGTGGACAAGGAAGTGGGTTTTGTAACAACGATGAAGAATTAATTACTTTAGGAAATAAAGCATTCTCACATTCATCTCAAATATTAGTTGAAAAATCCCTTAAGGGGTGGAAAGAAATAGAATATGAAGTTGTACGCGATTGTTATGATAATTGCATAACAGTTTGCAATATGGAAAACTTCGATCCACTTGGAATCCATACAGGTGAAAGTATTGTTGTTGCACCATCACAAACACTTACAAATAGTGAATACCATAAACTTCGTGAGATTGCAATTAGGATAGTTAGGCATATTGGAATTGTTGGAGAATGTAATGTGCAATATGCACTTTGTCCTGATTCGGAAGAATATCGGGTTATTGAAGTTAATGCAAGACTTTCTCGATCAAGTGCACTTGCGTCAAAAGCTACTGGTTATCCACTTGCATTTGTAGCTGCAAAATTAGGCTTAGGATATGGTTTGCATGAACTTAAAAATTCTGTAACAAAGACCACAACTGCTTGTTTTGAACCTGCATTAGATTATATTGTAGTAAAAATTCCTCGTTGGGATTTAGGTAAATTTAAAGGTGTTTCTAAAGAGCTTGGAAGCAGCATGAAAAGTGTGGGTGAGGTTATGGCAATTGGAAGAACCTTTGAAGAAGCAATACAAAAAGGACTTCGTATGATTGGGCAGGGAATGCATGGTTTTGTTGGTAACAAGGATATGGAATTTGAGGATGTAGAACAAATCTCTAAAGAGCTTGCCAATCCAACAGACATGCGAATATTTGTAATTGCTATGGCATTACATAAAAACTTTTCTGTTGACGAAATTCATCAACATACTAGAATTGACAAATGGTTTCTTTATAAACTCAAAAATATTTATGATTTAAGAAATCAGATTTCAAGATTTAATTCTATTGAAACACTTCCTTTAGAAATGCTTCATGATGCAAAGAAAATGGGCTATACAGATTTTCAGATTGCAAAAATATTATATAATAATTTAGATGATGCATCTGACAAATCTTTAGATATTAGAAATTTTAGAAAAGAAGCTGGAATAATTCCTTATGTTAAACAAATAGATACATTGGCTGCCGAATATCCTGCACAAACTAATTATTTGTATTTAACTTATAACGGATCGGAGCATGATATAAAATTTGAAAATGATAATCAATCAGTAATTGTACTTGGTTCTGGTGCCTATAGAATAGGAAGTAGTGTCGAATTTGACTGGTGTAGCGTAAATGCTTTGAACACTGTTAAGAAAAAAGGATTGCGCTCTGTTATGATTAATTATAATCCGGAAACTGTGAGTACTGATTATGATATTTGTGATAGATTATATTTTGATGAGCTTTCCTTTGAAAGGGTAATGGATATTATAGACAACGAAATTCCTAAAGGAGTAATAGTCTCGGTTGGTGGTCAGATTCCAAATAATCTTGCAATGAGGCTTTATCAGAATAATGTAAATATCCTTGGTACTTCACCACTTTCTATTGATAATGCTGAAGATAGACATCGGTTTTCAACTACTTTAGATGAACTTGGAGTGGATCAGCCAAGATGGAAAGAACTTGTAACTATTGAAGATATTTTTAAATTTGTTGATGAGGTTGGTTTTCCTGTATTAGTAAGACCGTCATATGTGCTTTCTGGTGCTGCAATGAATGTTGTGTCAAACAGACAAGAGTTAGAATATTTTCTTGAACTTGCAACAAATGTTTCTAAAAAATATCCAGTTGTAGTTTCAGAATTTATTGAAAATGCAAAGGAAGTGGAGTTTGATGCTGTTGCAAAAAATGGCGAAGTAATTATTTATGCAATATCTGAACATATTGAATTTGCTGGTGTTCACTCGGGTGATGCAACAATAGTTTTTCCTGCTCAAAAACTTTATGTAGAAACAATTCGAAGAATTAAAAAGATATCAAAACAAATTGCAAAAGCATTAAATATTTCTGGTCCGTTTAATATACAGTTTCTTGCAAAAGATAATGATATAAAAGTTATTGAGTGTAATTTACGTGCATCACGAAGTTTCCCTTTTGTTTCAAAGGTATTAAAAACAAATTTTATTGAAATTGCCACACAGGTAATGCTTGGTGATGAAGTGTCAGTGCCAAATAAATCTGCATTTGATTTAGATTATGTAGGAATTAAAGCACCTCAGTTTTCTTTTTCTCGTTTGGCAAAAGCAGATCCAATACTTGGAGTGGAAATGGCCTCAACAGGTGAAGTGGGATGCATAGGTGAAGATTATTATGAAGCAGTTTTAAAAGCAATGTTATCTGTTGGATATAAAATTCCAAAAAAGAATATTTTACTTTCTACCGGACCATCGCGTTCAAAAACTGAAATGTTGAATTCTTGTAAAATGTTAATTGAAAGAGGATATAATTTGTTTGCTACTCGTGGTACTCAACTTTTTTTGCAAGAAAATGGTGTTGCTGCAACTATGCTTCATTGGCCAGATGAAAAATTAGAACCAAATGTTGTAACAATGTTGCGTGAAAAAAAACTGGATTTAGTAATTAATATTCCAAAAAACCTTTCAAAAGATGAACTTAACAACGATTATGAAATTCGTCGATCGGCTGTTGATTTTAATATCCCATTGCTTACAAATGCTCGATTAGCAAGTGCTTTTATTTATTCTTTCTGTAAAAGAAATGTAGATGAAATGGCAATAAAATCCTGGGATGAATATGGGGAATAGAACAGTTTAAGTAAGCGTAGACGCTTACTTAATAAGGTATGGCAGCATTTTTATAAAGTGTTTTTGTAAAGCGTCCTCGCTTTCTGCGACTAATATTAATGTT
>CAIQJL010000160.1 GCA_903872185.1 uncultured Bacteroidota bacterium | reverse complement strand
TAATGGGAATCCTCTAATTTACTAGAAGATCTAACTGCAATTGGGCCATTTGTTAAGGAAATAAAAGTACTTAATTCACTAAGTATTCTATTAGGTAATTCAGGCTTTAGAAATGAGTCCAACACATTTTCATCACTCTCATTTTCTATAGTTTCCTTTCCTAGTCCATTAGAGTCGATAAATTCGTCAAATACTTCACTACTTAACACCACTGTTCTCGGAATATTCACTTTTACTCCTTCCCATTTATCAGCTAGCTCATATTTCTTCAAAATCATATCTATAAATGCCAATCCACGTGCCTTTCCGCCAACCGAACCATCACCAATTCTTGAAAAATTAAGATATTCATCAAAATTCTTACGACTGAACTTTGCAATTACACCCTTGCCACGATATTGTCGATATATTTTTATTACCTCATAGATAAAACTTCTAACCTCATTAATATTTTCAAAATCATTATAAGCAACATATTTAAACATTCGTGCCAATGGGAACAATGACCTGGCGTTCATCCATTTGGAAAAATGGTTACGCTTAACATGAAATTCTAAAGTTTCATCTGGAATAGTTAGTACTTTTTCCTGAAGGGTTTTTAAATCTGCTGCTCTACAAATTTCTTCTCCGGTAACATGATGCCTAAAAATAAAGTCCCCAAATGCAAGACTATGAGTTATATATTCCTTAAGTTCAGTTGATAATGTTTTTGAATATTTGTTTATAAACTCAACCCCAATACTTTTCGCAACAAATTCGTTTGAAGCATCATTTGATTGCAATAAAAAAGGCATAAACTTATCATCACTATGAACTTTGTTATAAAATTTCACTCCTGCATCTAGTTCTTTAACACCATCAACTTTATAACTCATATCAGAAATAACACCGATCAGATTTTCTTTATATTTATCATATAATAAAGCTGCATCATTGTAATTTGTTGCGAGAAGTATTTTTGGCCTTCCTCTCATAAGCATCATTTTTTGATGCTCATTAAACCCTTCATTTACTGACCTTTTTGATTGATGAAAAAATATTTTATAAATATTTGGCAGATAAGATGAATAGTACCTGACCGAATCTTCTATTAACAAGATTGCTTGAACTCCTTCCTCTTCAACATCGTGCTTAAGATTCATTCTATCTTCTATCAATTTAATAATTGCTAAAAGAATATCTGCATTGCCAAGCCAGCAAAAAACATAATCGATCGAATTAATATCTTCTCGTTCTAGCCATAATGAAACCTCTCTCGAAAAAGGAGTAAGCACAACTATCGGCTTATCAGGATATATTGTTTTTATTCTCCCTGCTAATCTAAATGCATCAATTCCCTCAACTGTTAACATTGTAATAACCAAATCTATGGGCTCTTGTTCAAGAATTCTAAATGCCTGCAAGACTGTATGAGCCTGAATAAAAATTGGTGGGTATCTTAAATTCTGAGAAAAATATTCATTAAAAATTCTTTCATCTATTCTTCCATCTTCCTCTAGCATAAAAGCATCGTATGCATTGCAAACTAATAATACTTTATATATACGATGTTGCATTAATCTTTCAAATGCAGTATCAGCAAAAGTATATTTTTTTGATTCTATTATTTGACGGTATTTTGACATCATTTTAATTCATTTTTACAAAAATAATCAATGTTTAACTTATTGCGATAATTTTTCTTACAATAAAACTTAATATTAAATACTTATAATTTAAATTACACTAACACTTTCAATTAGATCATTCTTAAAAAAAACATTCTCGTTTCAGAATTATTCTGCAACTATTTTTTTTAATTTTGCGTCTGTTGATTTATGAAAAATATTTTTGCATTATTTATTCTTCTTGTTCTAGGTAGTACTTTTATTTTACACTCCTGCAAACGAGAAGACAAAGCTATTCCAGTAGCAATTTATAACTATTCATTTTCCAATGAATGTAACGTGCCTTCCGAAGTAAATTTTGAAAATCTTTCAATAGATGCAGAAATTTATCGTTGGAATTTTGGGGATAATTCTCCTATTGTTTATGAAAAAAATCCAAGGCATGTATATCAAAATGAAGGTGTCTATAATGTTGAACTAACTGCATACGGAAATGGAGGTATGCATGTTGAAGTAAAGGTTATATATATAGTTTCTTCACCAATTATAACATTTTCTGCAAATGATACTATAATAAATGTAAATGACACTGTTCGCTTTACTGCAACTGCCTTATCTGGCGTATTACCATCTGCATGGTACTGGAATTTTGGTGATGATAGTATATCTCATGAGCAAAATCCAATTCATACGTATAACTTACCTGGTTTATATAATGTAACTTTAACAGCAGTAAACGCATGCGGATCTTCATACATTGAAAAGAAAAAACATATAACTGTTAATTCACTAGGTTCTGCTCCTACTCCAGATTTTGTAGCAAATACAACAAATATTACAACTGGTCAATTTGTGAATTTTTCTGATTTAACAATTAACAATCCAACAAATTGGAATTGGACTTTTACAGGAGCAGTTACTGCAAATTCAACTATTCAAAACCCCATTAACATACAATATAACATCCCCGGAGATTACAGCGTTACATTAACAGCCTCCAATATTCAAGGTTCAAACTCGATAACAAAAACTCAATACATTCATGTTCTAAACGCTGCTCCAACCAAAGTATTTATTAAAAAAATAACTATTAAACAAATGCAGTTTCCACCCATTGCACCATATATTGCAAATCCATATTATAAGATAACTGATTTTTCGTCAACAGTATATCTAGATGGACAATCACAAATAATATATAATATTTCTCAATCTAACTTACCAATTTCATATTTAATTTCAAATTTTCAAATTCCAACTATCAATCATATTTATAAAATTGAAATTTGGGATAAAAAAATGATGCCCCCTCCACCTACATACGTGCAAACAGGTTTTGTTCAGTTTAATATTTATAACTTTACTTATGGAGGAACAACATATCCTACGATTATTAATGTAGTTCAATCTCCGTTTAATATTGAACTTGAATTACTATGGCAATAATTACAACAATTTGCATATTTATTAAAACATGAAAAAAATATTCATTTTGTTATCCTTTTTCCTTTTAGGAAATCAACTCTTTTCTCAGATTAATTATGATTATAATTACATCGAGAAAAAAACTTATGAATACTACCTTTCAAACCAATGGGACAGTCTAATATATTTAGGTAATATTGGAATTAAAAACAATATTGATTATTTCTATTTAAGGTCAAGAATTGGGGCTGCTTATTTTGAAAAACATAATTATGTGAAAGCTTCAGAACATTTTGAAAAGGCAATGAAATTTAACTGCTCTGATAATTTCGTAATAGAAAATCTTTACAATAGTTATATCAATCTTGGGCTTGAAGGTGAGGCTAATAATTTACTAAGAAATTATTCCCAATATTTCTCTGATAAAACTACTCCAAAAACAATAAGTGAAGCTTTTGTTGAATATGGCAAAACAAATAACAATAACAATGAGAATAATAAATTAAATGATATAAAAAATAAGATTAATTGGGCTGAGTCAAACACAACAAATAACATAGAATACCTTGGTGCTGGGATTAAATATTGTATTAATAAAAATATTATAATGTCTACTTCCTATAGCAAACTAAATATTGACAACACGAAACAAATTGTTATTGGGAATGAAGTTCTAAATGACAATTACAATTTATATCAAAACCAAATTTACACAAATATTAATTATAGAATTTATAAAGGAACAACTATTATTCCTGCTTTTCATTTTATTATGGTTGATTATAAGACTCTGACTTCAAAATATGATACTTCAGAAAATAAAGTTCTTCAAGAAAGAAAAGAGATATCTTTTAATGACTATGCCATTTCACTAGCTTTTGATAAAAAATTTAATGTTTTTGGTTTTAATATTTTTGCGAACTTTTCACATTTAAATAACAACTTACAAAAACAATTGGGCTTATCAGTTAATTTATATCCATTTGGGAATTTAAATTTTTATACATTTTCTACTTTTGTTTTTCAAAACGCAACAAATAATAACAATCTTATTGCAGAACAAAACGTGGGTGTAAAGGTTCTGGATTTCTTATGGCTTGAAAGTTTCGCCACATTCGGAAACCTTGAAAACTACGTCGAAAAAAATGCTTTTATTATTTACAATATAAATGAAATAATTAATTTCAGAGCCGGAATTTCACTTATAGTTCCATATAAAAAACTTCAATTCTCTTTTAGATATAACTTTCTTAAAAAAACTATCCCTTTTGAATTTTTTGACAACTCTATTAAAAAAGATACTTTTAAACAGAATCAACATTTTTTTCTTGGCACTTTAACTTATAAATTCTAAGAACAATCTTTTCTTTCTGTTATTCACCTATTTATAACTCTTTTTTAAATCCCTCAATTTTCTTGATTATTTTAAGTAAATAATTGAAGTAAATTACGATATTATTGTAATTTTAGACTTTCAATTTTTAAAATAAATTATTAAGTTATGCGTATTAAACGTATTGCCATTGAGCATGATGCAAACATCATCCAAGCTCAGATTGACATAGAAAGATTAGATCCTGTTATTGAAAAATACAGAAACAAAAAAGGAAATTTAATTCCTATACTTCAGGCAACTCAAAATTTGTATGGCTTTGTTCCAAAAACTGCTTTAGAATACATTTCTGAAAAAACAGGTCTTCAACTTAACGATATGTTTGGCGTAGCAACGTTTTATGCTCAATTTAGGCTGAACCCAGTAGGCAAACACATTATAAAAGTTTGTCACGGAACAGCTTGCCATGTTCAAAATGCAAATATTATTACCGATTCGCTTATGGAAGTTTTAAAAGTAAAAGATGGCGAAACAACACCCGATAATTTATTTACTCTTGAATCTGTTGCTTGCCTTGGCTGTTGCTCTTTAGCACCAGTTATGATGATTGACAACGAGACCTTCGGGAAGCTTACTGGAAAATCATCAGTAAATATTGTTAAAGAAATTCAATTGAAAGAAAAAAATTAAATATATTCCAATAATGGGAAAAATGAAAGTTTTAATTGGAATGGCAAGCTGCGGAATTGCTGCAGGTGCCTCTAAGGTTTACGACAAAATTTATGCTCTAAAAGAATCAGAAAAACTCGATTTCGAACTTGTAAAAACAGGTTGTATTGGAATGTGCTTTCGTGAACCTTTAGTAGAAATTATTGATGATGGTAATTCTTTTTTATATGGTGAAATTGATGAGAAAAAAGCTGTAGAAATTTTCGAAAAACATATAAAACTTTCCGAACCAATTAAAGAATATGTTGTTAAAACTGACCTTTTCGAAACAAAAGACGATACTTTCTGGAAAGGACAAGTAAAAATTGCATTACGAAATTGTGGTGTTATAGACCCTGAAAGTATTCGAGATTACGAAACTCAAAATGGTTATAATGCAATTAAAAAAATATTAAACGAAAATATTTCACAGGAAACTGTAATACAATCTATAATTGATTCCGGACTAAGAGGTCGCGGTGGTGGTGGCTTTTCAACCGGAATGAAATGGAAATTTGCATTTAATAACAAATCAGACGAAAAATATATAATTTGTAATGCAGACGAAGGCGACCCTGGTGCATTTATGGACAGATCAGTTTTAGAAGGTGACCCACATGCAGTTCTTGAAGGAATGACTATAGCAGCTTATGCAATTGGTGGAACCGAAGGTGTTATTTATTGCAGAGCAGAATATCCACTAGCTATTATACGTTTAAACATTGCACTTGCTCAAGCCCGAGAAAAAGGATATTTAGGAAAAAACATATACGGAAAACAAGATTTTAATTTCGACATTCATGTTAAAGAAGGTGCTGGAGCTTTTGTTTGTGGTGAAGAAACTGCATTAATGGCATCAATTGAAGGTGAGCGTGGAATGCCTCGTCGTAGACCTCCATTCCCAGCAGCATCTGGTTTATGGAAAAAACCAACCAACATTAACAACGTAGAAACATTTGCTAATGTTCCTTCAATAATATTAAATGGAGCAAATTCATATAACATATACGGTACAGACAAATCAAAAGGAACAAAAGTTTTTGCACTTACCGGAAAAATAAATCGTGGCGGTTTAGTTGAAGTTCCAATGGGAATAACTATAAACGATGTGATTTTTAAATTAGGTGGTGGAATTCAGAATAACAAAAAATTTAAAGCTGTTCAGTTAGGTGGACCATCTGGTGGTTGTATTCCAGAACATTTAACAGATACAATTGTTGATTACGATTCAGTAACTGCAACCGGAGCTATTATGGGTTCTGGGGGTATGGTTGTAATGGACGAAACAACGTGTATGGTAGATATGGCAAGATTTTTCCTTGATTTTACTCAAAAAGAATCATGCGGAAAATGTACTTTCTGCCGTATTGGAACAAAGCGTATGTTAGAGATATTAACAAGAATTACCGAAGGAGAAGGCCGTGAAGGTGATATTGAAATACTTGAAGAATTATCTGTTCAGATTAAAGATAATTCACTTTGTGGTTTAGGTCAGACTGCTCCAAACCCTGTTCTTACTACAATTAAATATTTCAGAAATGAGTATGAGGCGCACATTCATAATAAAAAATGTCCAGCTCATGGTTGTAAAAAATTATTGACTTATACAGTTGTTGAAGATAAATGTACTGGTTGTGTCGTTTGTGCTAAAAACTGCCCTGTTAATGCAATTACAGGTGAACGAAAACAAAAACATTTTATAAATCAAGAAACCTGTATTAAATGTGGAGTTTGTTTTAACAAATGTAAATTTGAAGCTATTAAGTTATCGTAAATAAGAAAATATTATGAGTTCATTGAATATAATCCTTAATGGTAAAAATATTTCAGGAAATGCTGGTGAATCAATCTTGGAGTTAGCTAAACGCAATGGGATTGAAATTCCAACATTGTGCAACGATCCAAGAATTGAACCATATTCTTCATGTTATGTGTGCGTTGTTGAAGTAGAAGGAATGCGAGGAATGCAACCCTCTTGCTCTACCAAAATTACAGAAGGAATGAAAATCACTACAAATAGTGATAAAATTTTTACAGCACGCAAAGCAGCTCTTGACCTTTTAGTAAGTAACCACTACGCAGACTGCACAGCACCTTGCAAACAAACTTGTCCAGCAGGTGTAGATGTTCAGGGTTATATTTCTTTAATTGAAAAAGGATTATATAGCGAAGCTGTTGAATTAATTAAAAAAGTTAATCCACTTCCTGCTATTTGTGGGCGTATATGTGTTCGCCCTTGCGAGGTTGCTTGTCGCCGTAATTTACTTGATGAAGGTGCTGCTGTTGGTATCGATTATTTAAAACGATTTACATCTGATATTGATTTAGAATCACCAAACAGATATATTCCTGAAATAAAACCATCAACTGGAAAAAAAGTTGCAATTATTGGTGCAGGTCCTGGTGGTTTATCTGCTGCTTGGTTTTTACAATTACAAGGACATTCATGTGATATTTTTGAAGCGAATCCCAAATCTGGTGGATGGCTTCGATATGGAATTCCTGAATACAGATTACCAAATGAAATTATAGATAAGGAAGTTGCTGCCATTACAGAATTAGGCGCTAACATTTATTACAATAAAAATCTTGGTGATAATTTTTCATATAAAGAAATTAAAGAAAAATATCAGTCCACTATCCTAACAATAGGCTCACAAGGTGGAACTCCTATTGGTTGCGAAGGTGACGATGCTGAAAATGTTTTTAGCGGTATCGAGTTCTTGCGTAATATGGAAATTACTGGTCAGCAATATAATTTTAAAGGAAAAACTATCGCTGTTATTGGCGGTGGAAATACTGCAATGGATTGTTGTCGTACTTCGTTACGCTGCAATGCCGATAAAGTTTATGTTATTTATCGCCGTACCGAAAAAGAAATGCCTGCTAATCCTATAGAAATTCACGAATCAAAATTGGAAGGTGTTGAATATTTATTTTTAACCGCTCCTAAAAAAGTAAATAAAACTGCTGACGGAAAAGTAAAATCTATTACTTGCCTGAAAATGGAATTAGGTGAACCTGATGCCTCTGGAAGACGCCGCCCTGTTGTTGTTGAGAATTCTGACTTTGAAGTTGAAATTGATTATATTTTAGCTGCTATAGGCCAAAAAACAATCGTGAATTTTATTAATGACATTAACGAATTTGCAACAGATGGCCAACTAAAAATAAATAAATGGGGCGATTTAGATGCAAATTCTAAAACTTTACAAACTGGCATTAGTTCTGTTTTTGCAGCTGGTGATGGAGTAACCGGACCAGCAACGGTTATCGAAGCAATTGCTCAAGCAAGAAAGGCAGCGCGAAGTTGTGACCAATATTTGAAAGGTCATGAATTAACTCCTGAAAATTACGAATTCATTAGTAAAAAAGATAATTTCCAGAAACAACATAAAGATAATTATAAAGGTCATTTTGCTATACAGCTAAGACACGAAATGCCAACAATGGATTCAACTGACAGAATTAATTTTAAAGAAGTTGAATTGGGTTATGAAAACGAACAGGTTGCTCATGAAGAAGCTAACCGATGTCTTGAATGCGGTTGTGTTGAATACTACGATTGTGATCTAAAAAAATATTCTTCAGAATATAATGCAACACAAGAAAAATATAAAGGATCATTTAAAGATTATGATGTTAAATTTGATCATCCTTTTATTGAAATAGACAACAATAAATGTATCTTATGTGCACGTTGTGTTAGAATTTGTCGTGAAGTTGTTGGAGCAAATGCATTAGGCTTAATCAATCGTGGTTTTGATACATATGTAGCACCAAGCATGCAAAAACGTTTAGGTGAGACAAACTGTGAATCATGCGGAATGTGTATATCAACATGCCCTACCGCAGCAATTACAGAAAATGTGTTATTTAAACCTGGTCCAGTTCAAACAACCTCAATTCAATCAATCTGTAACTATTGTTCTGTAGGCTGCGAAATTGAATATCATCAAAAAGGTGATTTCGTATGGAAAGTTACAGGTAGTAATGGAATAGTAAATAAAGATGGAAATTTATGTCGTTTCCAAAAATTTGGATATAACAGCATTAACAACAAATCAAGAATTACTAAGCCTTTATTAAAAGAAAACGGCACATTTAAAGAAATTTCTTTTGAAGATGCTTATTCTATTATAACAAATAACTCTAAATCAATAAAAGCTGAAGAAACAGCTGTTTTTGCAGGAGCGAGACTTTCCAACGAAGAAATATTCCTTGTTAAGAAATTTGCAACAGATGGTTTAAAAACCGAGAATATTGGATCCTTCCATTATTTAGGCAGAGGAAATGGATATACAAATAATAGCCTTGCTAATACTCCATTCGAACAAATTTCAGGTACTGAAAAAGTATTCCTATTTGGTTCGGAAATAAATACAGACAATGCTGTTGCTGGTTTTATGATTCAAAATAAAAAATTCTTGAGTAAAATTAAAGTAGAAGCTATAACTACAAAGAAACATTCATCAATGGAGCATAAAGTTGAAAATACTATACACATTACTTCATATTATCATTTTATAAAAGCTGCCAACCATTATTTGCTCACAGAAAATAAACAGAATAATTTATTTATTTCTGCACAAACAAAAGGATTTGAAGATTACAAAAAAGCTGTTTTAACAGAGAATTTCGAGGATTTAGTAACTAAATCAGGAGTATCAGTTAGTATCATTAAAACTTTTGCCGACGATTATAACATGACTGCAAATGCAATTCTTGTTTTCTCAGAAAAAGAAGTTTCTGCAAATGCATCTGTTGAAATCAGAAATTTTGCAATGATTACAGGTAAACTTGGCAAAACTTCAATGGGTATTATTTCATTAAAAGAAAAGAATAATTCTGAAGGTATTTTAAACTTTGAAGCAGCTTCCTTAACAAATGACCTACTAGAAAAATTAAATTCTGGTAAAATTAAAAACCTTTTCATTTTTGGAGAAGATCCTATTGGTTGTTCGATCGACAAAACTTCAACTAATAAATGGTTTAATAATACCGAATTTGTTGTCGTTCAGGATTATTTCATGACTGAAACGGCAAAACAAGCTTCCTTAATTTTACCTGCATCATTCCAGTTTGAAACAGGAGGAAGTTATACTAATACTCAAAAAGTTATTCAACAATTTGGCGGTACCTATTCAAACCAAATAACAGAGTGCAACTTAACTCAGATGTTAGAACTGGCTAAAAGACTTAACATTTCTGATGTTCAATGTGGCGAAGATGTAAATACCGAAATGTTGAAAGCTATAGCAAAAACAAATAATACAAGTTCATTTGAATTTCAACATACTTCAGAAGATAATCAAAATCGCATATTCGATTATGGTTGCGATAATTTAGTTATGAAATTTGAAAATTATTTTGAAAACTCATTCACTATAAACAATTAAATTATGAAAGACTTTAATAATGTAGATGAAATATTGGACTTTGCAATAAAAAACGAACAACAGGCTGTTGATTTTTATCGAGAGTTGGCTGCAAAATCTCAAAATGCAGATATGCGCGAAACTTTTGAAAAATTTGCAATTGAAGAAGTGGGACATAAAGCAAAATTAACAAAGGTCAAAGAAGATAAAATATTTACTATAACAAAGGATGTAATTATTGATCTAAAATTAGCTGATTATGTTGACCATGTAAGACCATCTGAAAATATGAGTTATCAAGATGCTTTAATACTTGCAATGAAACGCGAAAAATCAGCATTCATACTTTACACTAAACTTGCATCAAAGACTACAAATAAAGATTTACAGGAATTATTTCTACAATTAGCACAAGAAGAATCCAAACATAAAATGATGTTTGAGATTGAATATGACGAAGTAATTTTGAGAGAGAATTAGTTTTATAAAATTATACACTGTCATCCTAAACCACAATGTCATCCTGAGTGTAACGAAGGATATAACACTCTAGAATAGACTTAGCTTCGCTAGAAATTGTTCTTCACTTCATTACATTCCTCCGCCGCGGCGGACAGAATGACAAAAAGCAAAAACAAAATTTTATAAAACCTTTTATTTTACTCTCCGTAAAAAAATTGTTTAATTTTAATTTTATATTAACCTAAAACTTTTCAATTATGATGCGAGCATTTTACTTAACATTATTAGTACTCACAATTGTTTTTGCTGGAGTTGAAATTTTTTATGCAGAAGAAGTTTCAAGCGCAAGATGGAGTAGCGATGATTACAATAGTTACAACTCATATGGATCTTCTAGCTATGATTACAGTAACAGTTATGCAGATGACGAAAAAACTACGGAAGCAGGATTTATTACTATGGCATTCTTCCTTATTTATATAGTAGTTTTTGTTTTATCATTAATAAAAATTAAAAAAACAACTATGAAGGTTTTCGCAATAATAGGACTTTCATTTGCAGGAATAATGGTTTTATGGGATGGATTAATGATCTCTTCACCTGGCAATATTTCTTTTGATGAAGTTGTTCCTGGTTGGCTGTTTTTTCAGGTCATGATGCTAGCATTTATGATAATTGGAACAATCCAAGCGTTTAAAGCAAAAGCTTAAAACAAAATTTTACTCAATAAAAAAACCTCATCAATTATTTTTGGTGAGGTTTTTATTTTTATTTCAAGGACCTTAAATATCTATTCCATTTCCTGAAGTTTTCTTTTCAGGAGCAATATTTTGTTTATTGTTTTTATCAGGCTCTGTAATTACTGGTGACTTATTAAACATTTCATTCATCATTTGTTGTTGACGCTGCATCATTTCTATCATCTGCTTTTGCAATACATCAAAGTTAGAATTAACTGAATTATTATTGGTTAAAGAATCGTTTGAAAATCCAAATAGACTAAAAAAGGGGTCATCAAACTGATTAATATTATCAAATTGATTAAAGAATCTTACATCTATTGAATCATTAATAATATTACCCTGCATTCCTTTCGTTCCATCGCTACTCCATGACCATGTATAAGTAGAGTCATATCTAATAACATTGCCATTATTATCCAATTCTCTATTTACATTTATGTGAACATCGGGCTCGTTATTTTTATTTTGATTAGGCAATTCAATATTCTGAGATTGAATATTAAAAGAAATAAAAACAAAGACCAATAATATAATAATTTTTACTGAAAATATCTTTTTCATAAATCTTGAAATTAAATTTTCATTACAAATTTACAAACTACATGTACATATATCAATAACTTTAACAACTTTTAACCCACATAAATTGTTAAATAATTTAAATAATTTTACATGAATAAAATACTTGTCATTCTAAGCAAAGTGAAGAATCTAGTGTAGGGAACCCTTCGACTCCGCTCAAGGTGGCTTTGTGTATTTTAAACATACCATTTTAAACTTCAAAAATAATTATGAAATATCTTACACGTACAGTTTGGGTTTTATCAATGGTAAGCCTTTGCACAGATGTTGCAAGTGAAATGCTTTATCCAGTAATGCCTATATATTTAAAAACTATTGGCTTTTCAATTATCTTAATAGGAATACTTGAAGGAATAGCAGAAGCAACTGCTGGTTTAAGTAAAGGATATTTTGG
>CAIQJL010000159.1 GCA_903872185.1 uncultured Bacteroidota bacterium | reverse complement strand
TTAATAATAATTTTAATTAATAAATTTGGTAAATGTAAGAAAATTAGGATATATGTTTTTTTATTAAAACCACATATGAAATTATCAAAAAAAACATTTTTAAATTTTGTGAAATTTATGCTAAAAAGCATATTTATTTTAAATATAATTATTACTTTTGGTAGTTAATTTTTAATTAAATGTTCTTTTTATTATCTTCATTACTAGATTTATCTGATTTTTTACATAAATTCAACATTCTAATTATCAATTAATTTAATCGTTACGATTTTAAGTGTTGAATTAAAATTTTTAGAACATAAAAAGAATTAATACTATAAAAATTTACAGAAAGGTTTAATACTACTGAATTACAATATTTATTCAGTTAATAACATAATAAAAATGAGGTACGCAGAAACTGGTTTTAATTTAGAAATTGATTTAACCCGAGGAAATATCGAGAGAGTTGCTACTGATCCAAGAGACACGGAACTTTATCTTGGAGGATTAGGCACTAATGCAAAAATATTATGGGATAGGGTTGCCCCTGAAGTGGATGCCTTTTCTCCAGAAAATCTTTTAATTTTTGCTGCAGGACTTTTATGCGGCACACCCGCTCCGGGATGTAATCGTACAATTGTATCAACTATTTCTCCACAAACGAAATTAATGGCATTTTCAATGATGGGTGGTTTTTGGGCTCCGGAATTGAAATACGCAGGTTATGATAAAGTAATACTTCGAGGCAAGTCTCCAAAGCTTGTATATATTTTGATACATAATGATAAAGTTGAAATTCGCGATGCTTCTCATTTAAGTGGTAAAGGTGCAGTTGAAACTCAAGAACTTCTTCGTGCTGAATTAAAAGAACCAAAAGCTCAGGTTGCTGCAATTGGTCTTGCAGGCGAGAATAAGGTGTTTTTTGCTTCGATAGAACAAGGTAGGTCAAGCGCTAGTCGTGGTGGAATTGGTGCTGTTATGGGTGATAAAGGCGTAAAAGCAATTGTTGTTCGTGGCACAAAGGACGTAAATATGGCCCAGCCAGCCGAATATATGAAGTTGTGTAATGATGTACTAAAATATATTAAGTTCAGAAATGAAAATCCTATTCCTGGGGTAATGCCTATTTTGGCAGGATTAGGTTCTCCTCAGGAAATGAGAGTACATGACGAAAAATGGCATACTGAAAATTTCATGTGGGGAAATTCACGCCATCGTAGAAAAGATTTTTGGAACGATGATGTGGAAAAGGAATGGACAAATACAATGGATAAAGCACGAACAAGGCTTATTAGTTGCTATAATTGTCCGATGCAATGTGGTGCAACTATATCTATGCCAGGGCTTCCTACATACATGATGAAGTGCTTCTCAAAATTAACATATACAATGGCCGCTATGTCAAACCTGGATTTTGGTTTGAAAATAGCTCAACGTGCTACCGAATATGGTGTAGATGGATTCTCGGCTCCACAGGTTATGGCATTTGCTCTTGAACTTCTCGAAAATGGGATTTTAACTGACAAAGATTTTGAAGGAATGCCAACTGATAATGATGGGAAATTTTACTGGTTGTTAGATAGAATAGTTAGACGTGAAGGAATAGGTGATATTTTAGCAAATGGAACATATTGGGCCGCCGAACAAATTGGTAACGGCGCAAACGCATTTGCTCATAACAATATTAAAAAACATGAGCAATTGCCATTAAAGCTTTCAATGTTGAATCCTATTTATTTCTTGATGTATTCAACTGGTGAAAAAATTAACATTACACAGATAGAAGGACAATTTCCGCAGGCACCATGGCCTACAATGGAAGAAAGAGAAGAGTTTGTAAAAGATTGGTTTCAGGTTCCTGATGATAAATTTAAGCAAATATTGTTAGATTGGGAACCACGTGGTGAAAAATCAATGCCACTTTATCCAACTGTTCAAATGTGCTGTGATATTGTTGATTGGCAAGAAAGAATGCATTATATAGATGATGCACTTGGAATGTGCTCTGGTTTATCTTCTTTCCCTTTAAAACCGCCATATCATATTCATAATTATCCTAAATTTATTTCCCTTGGTGCAGGAATTGAAATGGATGAAGAAAAATTAACAAATGCTGCAAAAAGATATCGCACTTTAGTTAGAGCAATAAATATTAGCAGGGGGATGAGAAGAAAAGATGAAAAACCTCCAGAAAATCATTGGAAAAAAAGATTTCCAGAACTTGAAAAAGAATTATTAGATACTTATTACAAATTTAAAGGTTGGAATAATGATGGCATTCCAACTAAAGAATATTTAAATGAAATGGGATTAGGTTACGTTGCCGAAGAATTCCAAAAAAGAGGAATTTATTCAGAAACTGAGAGTGCTTCATCTAAAGAAACTTCTACAAATAACGAAACAAATTAAAGTGGAGGGCGAAAATCATGAAGGATGAAAAGAAAAAGAAAATCGTAAAATCAATAAGAATTAATGTTGATAAATGCAATGGTTGCAGAGCTTGTGAAGTAGTTTGTTCTGCATTTCATTCAAACCCAAAATATAGTAGTAACAATCCTGCTAGATCTAGAATTCGAGTAATTCGTGATCCTCTTGCAGATATTTTTGTTCCTGTTTACGCCGGTGAGTATGCAGTTGCTGAATGCGCTGGAAGAGATAAATATACAATTGACGGAAAAGAATATGACGAATGTGCATTTTGTCGTGCTTCTTGTCCTTCAAGAGATTTGTTTAAAGAACCTGACTCAGGACTTCCGCTAAAATGTGATATGTGTGAAAGTGATCCCACACTAGAAAGACCTTTGTGTGTTGAATGGTGCTTAAATGATGCATTAATATTTGAAGAAAGAGAAGTTGATGATGAAGATGATGTAAAACAAGAAGAATTAGAAATAGGATTAGAATCTTTAGCTAATAAATATGGAATACAAAAGTTAGCTGAAATAATTGCAAAAATGTCTGAATCAAAGAAGGGTTAAAGAAAGCTATAAGTTCTAAAAACCAAGAGAAGTTAAGAAAATAACTTGGAATTTGGTACTTGTGATTTGAAACTTGGAATTTAAAAAAATGGAAAAAGTTGCCGATTATAAAGAAATTATAGACATCATAAAAGAGAAAGGTGGAGACACTTTTAAATATTGTTACCAATGTGGTAAATGTGATGTTGTTTGTCCATGGAATAGGCAGAGCAAATTTAGCATGCGTAAGCTAGTTCGTGAGGCAACCTTTGGAATGTCAGAGATTGAAGGTGAAGATATTTGGAAATGTACTACCTGTGGTATGTGTTCAAAAGCCTGTCCAAGAGATGTGAAGCAAGTAGAAGCAGGAATTGCATTACGCAGAATTGCCACCGAATATGGGGTTTATCCAGCTTCAGTAAATCCTATACGCGCAGTAAGATCTGGTTTGAGTGGCGAAGGAAATCCATTCTTTGAAGAACGCAAAAAAAGAGGAGATTGGGCAAAAGATCATTCTGTAAAAGAGTTTACCAAGGACATGGAAATTTTATATTATCCAGGTTGTTATTTAAGCTATGATCCAAGATTAAAAAAAGTGGCTATTGCAACAGCAAAAATATTGAATAGCGCAGGAGTAAATTTTGGAATACTTGGCTCTAAAGAAAATTGCTGTGGAGAAAGTATTCGTAAAACAGGAGACGAAGAATTATACTTACAACTTGCAAAAGATAACATTAAAACTTTTATTGATAATGGCGTAAAGAAAATTCTTGTTTCTTCTCCTCATTGTTATCATACTTTTAAAAATGAGTATCCAGAATTCATGGTTCATTTTGAAATAGTTCATATGGCTCAGTATGTTTCTGAACTAATAAATAATGGCAGACTCAAATTAAACAATACTGAATTCGCTAAAAAAGTAACTTATCATGATCCTTGTTATTTGGGCAGACATAATAATATTTATGACGAACCAAGAAATATCTTAAAGAAAATTGCTGGTTTGGAATTGAAAGAAATGACCGACTCAAAAGAAAATAGTCTTTGCTGTGGTGGTGGTGGTGGAAGAATTTGGATGGATACACCAAAAGGAGAAAGATTTTCCGATTTAAGATTAGACCAAGCAGCAGAAATAGGAGCAGAAGTATTAGCGACTTCTTGTCCATATTGTATTGCAAATTTTGAGGATAGTTTGTTATCTCATAAGAGCAAAGAAACTATCGTAATAAAAGATATAACTGAAATAATTCAGGAAGCAATATCCTGATTAATTGTAAAAAGATAAAGTGATTTAATAGAAAATCCATGGAGGAAAAACAAATAAATATTTCTGAGGAAAATAATTTTGGAGATGTTGTAGTTGTGGGTGGTGGGATAAGCGGAATTCAGGCTGCTCTTGATCTTGCTACAACGGGCTATAAGGTTTATCTTGTCGATAAATCGCCTACCATTGGAGGTAAAATGGCTCAACTCGACAAAACATTTCCAACAAACGATTGCTCAATGTGTATTGAGTCTCCTAAATTTATTGAATGCGACAGGCATCCTAATATTGAAATTCTTACTTATACTGAAGTAGAAAAAGTTGAAGGAGAGGCAGGAGACTTTACCGTAACATTAAACAAGAAACCAAGATATATTATTGAGGATAAATGTACCGGTTGTACTGTATGTGCTGAGTATTGTCCTATAAATATTCCAGATCCTTTTAATCAGGAGCTTTCAAATAACAAAGCAGTACATATTTACTTTTCACAGGCAGTTCCATTAGTACCATATATTGACGATGCCTGTTCTTACCTTAAAAGTGGAAAATGTTCTATTTGTGTTGGTGTATGTAAAAACAATGCCATTGATTTACATCAGAAAGCTGAGAAAAGAATTGTAAAAGTTGGAGCAATAGTGTTGTCCCCAGGCTATGATGTTTTTCATCCTGAAGTAAGAGGTGATTATGGTTATGGAAAATATAAGAATGTTGTTACTAGTCTCGATTTCGAAAGGTTATTATGTTCAACTGGACCACATACTGGTGAAATTTTAAGACCATCTGATCATAAACATCCTAAAAAAATAGCTTGGATACATTGCGTTGGCTCAAGACAAACAACAGAAGGTGGTAACAGTTATTGTTCTTCAGTTTGTTGCACATATATTCAAAAACAAGTTATCTTATCCAAAGATCATGATGCGGATATGATAGCCACTATTTTCCATAATGATATCCGTTCTTATGGGAAAGATTTTGAAAGATTTTATCAAAGAGCTGAAAATTTACCAGGTGTTACATTTATTAGAAGTTATGTGACAGTAGGAAAAGAAATACCTGGTTCACAAAATGTAACAATTAAATATTCTACACCCAACGATGGAGTTAAAGAAGATGAATTCGACCTTGTTGTATTAGGTGTAGGATTAATTCCTCCAGCTAATGTTGAAAATTTTGCCGACATCTTTGGCATTGAGCTTAACCATCACCAATTTTGCGAAATAAACCCAACTAGCCCAATAAAAACTTCAAGACCTGGAATTTTTATTAGTGGTGCATTTCAAGGGCCTTTAGATATTCCAGAATCTGTAGTTGGAGCGAGCGGAGCAAATGCGATGGTTGGTGAGCTTTTAAGTGCAAGACGTGGTAAGCTTTCTAAAGAACGTGTTTATCCAGAAGAAAGAGATGTTTCTGAAGAAGAACTTAGAGTTGGCGTTTTTGCTTGCCATTGCGGTGCAAATATTGGTCGTGTTGTTGATATTCCAGGATTGGTAGATTATTCTAAAAGTCTTGATACAGTTGTTCATGCTGAAGAAGGATTATTTATTTGTTCTACCGATGCTGCACAACAAATTTCAAATACAATTAGAGAGAAAAAGTTGAATCGTGTAATTGTTGCAGCATGCACACCTAAAACACATGAACCTCTATTTCGTGATACACTTAGAGAAGCTGGCTTAAATCAATATTTTTTCGATTTTACAAATATTCGTGAACATTGTTCATGGGTTCATTCCAAACAAAAAGAAGAAGCTTCAAAAAAAGCAAAAGATTTAGTTCGTATGTCTGTTGCCAGAGTTGGTTATCTAGAACCTTTACAGGAGTTTGATTTGCCTGTAAATAAAACTGCTTTAGTTGTTGGTGGTGGTATAGCTGGCATGACAAGTGCTTTAAGTATCGCTAATCAGGGATTTGAAGTTCATTTGTTAGAAAAAGAGGCAAATCTTGGCGGAATGGCTCTAAGAATCCCAACAACTCTTGAAGGTCTAAATGTGCAGGAATTTATTGCCGATTTAATAAAAAAGATATATCAGCATCCTTTGGTTTTTGTATCTCATAGTGCATCTATAACTGATGTTTCTGGTTATGTCGGGAATTTTGTTACAACTGTTACAACTGAAGGAAGAACAAAAGTAATAAAACATGGTGCAGCAGTATTAGCAACAGGTGCTGTTGAATATAAGCCAACTGAATATTTATATGGAACAACAGAAAAGGTAATGACATCTGTTGAAATGGGTGAACAATTAGCGCTTAAAAACGAAAAACTTACTGAGGCAAAAAGTCTGGTAATGATACAATGCGTTGGTTGTAGACAACCAGATAGAAATTATTGTAGCCGTGTATGTTGTTCGCATTCTATTAAAAATGCCTTAAAATTAAAAGAGATAAACCCTGAACTTGATATTTATATTCTCTTCAGAGATATAAGAACTTATGGTTATAGCGAGGATTATTATCGCGAAGCTGCAAGCAAAAACGTGAAATTTATTCGCTATGAACCAGAGAATAAACCAAAGTTAGAATCAATAACTGAAAGTGGTAAAGAAGTTATTAGAGTTTGCGTTGCCGATCCTATTCTAGGAAAAGATCTAATAATTGATGCTGACATAGTATCTCTTGCTGCTGCTGTTATTTCTTCGGAAGGAACTTATGAAGCATCGCGACAGTTTAAAGTAACATTAAATCAGGATGGCTTTTTCCAAGAAGCTCATATGAAACTAAGACCTGTTGATTTTTCAGCTGAAGGGATTTATTTATGTGGAACAGCTCATTATCCAAAGCATATTTCAGAGGCAATAAGTCAGGCATATGGTGCTGCAGGCAGAGCAGTAGCTCTTCTCTCACAAGACACAGTTACAGCTTCAGGTTCTGTTTGCGAAGTAAATGAAAACACTTGTGTGTCATGCGGAGCTTGTATTTCAGTTTGCACTTATGGTGCAATTGCTTTTAATGAAAAAAATCTTGCAGCAGTTAATTCTGTGCTTTGCAAGGGAGATGGGCTTTGTAATGTTGTTTGTCCTACTTCTGCAATTTCACTTAAGCATTATACCGATGAAGAACTACTCGGCCAGATAGATGCAGTATTAGATATGAGATAAAATGTATAAAACAATATTGATAACAATATATAAATAATGAGTTCAGATCATAATTTTCAACCAAAAATAATAGGAATAATATGCAATTGGTGTTGTTACGGTGGGGCAGACTTATGTGGCGTTTCCCGTTTTCAATATCCACCACATATCAGACTTATCAGAGTAATGTGTTCTGCTCGCGTTGACATGCTTCATATTCATCGGGCTTTATCAAACGGACAAGATGGAGTTTTTGTTGGAGGTTGTCATCTGTGCGATTGTCATTATGTAACAAATGGCAACTTTAATGCATTTAGCATGGTGCAAGTTTTTAGAAAACTATTAAAACATGTAGGTATTTATCCTGAACGTCTGAGAATTGAATGGGTCTCGGCAGGTGAAGGAATACGTTTTGCAAATTTCATGAATGAATATAGCACAGAACTCACTAAAATGGGTCCTATTGGTAAAGCCGAAGGTATAGATGCTGAAACTTTAGCATTTAAATTCGAGGCAATTAAAAAAATTATTCCATACATTAAACTTGTATTAACTCAAAGGCTTCATGTTTCAGAAAGAACTGAAGAAGCATATCATAAGTTTTTTAACAGTGAAGAATTTGAGAAATTATTTAATGAGTTAATTTTAGATAAATTAATAAAAGCTCAAATAACTATACTCTTACAGAAAAAAAATCTTTCTACTGGTGAAATTTCAGCATCTTTAGGTCTTACTCCTTCAGAAGTTGCAAAACATATGAACGATTCCTCAAAACAAGGATTAGTAAGATATGATATGAATAACAAAAGTTACGCGCTTGCTTAAAATATTACTATGGATAACAAAAAAATAGATTATTTAATCGAAAAACATAATAGTGAAGCCAGTTCGCTTATTCAGATTTTACTTGATATTCAAAGTGAAAATCATTGGCTACCAAAAGAAGCATTAGAAAGAGTAAGTGAAAAATTACAAATTCCGTTAACCAGAACAATGCATATTGCAAGTTTTTATAAAGCTTTTAGTTTAGTACCTAAAGGACGCCATGAAGTTCATATATGCATGGGCACTGCTTGTCATGTTCGTGGTGCAAAACGTGTATTAGAAACAGTCGAAGACCTTACCGGAATAAAGCCTGGAGAAACTGATGTTGACATGAAATTCAGTCTAGAAACGGTTAACTGTCTTGGTTGCTGTGCTTTAGGACCAGTAATAGAAATCAATGGAAAAACTCACGGAAAGATTTCAGTAAGTGAAACAGCAGAAGTTTTAAATAGCTACAAATAGAGGAATATATGGAATCGTTTAAGACCGCAGAAGAATTAGAAAAATTCAGACAAGATATTTTATCCAAAAGAGATCCTAATAAACCTTGTATTTCAGTTTGTGCAGGTGCCGGTTGTTTAGCTTCTGGCGCAAATGAAGTAATTGCAGCATTTAAATCTGAACTTGAAAATCAAAACTTAAGTGCAAGTGTTGATATAAAAGGAACGGGTTGTCCTGGTTTTTGTGAAAGAGGACCTGTTGTTGTTATTTATCCTGAAGAAATTTGTTATTTACAAGTAACTCCACAGGATGTTACTGAAATTGTCTCGCAAACCATTAAAGAAAAGAAAGTAGTTGACCGTTTACTTTATGTTGACTCCTCAAATGGCGAAAAAGCAATACATGAATATGATATTCCTTTTTATAAAAATCAGGAAAGAAATGTGATTTGTAACAATATAAAAATAGATTCCAAAAGCATTGATGACTATATAGCAATTTATGGTTATTCGGCTTTAGTAAAATCTCTTTCTAAGATGACTCCTGAGCTGGTTTTGGATGAAGTTAAAAAATCCAACCTGAGAGGCCGTGGGGGTGCAGGTTTTCCAACAGGGAAAAAATGGGAGGGCTCAAGAAACGATCCTGAAAAAACAAAATATGTAATTGTTAATGCTGATGAAGGTGATCCCGGAGCATTCATGGATAGAGCTTTACTTGAAGGAAATCCACATTCCATTCTTGAAGGATTAATTATCGGAGGTTATGCTGTTGGTGCTCAAGAAGGATATGTTTATGTTAGACAAGAATATCCTTTGGCTGTTGTTAATATTAATTTAGCAATTAAGCAGGCAGAACAATATGGCTTGCTAGGAAAAAATATTCTTGGCTCTGGATTCGACTTTGTTGTAAAAGTACATCAAGGTGCGGGTGCTTTCGTTTGTGGAGAATCAACTGCATTAATGACAGCATTGGAAGGTAGAGTTGGAGAACCAAGACCAAAATATGTGCGTTCAAACATTGTTGGACTTTGGAATAAACCAAGCGTTTTGAATAATGTTGAGACATGGGCAAATGTTCCGCTAATTATCAATAAAGGAGCCGACTGGTATAATAAAATAGGAACAGAAAGCAGTAAAGGAACTAAGATTTTCTCACTAGTTGGAAAAATCACCAATACAGGTCTTGTAGAAATACCAATGGGTATGACTTTAAGAGATATTATTTATAAAATTGGTGGTGGTATTCCTGGAGGTAAAAAATTTAAAGCTGTACAAACCGGAGGTCCTTCCGGAGGTTGTATCCCAGAAGACAAACTTGATCTTGAAGTGGGTTTTGATGAGCTAACAAAAGCCGGTTCAATGATGGGTTCTGGTGGAATGATTATCATGGATGAGGATACTTGCATGGTCGATGTAGCAAGATATTTCATTAACTTTTTAACCGAGGAATCATGTGGGAAATGTATTCCTTGTCGTGAAGGATTAAGACAGATGAATAAAATCTTAACAAATATCACAGAAGGAAAAGGAAAAGAAGGTGATATTGAACTTTTAGAAGTACTTTCTGAAACTGCGATGGAGGCTTCGCTTTGCGCATTAGGAAAATCTGCACCGAATCCATTTTTAAGTACTTTACAATATTTCAGACATGAATATGAGGCTCACATCAAAGAAAAGAAATGTCCGTCCTTGTATTGCAAAGAGCTTATAAAATATCATATTGATACTGATAAGTGTGTTGCATGTATGATTTGTCTAAAAAAATGTCCTGTAGATGCAATTGATGGCGAAAAGAAAAAAATACATGTAATTAATCAAGAGAAATGCACAAATTGTGGAACTTGTTTCGAAGTTTGTCCAACTAAATTTGGCGCAGTAAAGAAAATTTCTGGAGAACCTCTACCCTCTCCTATTACTGAAGAAGAAAGAATAATAACCAGATAGATAAAATGAAAATTATCAACTTAAATATTGACGGAAAAATAATTAAAGCC
This sequence comes from uncultured Bacteroidota bacterium, assembly GCA_903872185.1. GTDB lineage: Bacteria > Bacteroidota > Bacteroidia > Bacteroidales > GWA2-32-17 > GWA2-32-17. The sequence continues at coordinate 29,183 of CAIQJL010000159.1, read as the reverse complement.
AATGAGGGCATGACCGTCCTAGAGGCAGCTCAAAGTGCTGGTATATTTATTCCAAAACTCTGTCACCATGAGAAATTAATACCTTTTGGCGGTTGTCGTCTTTGTATTGTTGAAATTGATGCTGGAGGATGGACTAAACTTGTTGTCTCATGTGTTTATCAGGCCGAAGCGAATATGGTAGTGAAAACAAGGTCTGAGAAAATTGATAGAATAAGAAAAACTATTTTAGAATTACTTCTTGCCCATGCTCCAAATTCATTAGCATTACAAGAACTCGCTCATGAATATGGTGCCGATAAAAATCGTTTTGAAAAAGAAGCTTCTTTTTGTGTTCATTGTGGACTATGTGTAAGATACTGTTCTGAAGTTAAAAAATTAAATGCAGTTGGGTTTATTGACAGAGGAATAAATAAAGAAATAAGTTTTATTCCCGAAATAGCAGCAAAAGAATGTAATTCATGTAAAGAATGTTTCCCTCTTTGCCCAACATCTTATCTTCAGGCAGTTTTTGTATTAACTGAAGCTCTTTCATTTCCTGAACATTAATAAAAAATAAAATTAGATTAACTTAGAATAAAATTTTACTATAAAATAAAATACTTAATTATATTATAATCCGCAACAATAAGATGCTATATAACATATTTTATAAATCGTTAAAATTTCAATATCGTATTACATATTATCTATTTCACTAATGAATATGCATAATTTAAAAAGAATACAGGCTAAAAAATATTTCATGTTAATTAACATATTATTTTCTCTTAAATAAGTTTATTTTATAAATTTTTATGTAAGTTTGAACTCCAACATTTAATGTCTTATTTATTACTAAGGAATTTATGGGTAGCAACGGCTTAAATTATTTCTACGAACCAAAATCAATAGCTTTAATAGGTGCTTCAGTTAAAGAACTTTCTATCGGAAATGTTATCATAAAAAACCTTTTACATTACGGATTTACCGGCCCAATTTATCCAATTAATCCAAAAATAGATGAAATCCGTGGACTAAAAGCATACCCTTCCATTTTAGATGTTCCTGGAGAAGTTGAATTGGCACATATCGTTATTCCACCGCCTTTTGTACCCGAAGAAGTTGAAAATTGTGGAAAAAAAGGAGTAAAAGTTATAATTATAAACACTGCTGGATTTAAAGAAATGGGTAAAGAAGGCCAGGCTCTTGAAGATGACTTTCTTGCTCGTGCTAAAAAATATAATATTCGTATCATTGGTCCAAATTGTCAGGGTACTATAAATTCTGATCCAAAATTTAATGCATATTGCAATTTTACATTCACTTTTCCCGAACCAGGTTTTATTTCTGTTGTAGCTCAAAGTGGTGGTGTTGGTGCAGTAATTATGCAAGCATTCTACGACTGGGGAATAGGAATGAGAATGTATACCTCAAATGGAAACGCTTCTGATGTTTCTATTCCTGAAATTATTCGTTATTATGGAAACGATGAGAATACCAGGGCTATTGTGCTTTATGTTGAAAGCCTAACTGATCCGAAAGAATTCATGGATGTTGCACTTGAAGTTTCAGCTAAAAAGCCAATTTTAGCGATGACAGCAGGACGCACTGATAAAGGTGCAGAAGCATCACGTTCACATATTGGAGGTTTAGCAGGAAGTATTTCAATGGAAGTTATTTTCAAAAAAGTTGGAATTCTTTCATTTACAAACTTAGAAGATTTGTGTAATGCTGCTGTAGCATTCTCTTGCCAACCTATTCCCCACGGAAAAAGAGTTGGTATAATCACCAATACAGGAGGTCCTTCAGTAATTGCAATTGATGAATTAGTCAGTAATGGCTTAGAAGTTCCTCAACTTTCAGATAAAGCAAAAGCAATTTTAAAAACTACAATGCTTGAATCTGCTTCAATCAATAATCCTTTGGACGTTGTTGCAACAGCAGGAGCATCACATTTCAAATCGGCTTTTGAAGTTATGATGAACGAAGAAAATATTGATAATATTTATGTAAATTTTGTTACACCACCTTTTGTTGATTGTGAAAGTGTTGCCAGAGAGTTTGCAGAAGCTGCTAAAAACAGTAAAAAGCCTATTGTCTGTAATTATATGACAGATAAACAAAAATGGCAAGGAACTTCAAAAATTTTAAAAGATGGTTCTATTCCTTGTTTTGATTTTGCAGAAACTGCTGCAAAAGCACTTGCTGCAATGGTAAGATATAATGACATCCGTTCAAGAAATAAGGGCGAAATAAAACAATTTATAGATTCAGACAAAAATATTTCAAAAATTATAATTGAAAAAGCAAAATCTGCAAATCGTGAAGTTCTTACTGCAAATGAAGTTTATTCAATATTGGGTGCATATTCAATTCCAGTTTCAGAATGGAGAATTGCAAATGATGCAAGAGACGCAGTAGATGCTGCAACTAAAATTGGTTTCCCAGTTGTAATAAAAGCCGATTCAGAAAAAGTTATTCATAAAAGTGATGTTGGAGGTGTTGCATTAAATATTTCTAATGAAGATCAGGTAATAATTGCTGTTAAGGATATGCAGGAGAAATTAAAAGTTGACAACTTGAAATTTTTCATTCAAAAGCAACAACCTAAAGGATTAGAACTTATTATTGGAGCAAAAAAAGAAGAAGGATTGGGCCATTTGATTATGTTCGGAATGGGTGGTATTTTTGTTGAAATATTTAAAGATGTAAAATTTAACATAGCGCCAATATCTGATGTAGAAGCACAAGAAATGGTTGAAACAATAAAAGCAGTAAAACTAATTGATGGTTATAGAGGAAACAAAGGAGTTAACAAGAAATTATTAATCGAATTAATTCAAAGAGTTTCAAAACTTGTAACAGATAACCCTGAAATAAAAGAGCTTGACATTAACCCTGTATTTGCTTTTGAGGATAGAGTTTGTGCTGTAGATGCAAGAATAATTCTTTAAATAATATTAATTTCAATTTTATAATAAACAACTATGAAAAAACAACTTTCCAAAATTGGGATAATTGGATTAGGACCGATTGGACAAACGCTTGCAGTTCATTTTAACGAAGCTGGTTGTGAAGTTGCAATAACAGATCTTGACAGAGAGAAACTAAGTTTAATAAGATCTCATGGCATTGAATTATGTGGCAAAGTAGAAAAAAAATCATATTTCAAACATGTTTATAATTCTATCGAAGAATTAATGGAGCATGATTTTGATTTATTAATAAGTGCTGTAAAAGCATACCACGTTGATTCAATTTTAGATGAACTAGATAAAAGTGGTAAAAAAGATCTATTTTTATTAAGTGCTCAAAATGGAATTGACATCAGAAAAAAATATTTAAACCATTTTACAGATTCAAGAATTTTTAGAATGGTAGTTAACTTTGCAGGAAATTTACAAGCACCAAATGTGGTAAATATAAATTTCTTTAATCCACCTAATTTTGTTGGATCTATTGACGATTCACAAAAAGAGATGGCACAATGGATTGCTGATACTTTATCAAGCGTAAATCTTGAAACAAAAATGACAGACTCATTTGTTATTGCTGATAAAATATGGGAAAAAACCATTCTTAATGCTGCTCTTAGTCCTCTTTGTGCCATTTCAAAGCTAACTATGAAAGAAGCAATGAGTCATCCAGACACATTAGAAATTGTTGAGCAACTTTTATACGAAGCTGTTGAAGTCGCAAAAGCAGAAGAAATTAAATTGCCTGAAAATTTTGTTAAATTATGTATTCGTTATTTAATGGCAGCAGGTAATCATATGCCATCACTTGCAGTAGATTTAATTAACAATAAAGAAACCGAAATCGATTACATGAATGGAAAAATTGTTGAATACGGAAGAAAACATTATATACGAACTCCGTTAAATTTAACATTCACTAATCTAGTAAATGCAATCGGACACAAAAACGGCGTAAATAATTATAAAAAGAAAGATACTTTCAGATTTGAATAAACTATAACATATAACACAAATAAATATTAAAATATGGAAGGAAAGATGTATTCATGGCAAATGACAGAATTAAAAGCCGATTTTAAATTAGTTGAAAGTGCGTTTCCTGAATTAGCTGAAGGCGAAGCATTAGTTAAAATTGCTGGTTGTGGAGTTTGTCATACCGATTTAAGTTTTTGGCATTTTGGAGTAAAAACAAAAAAAGAATTGCCGTTAACATTAGGTCATGAAATTTCAGGTGAAGTAATTGCCGGACCATCAGAATGGATTGGTAAAAAAGTAATTATTCCTGCAGTTTTACCTTGTGGCGAATGCGAACTTTGTAAAAAAGGACGTAGCAATATGTGCCAAAAACAACTAATGCCAGGTAACGATTTCCATGGTGGGTTTGCATCACATATAAAAGTTCCTTCAAAATATTTATGTCCAGTTCCCGAAAAGATTCTTGATAACTACACTTTAGAACAACTTGCAGTAATTGCTGACGCTATATCAACACCTTATCAGGTTATTAAAAAATCTGAACTTGAAAGTGGCGATTTAGCTATTGTTATTGGAATTGGTGGGGTTGGTGTTTATGCTGCTCTAATTGCAAAAATTATGGGAGCAAAAGTTTTGGCTTTAGATATTGACGATGATAAATTAAATTCTGCAAAAGCTAATGGTATAGATGCAACATTAAATGTAAAAGGATTAGATATTAAAGCAGTAAAAGAACAAATTAGAGAAATAACAAAAACTCTTGGAGTATCACGTTATGGCTGGAAAATATTTGAAGTTTCTGGAACAAAAGCGGGACAAGAATTAGGATATAATTTAATAACTTATACATCTACTCTGTCTATTGTTGGATTTACAATGGAAAAACCAGAAGTTCGTTTAAGTAACTTAATGGCATTTGATGCAAAAGTAATTGGAACATGGGGTTGCAAACCTGAATTATACCCTGAAGTAGTTGAATTAATTGCTTCTGGTAAATTAAAAATTCATGATTTTGTAGAAACATTTCCAATGTCACAAATTAATGAAGTATTTAAAAATACTCTGGAACACAAATATAAAAAACGTTCAGTATTAGTTCCGGATTTTAAATAAAGTCATCCTTCGATCAGCCGCGGCGGACGCTCAGGATGACTGATTGCCCGTCAGTCTGAGCGGAGTCGAAGACACGGGCTTAAAAACTAAATAAAATAATAACAACTTAAAAATAAATAACTATGTCAGGATTATCAAGCCACAATTTAGTTGAAACAACTTACAAAGAAATTATTTACGAAAAACGTCCAGCAAAAGATAACCAAGGAAATATAATAGAAGGTTTATTTAATGCATGGATATTTCTTAACAATCCTTCTCAGTATAACTCTTATACTACAAGTGCAGTAAAAGAAGTAATTCTTGCTATGCGCGAATCTTCAAACGATCGCAGTGTAGTTGCTGTTGTTTTTACAGGTGTTGGCGACAAAGCGTTCTGTACAGGCGGTAACACTAAAGAATATGCAGAATATTATGCAGGAAATCCACAGGAATATAAACAGTATATGCGAATATTCAATGATATGGTTTCATCAATATTGATGCATGATAAGCCAGTTATTTGCCGTGTAAACGGAATGAGAATCGGCGGTGGTCAGGAAATTGGAATGGCTTGCGATTTTTCAATTGCTTCGGATTTAGCTCGTTTTGGCCAGGCCGGACCTAAACACGGAAGTGCTCCTATCGGAGGTGCTACAGACTTTTTACCACTTTATGTTGGTATTGAAAATGCAATGTTTTCATGTACCGTTTGTGAACCTTGGTCAGCTCACGAAGCTTTAAGATTTGGATTACTTACTGAAGTTGTTCCTGCTTTAAAAGTAAATGGCGAATATGTTGCAAATCCCATGGTGGTAGTTGATAAATGGGTTGACGATAAAGGACAGCTTGTATATGGAAAATCAAAAAAGGGTGAAGATTTAGCAAAAGGAAAAGAAATTATGAAATCTGGTACAATTGATTTAACTGCATTAGATGAAGTTGTTGATAAATATTGCACCAAATTGCTTTATACAATGCCAAACTGTTTAAGCAAAACAATAAACACTCTTCGTATTCATAAATTAAATTTATGGGATATTAATAAAGAAGGTCACAGAGATTGGTTAGCATTAAACATGATGACCGAAGGTAAAGCCGGATTCCGTGCTTTCAACGAAGGACCAAAAGAAAACCGTGAGGTAGACTTTGTTAAACTTCGTCAGATGCTAGCAAAAGGTCACGAATGGAATGACGAATTAATAAAAGTTACATCTCCAAATTATAAAAAAGACTAAGTAATAAATATAATATTACATTTTGTTAAATTAGTAATTCATAAGAAATGCAAAAAATAAAAGTAGAGTACACTCACGATAATTCTGTTGCAAGAATCATTCTTGACGATGGTAAAGGAAATGTTCTTGACAATATTATGATGAATGAGTTAATTCCTTTGCTTCAATCTTTCAAAACAAATAATAACATTAAACTTATTACTTTTGAAGGAGCAGGAAAAAACTTTTCTTTCGGTGCAAGTGTTGAGGAACACACTAAAGAAAAAGCTGATGAAATGCTTACAACATTTCACAAAATATTTTTTACACTTCTTGATTTACATATTCCTACAATGGCTAAAATTTCTGGCCAATGCTTAGGCGGTGGACTCGAATTACCATTAATGTGTAATTTCCTTTTTGCAGACAAAACAGCTAAACTAGGTCAGCCAGAAATTGTGTTAGGTGTTTTTGCACCTCCAGCATCAATAATGCTGCCTTTAAAAATTGGAAATGCAAGAGCTGAAGAACTTTTGATTACTGGAAAAATAATTAATGCAGAAGAAGCTAAAAACATTGGTCTTTTAAATGAAGTATTCGAAGATAAAGAAACTTTAGAACGTGAAGTTGAAGCATGGATAATAAAAAATATTTGTCCTAAATCTGCAATTTCATTACGTTATGCAACTAAGGCAGCAAGAGCATCATTTGACTATTTTATGTTAAAAAATCTTCCTGTTTTTCATAATCTTTTTGTAAAAGACTTGATGGAAACTAATGATGCTAATGAAGGAATTAATTCTTTCATGGAAAAAAGAAAAGCTGAGTGGAAAAATTGTTAATTTTAAAAAACAATTAAAGCATGAGTTCAGAAATTAAAGAAGTAGCAAAATTGCAATCCGTAAATGCTTTACGGAAAACTATGGACGATTATTTTTCTCGTCTAAGAATTGCTACTGAAACTGGAAATAAAAAAATTGCATGGTGCACAAGCGTTGGACCTGCAGAGCTTTTATATTCCATGGGTTTTGAAGTTTACTTTCCTGAGAATCACGGCGCAATGTTAGGAGCTTCAAAATTAGCAGATAAATATATTCCAACTGCTGTTGCTCATGGCTATTCACCTGATATTTGTTCATACTTAACAGCTGACATTGGTGCATTTTTACAAAACGAAACACCACTTCAAAAAAGTGGATTTAAATCGGTTCCCAAACCCGATATTTTAGTTTATAACACTAATCAATGCCACGAAGTTGGTGATTGGTTTATGTATTATGCAAAACATTTTAAAGTTCCAATACTTGGGGTAAACACTCCGCTTTGGATAAATGAATTAACACCGAGCATAATAAACGGAATTGCAAATCAATTTAAAGATCTAGTTCCAGAATTAGAAAAAGTTGCTACTCAAAAATTTGATTTAGAAAAATTCCGCGAAACTGTTAGATTGTCACACGAAGGATGTGTTTTATGGCGAAAAGTATTGGAAACAGCAAAACACAAACCATCTCCTATTAACTTTTTTGATTCTGCAATTCATATGGGACCTATTGTTATAATGCGTGGTACCCAATATGCTGTTGATTATTACAAAATTCTTCTTGCTGAACTTGAAAATAGAATTAAAAATAATATTAGCTCTATTCCAAGTGAAAAACTAAGATTATACTGGGACGGAATGCCATTATGGTATAAACTCAGCAGTATGTCAAAACTTTTTGCAGGAATGGATACTTGCGTTGTTGCTTCAACATATTGCAATAGCTGGGTATTTGACGACCTTGACCCAAAAGATCCTTTTGAATCTTCAGCAATTGCATATTGTAAATTATTTATTGTAAGGTCTGACGATGCAAAGCAAAATGTTCTAGAGAAATTAATGATAGATTTTTCTATAGATGGTATTATTTATCATGATGCAAAAACCTGTGGACGAAATTCAAACAATCGCTTTGGATTACAAAACAGATTAAATGATAAAAACAAAATTCCATTCTTAGAAATCAATGGAGATTTATGTGATTCACGTTGTTATAGTGAAGAACAAAGCTTAATCGCGATCGAAACATTTATTAAACAATTATCATCAAGAAAATAAATTATGCCACTAAAACGCAAAAACACTAAATTTCACAAATTACTAGTTGCTAAATTTACTTTAGTGATTTTTTGTGCCTTAGTGAATTTGTGGCAAAAATCAACTTTATGTATCGCATAGGAATCGATCTTGGCTCTTCTTTCACCAAAGGCGTTTTGGTTGATGAAAACAATAAAATTATTGATTATCATTTAACACGTACTGGATTCGATTTCAATAAAGCAGCGCAAAAAATAATTGACAAATTTTCGGTTGACCATGAAATTCAATATCCGGTATTTACCTGTGGATACGGACGTGAAGAATTAAAAATTCCTTTTGTCTCTAACTCAGAAATTATTGCTCTTGCAAAAGCAGTTTTCAATCATTACAATAAAAAATGTTCAATTATTGATATCGGTGGTCAGGATACTAAATACGTTACTGTTGGTGAGACTGGCCAGGTAGATAAATTTAAGATGAATCGCAAATGTGCTGCTGGCACTGGTTCTTTTATTGAAGAAATTGCATTTAGACTAGATATCTCAGCAGAAGAATTTACCTCATTTGCAAAACAAGCTACAGAAGAAACAAAAATAAATAGTTACTGCACAGTGTTTGCAGTTTCAGAAATTGTGGGAATGATTAAAAAAGGTTCTACAATGCCAAATATTATTCTTGGCATTTACAATTCCGTTATTGATAGAAGTGTTGAATTATCGCCAGTAGAAGATTTTTTAGTTATTACAGGCGGTATTCCAGATAATCATCCATTAATTGTAGACTTATTCAAAAAGAGATTTCCTAAATGTGATAGTCCAGCAAAATCTCAATTTTTAGCTGCATACGGTTGCGTACTTCTAAATTAGAATAACGAATAAACAAAAAAATAAAATAACTAAAAAAAATATTAATAATCAATAAGGAGGCACAAAATGAAAGTAGTCGAATCAATGTTTCCAAATGCGAGAATTCCTTACGGGACATGGGGAAGTAGTTACTTTCCTGCATGGCAAACATCGCCTTTGGCAGAAGTAAACATAGGTCAATTTGCTGGTGAAGCAATGGCTAATATTTTAGGGAAAAGAAAAGTTTCACGTAAAGAACTTGAGTATCTTGTTATAGGATCAACAATTCCCTGGCATTGGAAATTCTGGAACGGACCAGCTGTTGCAAGTTGCATGGGACAAAGAATTCCTGGATTTCAAATGGAACAAGCATGTGCTACTGGATTAAGTTCAGTAATTATTGCAGGCTCTGAAGTAAATTCAAAATCATATGATGTTGCAGGTGTTTTAACATTTGACAGAACAAGTGATTCACCAGTTGGAGTTTTTCCAGAGCGACGTTCATATAGAAGAACTGAGGTTATAGCTGATGTTTGGGATAATTTCAACTTCGATCCTTCAACTGGTGGAACAATGATGGCTACTGCTGGTTTAGCAGCTCGTAAATATAAAATAGATAAAAAAGAAGTTGATGAATTAACATATCTCAGATATAAACAATATTTTAACGCAAAAAATTCTGGATTTCTTGACAGAGTTCTTTTTTCATTTGATGTATTAAATGTTCAAGGAAAACTTCTTGGTACTATTAACGAAGATATTGGGGTTCGAGAGATTTCTTTACAAACATTAACTGACCAAAGAGAATTAGATACTTGTATAACATCTGGCACGCAAACTCATGCTGCTGATGGAATGGCTACTTTGCTTGTTGCATCTCCAGAAAAGTCAAAAGAGCTAAGCTCTAGACCAGAAATTAATATCGAATTTATTGCCAAAGTTGATGTTCGTACATTACCTGGGTTAATGCCTGAAGCACCTGGTATGGCAGTTCAAAAATTACTTCAACGCACAGGATTAACAATGAATGATATGAAAGTTGTTAAGAATCACAATCCTTTTGCTGTAAATGATGCAATTTTTGCAAAAACAATGAATTATGATTGGGCAAAAATGAATAACACTGGTTGTTCTCTTGTATGGGGACATCCACAAGCACCAACCTTAACCAGAATTATAATCGAAGCATTAGAAGAAGCTGTTGATTTAGGTGGTGGTTATGTATTAGTTTTTGGTTGTGCAGCCGGCGACGTTGGTACTGCAGGTATTTTTAGAGTTTCATAACAAAGAATTGGAGGAAAAATTATGATAAATCAAATGAGATCGTCAACATTACAGACCTTAGGATTAGGTTCTGTATTTGAAATATTTCAGAATGGAAAATTACCTGTAACAGCTGAGGAATTAGTAGAACAAATTTTTGGAAAAGCTGATAACAGAGGAGCATTGGTTATTTCAGGAGCTAATGGAATAGTTGGTGCTGGAAAAACTATGCAGCTTGGATCAAGACTTGAGCCTTTTGGAATTCCAATTGTAGCACTCGATTTTCCTGGTGTTCCAGATGGTATTGCAAAACAATATCCAGGTCTTGTAAAAGCATTTGGTAAAGGAAATGCCAATAAAGTTATGGGTAACATTATAAAATATTCTTATGATGGAAAAACTCTTCCTAAAGGATTAGCAACACATAACCCAAAATTTTTACTCGAAGCAATTCCTGAAATACTTGATATTAAAAAAGAACATTATAAAACATTCAGAGAGAATTTTCCAGATATTGATATTTGGTCAGTAACATCTGGATTTCCAAGTTCTCAATTAGGTGTTGGAATTGCCCATCCTGCATTTCCTCATGAAGTAAATAAAATATGGGAAATTGTTGAACCAAAACCTTCTGCAAGTTCTAAACTACTTTGGGCATTGGGTTTAATTCCTATGCAGGTTAGCGATAACTGGGCATTTGTGCTCGATGTTTTATTCTGCGGACTTACACTTGCAGCATCAAGATTTAATGAGGCAACCAATATGCCTTTCTGGAAAACAGATAAATATATTCGTAAATTTTATGGTCCAAATCCATTCAGAGCACATGATGCTATTGGTGCAGCCGGCGCAACTTTCTTAACTTGGTCTTGTTTACATCATTTAAGTCAACATTATGGAGAATTATTTACACCAACCGATATTTTAGTTGAAAAGAAAGATGGTGGAATGAATTGGTATCCGCTTGATCACTTTAGACCAATGGTTGACTGGTCGATGAATGAAGAAGAAATTGCTGAATTCAATTCATGGATACTTGGTCCGCTTTTCCAAATGACAAGTATAATGTTACACGAAAATCGTTCACATCTTTCACAAATGAATTTAATTGGCGAATTATGTGCACAATTCAGTAAAGGAGTTCTTGCTGTTACCCGTAATTTAGGTGCTGCTGAAGTGAAAAAGATAGTTAACAATTATCATAAACTTCATCCAGAAGCTGCAAAACAAGCATGGTATCCTGAAGTATATGACAAAATTGATTCGCCAGAATGGCAACAATTATATGTAAATGCTGAGCATGATGGTAAGGTTGGTGTTATTTCAATTAATCGCGAAAGTTACAATCATGATGTAAATGCTGAATTAAATAGAGCAATTGACTGGTTAAAATCTAACAATATAGAAAATGTAATTGTTACTGGCGACTTTCATATTTCAACGCAAATGGTTGGTGCCGATACAACTGAATTTTTCCCTGCAATTGAAGATGCAAATATTGGTATTGAACTAAGCAAAGCATGGTCAGTTACTGCACGTCGTTTAAATTCTGACTTTAAAACTTCAGTAGGTTTTATTAATGGCAAACGTTGTTTGGGTGGATTCTTAGAATTAATGGTACATTGTCATTACTTAGTTGCCGAAGAAAATGCATCACTAGGAATGCCAGAAGTTACGCTTCCTGTAATTCCTGGAATGGAAGGTTGTCATTGGCCACTAAGGAAAATGAATTCTACTAATTATAAAAATTTCCTATATTTTATTCTATCCGGAAAATCAGTAAAAGCAAAAGATGCTAAGGGCTGGTTAACAGATTATGCAGGAAATATGGAAGATTCAATAAAAATGGCATGGAAATTAGCTTCAGATGCTGATCATGGATTGAAAAAACGTGAATTAAATGAAAATTGCATTTTAGATATTCCAACTGAAATTTCAGGACTTGATAATATGGAAGATGAAACAATAACTGATGCGAGAAAGGCGATCATGGCTTGCATTCAGAATTCTTGTAAAGCTACTTTAGCTGATGCAATTTCTGTACAAGCAAAACATTCTGGAGATTTTATGACTACTAAACTTTGCAAAAAAGGTGTAGTAGGTTCAGCATATACTAAGACTTGGAAAGTATAAAATAAATACTTCGTCATCCATAGGTACTCGAAGGATGATGATTTATTAAAATTATTAAACATAAAAATAGTCGCCCTTTGAGTACTTTAGGGTGACTATTTTTTTAATCCTTTTGTTTTTAAATAAAGAATTAAGATAATCTGTTACATAACAGTTCAAATTATTTTCGGTTTTTTGTACTTTTATTTAAAATCAATAAAATAATCTTATTTTTGAAAACAAATTAAATCACTTAAATTTAATTCCTATGAACCTAACAGAAAAAGAATTAAACGAATTAGCCGAAAAAATAATAGAAGCTTGTTTTGATATTTGCATGGAAAAAGAACCTAATTTAATTTCTGGCGAAGTTTTTAGAAGAGTATATAAACATGATAAAAAGGCAGAGATAATGTCAGTTTTCAAAGAATTTATCATGAAATCAGAATTTGAATTAACCAATTCAGATAAATGGAAAGAAAAAGTTGATTTAAAGTTTAAAATTGTAGAATTGTATTTAAGTCCTCAAAAATAATTATGAAGGAACTTGTTAGGTGTCGGCCATGTGGCTTTGTGATTGAATCAGATAAGCTTGGCGATGTTTGTCCTGCTTGCGGTTTGCCCAGAAAAGTTTTTGAACCATATAGAGAAAAAGTTTCACGAAACAGATTAATGCTTTTGGGTATTGACATGCATCCTATTGCTATTCATTTATCACAAACATTCGTAATACTTATTCCTATTTTAATATTTTTCACTAAAGTATTTCCCAACTTTTATTTCGAAATGTTTTCGAATGTTTTAATGTTTTCTATTTACGTCTTTCCTTTTACTTTAATAATAGCAATTATAACAGGAGTTGTAGATGGGCTAACACGATTTAAATCATTAACACCACCACTATTAAAGATTAAGATAATTTTTTCTGCTATAATATTTATACTTGCTTTCACGATGTTATTTATTGCAAAAACTAATAATTTTGGCATTATAACTAGTTTACTAAGTTTGGCTTCATTAGCATGCGCAATCAGATTAGGTTTATGGGGGAAAAAACTAATTGATGTTATTCTTCCTGGAACATATCCACAAAAGAAAGGTAGTAGATTAAAAGAAAAAGAAGCAGAAAGCAAAATTAAAGCTGAGGCTACAAATTAAATATAGTATTTAACCGAAAAATTACGAACTAGTTTCATCATTCCGTTTCACTACATTCTGAATGACATAAATGTATATTGTCATTCAGAGCGAAGCGAAGAACTTTATCACCGAAGGTAATCTAGTTTAGAATTACAATTAATCTTAACATATTATAAAATAAAAATAATGCATACAACAAGAAAAGAACATGACTTTTTAGGAGAATTAGATATTCCAGGAAACGTTTATTATGGAATTCAAACATTCAGAGCTCTTGAAAATTTTAATATTACCGGTATTCAATTATCAAAACAACCTACATTTATTAAAGCTTTAGGTTATGTTAAAAAAGCTGCTGCACTTGCAAACAGAGATTGTGGTGTATTGGATGAAAAAATAACTGAAGCAATTTGTTATGGTTGCGATCAGTTAATTTCTGGAAGTTATCACGAACAATTTGTTACAGATTTAATACAAGGTGGAGCAGGAACATCTTGCAATATGAATGCAAATGAAGTTATTGCAAATCTTGGTTTAGAGTTTTTAGGTCATAAAAAAGGTGATTACCAATTCTTGCATCCTAATAATCATGTAAATTGTTCGCAATCTACAAATGATGCATATCCAACTGCATTTAGAATTGCACTATATTTTAAGTTAAACAGGTATATTGAAGTTCTATCATTACTTGAAGATGCTTTCAGAAAAAAAGGTAAAGAGTTTAAGAAAGTTTTAAAAATGGGTAGAACTCAATTGCAAGACGCTGTTCCGATGACATTGGGGCAGGAATTTCATGCCTATGCAACAACTATTGGAGAAGATATTCACAGACTTCGGGAAGCACAGCATTTAATTTTAGAAGTAAACATGGGCGCAACAGCTATTGGCACTATGGTTAATGCACCAAATGGCTACGGAGAAATTTGTGTAAAATACCTTGCGAAAGAGAGTGGAGTGCCAGTTAAACTAGCACCAGATTTAATTGAAGCTACAGGCGACACCGGTGCATATGTACAAATAATGGGAACATTAAAACGTTCTGCAATTAAAATTTCAAAAATTTGTAACGATTTACGTTTATTAAGTTCTGGACCACGAACTGGTTTTCATGAAATTAATTTGCCTCCTCGTCAACCTGGTTCTTCAATAATGCCAGGTAAGGTAAACCCAGTAATTCCAGAGGTTGTAAATCAAACTTGCTTCTATGTAATTGGTCAGGATTTAACTGTAACAATGGCAGCAGAGGCAGGGCAATTACAGTTAAATGTTATGGAACCTGTTATTGCATTTGCAATGTTTACTTCAATACAGTATTTAAAAAATGCTATTATCACTTTAATTGAGAAATGTATAAATGGAATTACCGCAAATGCTGATGCAACATATAACATGGTGATGAACAGTATTGGAATTGTTACTCAACTTAGTCCAATTTTAGGTTATGAAGAAAGCTCTAGTATTGCTGGCGAAGCTTTAAAAACCGGAAAAAGCATACATGAAATAGTTGTATTAGAACGCAAGCTTATAACACAAGACAAGTGGAATGAGATATACTCTATTGATAATTTAATAAATCCTAAATTTATTAATAGTTAGTTTACAGTCATACTGAGGTACTCGAAGTATGACATTGTCACTCTTCGAGTCCTTCGTCAAGTTCATGACATGCCCTCAGAGTGACAAAGGTTTTTTACTTATCACATATTTCGCAGCACTTTCTCCAGCTACATAACCTGTAGAAAATGCTATTTGCAAATTATATCCACCTGTATCGGCATCTAGGTCTAATATTTCTCCAGCTATATAAAGATTCTCAATTATTTTTGACTGCATTGTTTTTGCATCAACTTCTTCAAGAGATACACCACCAGAAGTTACCATTGCTTCAGCAAAAGACCTTGAACCCGAAATTTCAATTTTAAATTCTTTTAACCACAATCTTAATCTTTTTCTTTCAACTGCAGAAATATGATTGCTTATTTTATCGGGCAACACCCCGATAGCAGCTATACATATAGGGATTAACTTAGGAGGTAAATACAAAGAAATAAAATTAGAAAACAACTTTTTCCCATGAATCAGCAATTGATTTAACAAATAACCATCAATTTCGCATTCCGGTATATCTGATAACAAATCAAATGCAAAAACAATATTTTTTCCTTTTTGCAAATCTTCAATAATATGTCGGCTTAATGAATGCACTAATGGACCAGTAATACCAAAATGAGTAAAAAGCATATCCCCTACCCTTTCAATTTTCTTTTTACCATCAACCCATACAACTATTTTTGTTTTAGGTAATGATAACCCTTGCAATTGCTGGGCAGTATTGCCTTTTGTTTCTAATGGTACTAATGCAGGTCTAATGGGTGTTACTTTATGACCAAGTGATTTAAACCATTTGTATCCATCACCACTGGATCCTGTTGCTGGATAAGATGCACCTCCGCATGTTACAATTAATGACTTTGCATAATATTTTAAATCATTATCCGTAACAACATATTCAATATGATTATCTTTTTTTACAACTTCTATGATATTTGAATTACAAATAATTTCAACCTTTAAATCTTTATTCCATTTAACAAGTGCATTTACTACATCAATAGCTTTACACGATTTAGTAAAAACAAATTCTTCATCTTCAACAACAGTTGGAACGCCATTATTTTCAAGTAAATTAACTATATCTTTAGAAAAGAACTTTGAAAAAGAAGGTCGAACAAATTTGCTGTCTGGACCAATATGTTTTATGAACTCGCCAAGCTGTGCAGTATTGGTAATATTACATCTCCCGTTACCTGTAATTGTAAGTTTTCTTCCAGGCCTGTTCATTTTTTCTAACAAAAGAACTTTTGCGCCACATTCTGCAGCTCTGCCAGCAGCTAAAAGGCCAGCAGCGCCAGCTCCTACAACTATTACATCATAGTAATATGGCATTTATAATTGAATTAGAAAAAAATAACAAATTACTTAAAAGCTGGAATTCCTGTAATATCAAGCCCAGTAATTAACAAATGAACATCATGTGTTCCTTCATATGTTATTACTGATTCGAGATTGGCAGAATGTCGCATTATTGGGAAATCATTAGTAATTCCCATTGCTCCAAAAACCTGACGCATTTCTCTTGCAATATTTAAAGCCATTGCTACATTATTTCTTTTAGCCATTGAAATCTGTCCTGGTGTTGATTTCCCTTCATTTCTCAATTGGCCTAAACGTAAAACCAATAATTGTGCTTTTGTTATTTCTGTTAATGCTTCAGCAAATTTTTTCTGTTGTAATTGAAATCCTGCTATTGGTTTTCCAAATTGTTTTCTTTCTAACGCATAGCGAACAGCAGCATCATAACAATCCATTGCAGCACCAATTACTCCCCAGGCAATACCATATCTTGCTGAGTTAAGACAAGACATTGGCCCTTTTAATCCTTTAACATTTGGAAAAACATTTTCTTTTGGCACAATTACATCATCAAATACGAGCTCGCCTGTTACAGATGCACGTAATGAAAGTTTACCGTGTGTTTCTGGAGCAGTAAAACCTTTTGTTCCTTTTTCAACCAACATTCCACGTATTATTCCTTCTTCATCTTTTGCCCAAACTACAGCAACATCGGCAACAGTTGAATTTGTTATCCACATTTTTGCACCATTCAAAATATAATGATCGCCTTTATCTTTAACATTTGTTATCATACTTCCAGGATCGGAACCATGATTTGGTTCTGTTAATCCAAAACAACCAATAAAGTCACCAGTAGCTAATTTTGGTAAAAATTTCTTTTTCTGCTCTTCACTTCCAAAAGCATAAATCGGGTACATTACCAATGAAGTCTGAACAGAAGCCATTGAACGTATACCAGAATCGCCACGCTCTAATTCTTGCATTATAATTCCATATGCAATATAGTCTAAACCAGCACCACCATATTCAACAGGAATAAACGGACCGAACATTCCATTTTCGCCCATCTCTTTTATTAGATGTGATGGAAATTTAGCATTCTCAAAATATTCTTCAATATCTGGCTTAACTCTTCTGTCAACCCAAGCTCTAACAGACTCACGAATAAGCTTGTGCTCTTCTGAAAGCAAATCGTCCATTAAAAAATAGTCGGGTGCATTGTATTGTATTTCGCTCATAATTGTACTTTGTTAAAATTTACATTTTTGTTATGTCAAATATATATTTTTTTTTGAAATTTACTATGAATAAATTCATGTTTTTGTAAAAAAACATAAAATAATCAAACGTTATAATGCTTGTAAATAAAATCAAAGTCCTGTTTGATAGCAGTTTCCGTAAGCCAGAACTTCTCTAATGAATATTCATGTTCGGTTTTAAAGCTTGCCTGCTTTTCAACCTGCAAAGCTATAGCTTCTTCTAATTCAGGTGTTCTATCAATATTATAAAAATCAATCACTTTATTGAAAGTATTTTGAAAATCAGAGCTAATCTCTTTATGTGTAATAACAAGGAGATTTTTGTTTTCTTTTTTTTCAGAAACAATTTGATGTAATTTCTGATAATAATAAAGTGAAGTTTTATAGAAATTATTATAAAATCGTTTTTTTAATTCATCACTTAAAATATCTAAATTATTAAGCTTCCTTTGAACTCCTGAAACCAATGACATAAAAGACGGAATTGCAAATAAAGGATCACGAATCACTAATAATATTTTAGCATCAGGAAATTCCTTAACAATGTGTTGGTAATTAAAAATCAAAGCAAAAGACTTAGAAAACATTGTTTTATTTGACAAATAAATACTTCTGTGATGTGCTCTTTTCAAATAACTGATAAATTTCTTTTGACCCAGTCTTTTATTCAATGCTATTTCAAATTCATCCTGAGTTTTAAAAACTTTCCAGGTATAAAAGTACATCCATGAAAGCAAACCATCAAAATACCTTAAAAACAAAGCGACATCTTCTGTTTCTGGCATAAAAAATCCAGTTTTATGAATTTTTGGATCATACAATTTATCAAGCTTAGTTTTTTCCATCTTTGGTTTAAAAGAACGCATCATTCTTTTTGCAGTCAACGCAGGGAATAAAAAATCAAATAAACACAAACTATTAAATTGCGGACAATTCTTCATTATAAACCTATGAGTAAAAGTAGTTCCACTTCTGGGGTGCCCTATTAAAAAAACAGGTGAAATAATTTTCTTTTTCCTTTTACTAGGATAAAACAAGAAATCTAATGCTAATGTTAATTTTATTAATACAGCAACTAACCAACGAAAAAATATTATAACAACATACTTAATTTTAAAACCAAAAGTTTCTAAAAGCAAGAATAAAACAGCAACACTCCTAAACATAAATTTCTTTTAATTAGTATTTTAACGCTTTATCAGAAAAATATGTTGGTGGAAGTTCTAATTGTAACACTACTTCTCCTTTAGGATTAATTTCAGTTACGGCAGGCACTGCATATCCCCAACAAATTAAGGTATTTCCGTTAGGTAAACGCTGCACTGAGCCCATCCCAGTTGATCCAAAATTTGCTTTGTATTGCCAGACTAATTCGGCTGTTTTATTTTTTTCGTCAATTTTATACTCTACTGCTCTTGAAAAATGAGTTGGAATTTCATTTGTATTAATTATAGTTTTTTTACCAACAATATTTACTGATTTTGGATTTGTTTTATTATGAAGATTACCATTGTCAAGTAAAAGGATATTCCCATTTGGAAGAATATTTACAGAGTGTTGATGAGAAAAACCATTCATTGGATCGTTAATAAATTTAAACTGGTTATTTTTACAGTGTTTGCCACCCATACGCCAAATAATTTTACCTGTCTTTCGATCTATTTTTGTTATTTCATCAAGGTGTCTACTAGAAAGCAATATATTTCCATCTTTATCTATAGCCATAGAATTAGAATGAAGATTTGGAATGAAAAGTGATTTTAAATCTATGTCAGGAGTAACATCCGTTACTTTTATGTCATCCCAACTTTTCCATGTAAAAACAACCTTTTGATTAGAGTCTTGTTCTTCCAGAATTACGCCAAAAACCTTTGTATTTGGATGACCTCCGTATTTAGTTAAATCCATTAATCTTATATCTGTTGCTAAAAATAGTTTATTTTCATTTTTTAATAATTGAAATTCATGCGATTCGGTTATACCTTGGCTGCTTCTGTATGAACCAATTATTTCGAAATTTGAATTCATCATAACAACTTGCCCAAAAGCAATGCCTCCAATAACTGAATCTACAATATTATATGAATATGTATTGTTAGGATATTTCTTAAAATCCATTGCAGCAATTTTCATTTTATTATAATAAATAGGTTGCCCATTTTCATTATACATCATAATATATCTTCCATTGGGTTTTTCTGTTGGCTTTACAAAAGAAAAACTTGATAATAACAAATTTGCCTTATATGGTTCTTTAAATATTTTTGCACTTAAAAACGGAAAATCTTTTGGCAAAACAGAAATATTATAAATTTTAACAGATCCATTGGGAGCAGTAACCTTAATTTTTATTTTATCATTTTTATTAAGTGCTTTAACAATAAATGGCTTGCCATTTTCTATTGAATCATTTATTAGTATTTCTGCCTTACTGTCTTCGGTAGTAGCAGTAACAATAATTTGTTTTAAACTATTTAAAGAAGTAATAGTATAATCTGTTACCATTGAGTTAAAAACAGGCATTAAATCACCAGAAGAAATTTTTATATCTGCTAACTTATTATTGTCACTTTTTTCGCAAGCTATAAATAACCCACTTAAAGTAATTAATAAAACAAAGTTTTTAAAAAAATTAATAAATTTCATGTAATATGTTATTATTTATTTGAATTTGAGTAATAAGCCGATTTTTCTAAATTACCTCTTTCTTTAAAATAGCCTGATAAATTATTTTGCATAAGATAATTATCAGGATTTTTTTGAAAAGCGATTTCCCAATAACTAATTGCAGAAGTCGTATCTTTTCTCATTAAATAATAATTCCCGATATTAATATATGGAAGATCAAGTGTTGGATTAATTTTCATTATTCTCTGATTCATTCTAATTGCTTCATCAAAATTATTATTTCTAAAACTCCAATTTGCAAGCTTTGAAATGGCATCTATATAATTTGGCGAAATTTCAATTGTTTTTTTGTAACAGGCCACTGCTTCTTCAAATTTTAGCATTTTTTCTAAAGCTAAACCATTATAAAAATATGCTTCAGGATATTTTGGATTTAATTCAATTGCTTTCTGAAAATATGGAATTGCTTTCTTATAATCATTATAATACATCAAATATAAATAACCCAAATTATTTTGAGAACTAGGATAATCTGGACAAAGCTCAAGAGATTTTTTATAATGTTTTTCAGATAAATCAAGGACTTGTTTTAATTCTTGAGGATCTTTAATACTAAGTAATTTAAATAGCAATTGTGTAGCATATACACCATTTGCTTTTGCAGAATTTTCAAGATATGGCATATCGTTTTCTGCAAGTGTCATATCGTTCTCCCAATTAGTATTTCTATCAACTATTTTTATACTATAAGGTATTAATATAACAATTAAAACAATAATTAACTTATTTCTAGCTTTTGCTGTAATTAAACTTATTTCTAACTCTATATTTAACAATTTAAAAATAATCCAAGCAATAATAATACAAAAGCCTAAAGAAGCCGAATATACCAATCGCTCAGCAATTATTCCTGTAACAGGAACGTATATATTAGAAAACATTGAAATTGCTAACAAATAATAAAATATAGCAAAGGATAATATATTTTTTTCTTTAATTTTAAAAATTGCAAAAATAAGAAGGGCAATATGAATTACAAATGAGAATATAAACCACCCATTTGTATAACCAACCACAGGAATCATATTAAATCCATAATAATATAATAATGGATGTGGATAAAATAATAATTTCAAATAAAATAATATAGAGACCATGGCAGTTGGAAACCGATGTAACCTACCATGAGTAAAAAACAATGGATTCTCCAGATAAAATTGATCGCTAGAATTTACAGGTAAAAAATAAGAAGGAATTGATGCTACAAGATAACCAACAAGTATTAGGGCACCTGTAATTATTAAAATCTTTTTAAAAGAAGAGTTTGTAAAAAAATATATTGAAAGCGGAATAATTGCGATAAAAGTTAATACACTTTGCTTGGTTAAATAAGCGAAGACAAACCAAACTAGACCAAAAATAAAATATTTAATGCGACCAGTTTCTGAGTACTTAAAAAATCTATATAATGAAAACAACCCCGCTAAAAAACTAATTAATTCTTCTCTATTTTTTAAACTATTTACTACTTCGGTATGAATGGGGTGTGCTATAAATAAAAACACAATTGTAAACCAAAACAAAGCATTATACTTCCATAAAATTTTTCTTAAAAGAAAAAATAAGAAAATACCAGTAAAACAATAAATTAACAAATTAATAAAGTGGCTTATAAAAGGACTATTACCAAAAAATTGGTATTCAATTGCAAAAGTTGATTTAACAATTGGACGATAGCCAAATTTAATTTTTCCGTTATCGTGATATATTGAAGTAAAAATATCTGGAATAGCTTTAATCCCCTTTTGAACAGTTGTGTCGATTCCTGTTACAATGTAATCATCAATATTATATTGATTCTTTAAAGAATTGCCATAAAGTATAAATGATAAAATTACAATAGCTAATAAAAAGAATTTGTATTGTTTAAGTTTATCAAAATATGAAGAAAAGAAATATTTCATGTTATAAAAATAAGAATTATAATTAACATGATTTTTATATTTAGCAACATTTCATCTTTTTGACATATACAACAACTTATTCAAATAGAGAAAACTCACGACTATGCATTTTACTTATATTCATATATTTAAGACCCGTAATTACAAGAAAATATTCTTGTGTTTTTTAATGAATTTATATTCTTTTAAAGGCAACCATGCATTATTTTTCTCGTCTTTATAATATTAAAAAAACTTTTAAAAATAATTTATAAACAGCACTCTATGTCGATTAAAAATATTATTATTACTAAATAAATATATAACCAGATTAAATGCAAATGTATACAATGACAATAGTATTTAATTCTGTAAATTAATATATAAACAAAAAACTCAAAGTGTATGAATAATATATCAAAAACACAAAAGGGATTAATGTTAATAGCATTGCTTGTAGCAGGTTTACATACAAACACAGCATTTGCTCAATGTACAATATCTGCAACCCCGGTAGGTCCGTTAACTATTTGTTTGGGCGCTGGCGTTAACTTACAAGCGACAGGTTCATGTGCGAATTATTTAATGAATAATGACTTTAATACTTCAACAATTGGAGCTGGATGGTCGTCAAATAGTACTCCAACATTTACAAACCCTTGTCCATGTGCTAATATAGTTAATGCTACAAGTGTTTATGATGGAACACCATATTTATGGATAGGTAGTGCAAGTTCATTTCCTAGAAATCTTACTACTGTTCCTTATCCAGTTACAGCTTCCTGTCAGATTTGTTTTGATTTTATAATGTCAACTCAAGGCGACCCATCACCTTGTGAGGGACCAGATGAAATGGACGAAGGTATTTCCTTACAATACTCAACAAATGGTGGTGGCACTTGGACTGATATAACTTATTTTTGTCCTGATGGAAATCAATATCCAACAAATTCTTGGGTAGGGCTTTATGATGCAGGTTGGTCAGGTTTTAATGCATTTAATGCATGGGGAAATTATTGTTTTAATGTGCCTGCCGGAGGAGCTGGTCCAAATACGCAATTTCAATGGCACCAAGAGCAAGTTACTGCTTCTACAAATGACCATTGGGGAATTGATAATGTAGAAATTACTTGCCCAGTTCCTGGTATAGTATATACTTGGACAGATAATGGTGTTCTCTTCTCATCAGTTGAAGACCCTGGTATGTATTACCCAACTGTAGGAAATCATTCAATTGTCGTAACAATTTCTAATGGAGGCTTTAATGCTACTCAAACAATTTTAGTAACAGTATATGACACCCCAACTTCTTCGTTTACAGTAAACCCAAATCCAGTATGTACTGGGTCTAATGCTTTAATAACTTATACAGGAAACGGAGTTGCTACCGACACCTATACCTGGAATTGGGGAGGTGGAACCGTAGTATCTGGTGCTGGTGCTGGTCCATATAATATTTCATGGGCAACAGCCGGTACCTACAATGTTACCTTAACAACTTCCAGAGGAACCTGTACTTCTACGATAACTGTTCCTGTTACTGTACAAAATTGCGGTTGCGTTGTAAATGCAGGATTAGATGTTTCATCATGTGGTTTAAGTACTAACATGACAGCTATAACACAGGCTGGTGATTATAATTTATTATGGACAGGCCCTGCTGGAATTACTATTAATCCAACTAACTCTCCAACAGCATTAGTTACTGCAACTGCTTCAGGAGTTTACAACTTGACTTGGAGTATCACAAATTCAGTTGGAACAACATGTGTTGATAATGCAACTGTGACCTTTACTGCTAATCCAACATCTACTTTTACAGCTACTCCTATTAGTTGTTTTGGACAAAATTCAACAATTACTTATACAGGTACTACTAGTGTCGGATCAACTTATTCATGGACCTTTGGCGGTGGAACTATAGTTTCTGGTACTAATGCCGGACCATATACAGTAAACTGGGGAACTTCAGGACTTCAAACTATAACATTACAGGTTAGCGATAATCATTGCCTAAGTCCTATTACAACAGTACAAGTAAATAATCCTCCTGATTTAACATATAGTATAAATGTAGGAACATTACCTTGTGCTAGTTCAACAGGACAAGCAACGCCAGTCCCTAGTGGTGGAACTCCACCATACTCTTATACATGGTCAAATGTTACAGGCCCACCTTTTACAGCTGGAAACTATATAGGAACTGTTACAGATTTTTTAGGTTGTACAGAAAGTTACCCATTTACTGTAACATCGCCTAATAATATTACAGTTTTACCAAATCAAACCAATTTAACTTGTTATAATAATGCTTCGGGTACTGCTCAGGTAACTGCAAGTGGAGGTACTGGCCCCTACACATATACATGGACGGGCGGAGTAAGTAATACATCTTTAGCATCAAATTTAGCAGCTGGAAATTATACTGTAACTGTAACTGATGTTAATGGATGTACCATTACAAGTAATTTTGTTATTTCTCAACCTGCTCAAATAAACTTACAAATTGTTTCAACAACAAACACATCATGCTCTGGAATATGTGATGGGATGGCAACAGTTTCTGCTAATGGAGGTTCCCCAGGAGTATATGGATATTTATGGCCTGGAGGAGGAATGACAGCTAGCGCCACTGGTTTATGTGCAGGAAATTATATTGTAACAACTTCTGATGCAAACATGTGTACAACTACAACAACAGTAACCATAACTCAGCCTTCTCCAATTACAGCATCCATTTCCAACACAACAAATATTAACTGTTTTGGTCAATGCACTGGAAGTGCTACAGTAAGCGCATCAAATGGAACTATACCTTATTCTTTTTCTTGGCCAGGTGGTGCAAATGGAGCAACTGCAAATAATCTTTGTGTTGGTTCTTATATTGTAACTGCATCTGACAATAACGGTTGTTCAACAACAGCTACTGCAATTATATCACAACCGGTACAAATAACAGCAAGTACTACAAATATTATTGATGCAAATTGTTTTTTTCAATGTAATGGTTCAGCAACTGCAGTTCCTTCTGGCGGAACACCACCTTATAGTTATCAATGGAATTCTGGAACTCCAAATTCTGCAATTAACAGTACACTTTGTAATGGAACTCAATACGTAACAATAACTGATGTATTTGGATGTACAGCTACAGCCCAAGCAATAATTGGAGAACCAGCTCAATTAGTAATTTCAAGTATAGTTAAAACGAATATTACTTGTCATGACGCAAACGATGGAACCATCACAGTAGAAGCAAATGGAGGAACTCCAACATATCTTTACACTTTGGGTTCACAAATTGAAACAGTAGGAGATTTCATTGATTTATCAGGAGGAAATTATACTGTTTTAGTTACAGATGCTCATGGATGTACAGTTTCTGGTTCAACATCTCTTTTTGAGCCATCACCAATAATTGTTTCTGCAATAACAACTCATTCAATTTGCCCTGGTGAATATGCATACCTTACCGCTAACTCAACTGGTGGAACTCCAGCATATACTTACTATTGGGATGGGATTGCATCTAATCCATCAATTGGAGTGAATCCATTAACTACAACAAATTACACAGTATCTGTAACCGATTCTCGTGGATGCACAAGTAATTCAGTTATTGTTAGCGTACTTGTTTCATTGCCACTTGTTGTAGATGTTATAGCTTCTCCAACTTCAATTTGTCCTGGAGATACGACTCAACTTAGCGTAAGTATTAGTCAAGGAGGTGGCCCACCTTACATGGTTTACAATACACAAGGTGATGTTTTGATTCCACCTATATATATTTCACCTGCAACTTCAGGACTAGAATATTTATATGTAAGAGATGGTTGTAACTCTGTTGCTCACGACTCAATATACATTACTGTTAATCCTAATCCTCCTATAAGTTTTGTTAGCGATACTATTTCAGGTTGTGAACCACTAACAGTTTCATTTAATTCTGGCTCTTCTTTACCTGGGCAAACTTATTTCTGGAATTTTGGCGATGCAAGTTATAATGCTATTTCGTATGACATGAACCCTATTCATGAATTTACTCAGGATGGCATTTTTGATGTATCCTTAACAGTTACCTCTGCTCAAGGTTGTATTAGCACTTTATTACATCCAGAAATGATAAGCGTTTGGCCAGCTCCTAATGCAAGGTTTATTGCCGACCCAACAACCGCAAGCATAATTAAACCTCAG
Source organism: uncultured Bacteroidota bacterium (assembly GCA_903872185.1). Taxonomy (GTDB): domain Bacteria; phylum Bacteroidota; class Bacteroidia; order Bacteroidales; family GWA2-32-17; genus GWA2-32-17. The sequence goes on along the minus strand of CAIQJL010000159.1, from coordinate 2,559 downwards.
ATTATCTTTACAAACTTATCTGAATTTGCAAGTTCATATATTTGGTCATTTGGAGATGGCGATTCTTCTAGCATTGAAAACCCAGTGCATTGGTATCCTGGTTTAGGAAACTATATTGTTTACCTAATTGCTATCACTGAAAAGAATTGCACCGACACAGTTAATAATGTAATTGTAATTCGTGATGAATATACTTTCTATGCGCCGAATGCAATATCACCTGACTTTGATGATATTAATGATGTGTTTTATATTATAGGAAATGGCATTAGTTCAAAAGATTTTCAACTTTACATATTTGATAGATGGGGTGAAGTTATTTATAACACTGATAAATATGACGCAGAGCAACCTGCAAAATATGGATGGGATGGTAGCGTAAAAGACAAATCAATTGCTCCAATTGGCACATACACCTGGATGGTTGAATATTATGATGGCGATAAAATTCAACATATTAAATCAGGAATTGTTAATGTTGTAAGATAAACAGAATACTATTAATTTAATAAAAAGGCTAGAATAATTTTTGTTCTAGCCTTTTTATTAAACATTAAAAATTGACAGAAGCTATAACAATATAATATTTTGCAAACAATCAATAAAATATCAAATTTTACCGAGAATAAACCTTTAAATAAAAACTTTAGATACCTTACTCCAGAAGAAATTAAAAGAAAGTACGTATCACTTTTTTATGATTTCAGAAAAAGAGGTTATAAATTAAAACTTATTTTATTATTAATAATAATACCTGCCTCATATAAATCATATCATGAAGTTAATGCTTTTAATCAAAATCAAATAAATGCACATAGCAATTCAGCTATGTCACATTATACAATAATATTAATTGCAATAGGGCTTACAATCAGTTATATTTTAATTGCATTAACTTTAAATTCTATGTATTTTGTTAATTCAAAATACATAAATGCATCAAAATGTTCTTTTAAAGATGATTTATTTTACTGCTTCAAACAAGAAATACCTGAGCTAACTGAATATTCATTTCTTCAAAAAATACATCCTAGAACATTTTACGCTTCAAAATTGTTTAAGAATAAATATTCTGATTACAATGGTGATGACTGGATGCATGGCTGTTACAACGGTATTGAATTTGTACTTTGTGAACTTCATGTATTTAATTTATTTAAACCCATTTTTAATGGCATTTTTGTTAGATGTATTTTTGATAAATTAATTGATCATCAATTAATAAAGTTAACACAAATTAATAATAGTATTTATCCTATAACTACTGATTTTAGTAATAAATACAATTCAGATATTCAATTTTCAAATATAGAAAACAACCTGTTTATTTCTTTCAGCTTAAAAGGATATTTCTTTGAAAACGAGAAAATTGAAACAATCAATAAAATAGACAAAGACGTAAATATGTTAAAAGACATCATCAATGTTGTAAAAAACATAATTGATAACAATAAATAAAATAGATATAATCAAATAGGTAGGTCATTTCAACCATAATTGATATTGCAATGTTTGATGTAATAGATAAAAAGTTTGTACTCTTTTTAAGCATTTAATAAATTACCGGGCAAATATCGGACATAAAAAAAAGGATTAAGCTGATTTTATGCAACTTAATCCTTTTAATTGTCGGGGTAGCAGGACTCGAACCTGCGACCCTCTGCTCCCAAAGCAGATACGCTAGCCAACTGCGCTATACCCCGATTAAATAAAGAACGTATTAAAATCTCTTTTTAAAGAGGTGCAAATATAGTAGAGATTTTTAGATTTTTTATTATAAATTAAAATTTTCTTCTACTGGCATAAGTTGCTGATCTCTTTTGCTATAACTACGATACATTCCTAATAGCATTTTTGAAGCCTTCTCGTAACCGTCGTAAAAATCCATATAAGTCATCTCATCTATCCATCCTAAATCTCTTACAGTTTGAAGAATTGTTGCTGATTCAAAAATATTTCCTCTAGAAGAGGTAAGAAAATCCTTTTTCTCTTCAGTATTTTTTCTTCCAGTTCCTTCTGCTAAATTTAAAACGCTGCTTAAACTAGATTTTTTCCAATAATCTTTTAATAAAGAATCTATTTCATTATTTGAGCTTAGAAACTGAATAACCTTATTGTTTTGCTCCTTCACTACCTGGTATACATCCAACTTTTCGAAATCAAACATGATAATTGTGTTTTTTGCATTGATTAATATTAAAGACTTTTTTAATTCGTGATTAAATAATTAAATATTAATCTTTGAATTAATGAAAGCACCTTTACTTGTTAAGGCTGCAAAGGTAAAATTATTTTCTAAATCACAAATAAACAATAAAGTTTAAACGAAAAGCAAGATTTACAAAAATACTTCTACTTATTAATTTACAATTAGTTTGAAAAAAAGAGTATTCAAATTATCATTAAAAAAATGTTTTTAAACTTTTAAAATGATGAATTAGCCTAACTAAATTCAATAATTTGACTAGTTATATTTAATAGCATATCTTTTAAACTTCGAATAGATAAGACTAGAATAACAGACGATATCTTTATATTCATTTAAATCTATTTTATTTA
>CAIQJL010000158.1 GCA_903872185.1 uncultured Bacteroidota bacterium | reverse complement strand
GAAAGAGTTTTCTCGTATTGTTCTTCAACTTCAGATTCTGTTGCATCACCCGATTTAAAAAACTCTGAAATAAGCTGAAGATCTTCAACTGCAGAACTTACTTCATTAAAACTATTTGTCCATACTTTTAAAACTGCAACTTTTTTAAGTTGCTTCTCGGCTTCTTTTGGGTTATCCCAAAAATCAGGAGATTGTGTTTTAAGTTCTTCTTCTTCTATTTCGATATTTTTGCTATCGACGTCAAAGATACCTCCTTAGAGCTTCTCGTCTTTCGAATAAATCTCTTAAATGTTCGGTGGTTACCATAAAAATTAATTTTCTCAAAAATACTGCTTTTTATTTAAAACAATTGCAGAATACTTTTTTTACTCAAATATTTTAAGATTTAATAATTTGGTTTTTTTTTTATAATTTTGACCTCAACGCATGGAGTGAACCTTGCGTTTAATTAAAACTTATTATGAAACAGTTTATAGCTAATGCAGCGCCAATTTTAAAAAAAATAAGCCATAATGGCGAGATGCATAATCTTTTAAAAGACCAAACCTGGATATTGGTTGATGGAAAAGATGATGACGAAAAATATATTTTTCACGATAACGGCGAAGTTATAATTGAAAAAGATCATCATAAGACAACTGTAAAATGGGATTATTCTCACGAGTCAAACAAATTACATATTCATAAAACAGAGCCAATAGTTTATTTTATAGATTATATTGACAAAGCAGTTATAGTTTTACAAAAAGACATACATACTGAAAAGTTTCAATATTTTGCAAACACAAAACAAATCTCTGATTTAAATATTGAACAATACCTACATAATGTTATTGCTAAACATTTACATTTAAGCTTAGTACATGTAACTGCAGGTTTCGATATGGAAATTCACAGACGCCATGCAGAGGATTCAATAGGAACTTCTGGTCAAGAAGTAACTTGTAATTTAGAGCCTATTGCTGATGGTTTTTATCAGAGCTCTACTTCAAATTTTATTTATGAAATAATTGAGAGTAAGATTGTACATAAAAAACATGTACATAAACTTACTCTTTCTGACGGAACTCAAACCAGTTTATATTCTGAAAATAAAACTCCATTTGTTTCTGTTGGTGATAATTTGGTGACTAACCTTAAACCACTTAATAACGGTAAATATTCTACAGATGAAGAATGGTTTATTTTTAACGAAGGAAAAGTTTCTAAAATAGGAAATATAAAGAAATTTAAAACTAGTGAAGGAACATTAATTATTGAACAGAATGACAACAAACCAATGCCAGGTGACGAAGCATATTATGAAGGAGGAAAACCTTTTGATGGTGAAGTTTCTGTTGGCTTGTTTAAAAAAGTAAAGGCTATAAACGGAAAAATTGTTTAATGTTAAGAACTTTTATTTTACTTTCATTTTTTGCATTTTTTTTACTTTTTACTAATTCCAGAGCCGAAGCTCAGGAAAAGAAATTTTTTGAAGTTAATCCTGACAGTCTTATAAATTTTGCTGAAAAATTTATCGGAACTCCTTATGTTTGGGCAGGTAACCAACCAGGAGGCTTTGATTGTTCTGGTTTTGTATATTATATATACCAGCATTTCGGGAAAACGACTACACTATTTTCATACGAATTTCCAAAATTTGGTGAACCTATAAGCATAGATCGCTGCAAAACGGGCGACATTATTTTATTTTCTCACGAAAAATCTAACAGTAAAAAAATTGGACATGTTGGTCTTGTTATTTCAAAGTTAGGTGAACCACTTACTTTTATTCAAGCATCATCTTCTAAAAAACATGGAGGAGTTGTAATTACTACATTTAAGCATTCTATGTATGAAAGAAGGTTTATTGAAATAATAAGATTAACAACATGAAAATAATAAAGCAAATTTTATATTCACTATTTATTTTATTATCAATTCAAGTATTTTCTCAAAGTAAAGAAAACATAAACCTTAATAAGGATAGTCTCGTTAACTATGCCAAAAGCTTTTTAGGAACACCTTACAAATGGGGCGGTAGTTCCAGCTCTGGCTTTGACTGTTCTGGCTTTGTGTCTTTTGTTTTCAGACATTTCGAAATTACAACTCCACATGGAGCAAGAGATTATTACAAATTAGGAAAAAATATTTCAATTGATAGCTGCCAAAAAGGAGACGTTATATTATTTACAGGAACAAATTTTAGTCGAAAATCAGTTGGGCATGTTGGTATAATAATTTCAAATTTTGGCGAACCAGCTAAATTCATTCACTCTTCATCATCAAAAAATCACAGGGGTGTAACAATTACTGATTATAAAAACTCGGCATATCCTAAAAGGTTTATGGGGATTAAAAGGATACTATAAAAGTTTACTCTATTTCGGTAACAAAATCTACAATATATTTTAAAGAATTCTCGGGCTCCTCAAACATCCCTAAATGTCCTGATTTTTCTAGTATAACTGTTTTAATATGTTTTATTTTTTTTGAAAAAGAAGAAATCTCTTCGCATGAAAAATATTCATCAAACCTACCAAGAATTAATAATACAGGAAGATTTAAAGTCCTTAAAAAATTCGACCTGTCAATTCTCTCACTCATTGCTGTAAGGCAAGCTTTCATTCCATTTTCTGATAGTTGTGATGCAATACGCAAAGATTCTGTTAAGAGTTCTTTTCTTTCTTCTAAATATTGTTGAGCAAACATTTTTGGTATGCCAAAATTTATTAGAAGATATTTTTTTCCTTTATTTAGAAGTGCGATTTCGTGCAATCTGTTATTTTTTTTCTCTAAACTATCGGCAAATGGATGTGAATGAAAAAGGCAAATCCCTTTTAATTTTTCTGGAAATAATTCAGCGAAAGCTAAGGTAACATAGCCTCCCATTGAGTGACCAACTAAAAATATTTTCTCAATTTTTAAATTAATCAGAAGTTGATTTATAGCCTCAGCCATTATCTCAACAGTTTGAAATTCATATTCATCACTCTTGCCATGTCCAGGCAAATCGGGACAAATTACTTTGTAATCTTTTGAAAGCTTTGAAGAAAAATCAATCCATATTTCATTAGTTTCTAAATACCCATGGAGCAATACAATTGGAGACCCTTCTCCAATTGTAAAATATGATAATTGTTTTTCTTTATAAACAATTGAAGCAGCCATCAAACTACTTTGATTGAACAGTTTTTTCTACTTCATCTATTGTTATAGGAATTCTCTTTTTTCCAAGATTTCGATTTCCGGTTTCAGTAACAAGTATGTCATCTTCTAATCTAATTCCACCAAAATCTCTATATTGATTAACCTTATCAAAATTAATAAAGTTAGCATTAATTCTCTCCTGATTCCATTTGTCAATAAGAGCTGGAATAAAATAAATGCCAGGTTCAACAGTTAAAACAAATCCTGGTTGAAGTTTTCTTGCTAATCGCAGATAAGCAGTTCCAAATTGTTCGCTACGTTTAATTTTATCATCATAGCCAACATAATTTTCTCCAAAATCCTCCATGTCATGTACATCAACACCCATCATATGACCAAGCCCGTGGGGAAAAAACATTGCATGAGCACCAGCAGCTACCGCTTCTTTAGTATCGCCTTTCATTAATCCAAGACTTTTTAGTCCTTCTGTAACAACAGTTGCTGCTAACAAATGAACATCACGATATAATATACCTGGTTTTATTGCATTAATAGCTGCATTATTAGTATCAAGTACTATTTGATAAATCTCTTTTTGTTTTTGCGAGAATTTTCCACCAACAGGCGCAACTCTTGTATGGTCTGTGGCATAACCCATTTCTGATTCAAAACCTGCATCACAAATCATTAAATCTCCTGCAGCAAGTTTATTGCTGTGATTATGGTTATGCAATGTTTCTCCTCGTTTTGATAAAATTACTGGAAAAGATACTGTTCCACCATGAGATAACGCTAGTCCTTCAATAAATCCAGCTATTTCACGCTCATAAACTCCAGGTTGAGCCATTTTCATTGCAGTTGTATGCATCTGATAACCGATACTCATAATTTCATCAAGATGAGCTATTTCAAAACTATCTTTAATTGACCGAATTGCAACAACTGCTTTTATTAATTCGACTGAAGCTTTATCTTTTAATGAAGCTGCAGGAATTACGAGTAGCTTTTCTAAACTAAGTTTATTTTCTGCCCTATAAGGTGGTAAGAAATGAATTGCTCTTTTTCTTTTAATAGTATCAGAAATCACATCTGAAAGCATTGCCATAGGATATGTTTCATTAACAGAAACTTTCTGAACTAAGTCTTTCATTGATGGTTGTGGCCCCATCCAGATGATATCGTCAATGTCAACATCATTACCAAAAATAACATCTTTGCCATTATCGATATCTATAACTCCAGCTAAACCAGGCATTGACAAACCAAAAAAGTATAAAAAAGTGCTGTCTTGTCTAAACCTATATGTATTAGAAGGGTAATTCATTGGTGATTCATTATTACCAAGAAAAATAATTAACCCACTTTTTAACATTGAACGCAACTTGTTTCTTCTGTCTTGATATACAATAGCATCGAACATAATCTCAGTATTTTTGATTTAACTCAAACCTAACAATTTTTTAGATCATTTCAAAAAAATGAAACATAAATTAATCTTAATTATTTGTTTGTAAAATCTTTCTTAATTTTATGATATTTTTTTTCATAAATAAAATGATAAGATCTTCAAAAAACATTTCACTAATTCTTGCAATTATTGTTGCAATATTTACTGGGATATTTTCAGCATTTAGTTTCTTTATTAAAAACGAGAATCTTTGGAAATATCTAAGCATTGAAATTCTTTCTGTATTTATTGTTACCTACTTAATAATTTTCTATACTTTAAGAAAAATATTAATAAACAAAATAACACCTATTTATAAAATAATTCAAAAAACCAGCAGTCCAGACTTAAGCCTGACCGACAGTTACGAAGATAAAGACTTAATTAATGAAACGGAAAAAGATGTTGCAAACTGGGCTAAACTTAAAACCCGAGAAATTGACAAATTAAAAAAACTGGAAAAATATAGGCGTGAGTTTTTAGGTAACGTATCACATGAATTAAAAACACCTATTTTTAATGCTCAAGGTTATATTTCTACTCTTTTGGATGGTGGAATTGAAGACAAGAATATTAATTACAAATACCTTGAAAAGGCTGATCAAAGTATAAACAGATTAATAACAATTGTTCAAGATCTGGAATCAATCTCCAAACTCGAATCGGGAGAATTAGAATTAATTCGTGAAGACTTTAATATAATACAGTTAGTAAAAGAAGTAATTGAAATGCATGAAATGCGTGCAAATCAGATGAAGATTAAATTGAATATTGTTAGTTCAGAGAAAACTATAATAGTTAATGCAGATAAACAAAGAATCACCGACGTTGTTAATAATTTGATTGTTAATTCCATTTTATATGGAAAACATCAAGGTAGTACCTCCATAAGTTTTTATGATATGGATAATAAAATTTTAATTGAAATTAGTGATAATGGTGTTGGTATTGAAGAAAAATATATTCCAAGGTTATTCGAACGATTTTTTAGAGTTGACAAAAGTCGTTCTCGCGATCAAGGTGGCACTGGTTTAGGTTTAGCAATCGTTAAGCACATACTAGAAGTTCATGGCGAAAGTATTCATGTTAGGAGTACACTTGGTGAAGGTTCTGCATTCTCATTCACATTAAAAAAAGCAAGTAACTCAAAATAACATAATGGAAAATAAAGACTATAAAATTCTTTTAGTTGATGACGAACCCGATATTCTTGAATTTTTAAGCTATAACTTAATTAAAGAAGGATATGATGTTTATACTTCAAGCAATGGCAACGAAGCATTAAAAATTGCAACTAAAGAAATACCTCATTTAATTATTCTAGATGTTATGATGCCCGGAATGGATGGTATTGAAGTTTGCGAAAATCTTAAAAGAAATAAAAATTTATCTCATACTGTTATTGCTTTTTTAACTGCTAGAGGTGAAGATTACTCTCAAATTGCAGGATTTGAAGCTGGTGCAGATGACTATATTTCAAAACCCATTAAACCTAAACTCCTGATAAGTAGAATTAAAGCATTGCTAAAAAGATTCGATTTTTCGGATAATCAAATATCAGAAAAGTCAATTATAAGTTTTGACAATTTAACCATTAATAAAGAAAAATATAGTGTAACAAAGAACAATATAGAAATAAATCTCCCTAAAAAAGAATTCGAATTATTAATTCTACTTGCTACAAAACCAGATAAAGTTTTTACTCGAGATGATATTTATAACATTATATGGGGAAATGATGTAATTGTTGGTGAAAGAACAATTGACGTTCACATTAGAAAACTTAGAGAAAAAATTGGCGATAATTTTATTCAAACAATTAAAGGTGTAGGATATCGTTTTATTCAATAATATTACCGACTTTATAAAACTAAAAAAACCCGGAAATCCAAGAGTGGTCGGAAGATTTTTCTTCTGACCACTTTTGTTTTTAAACCAAAATAATTTATATTAGTCCTAGGGGGTCATGTTGAGGCTCTTGAAACATGCGTGAGGGTTTGTGGGCAAATCCCTTTGAATACACTTCGTCAGACTAAATGCGGGCTCTCAGGATGACAATTAATAGTGTTGTTTGATAATTGGACTAGTTTACATTTGTTATTAGAAATTTTGTAATTGCATTTAAATGCTGAGGAAACACTGATTTATTCTTCAATAAGACATAAAAAAAGTGGTCGAAATTTATTCCGACCACTCCTACCGGAAATCCGGGGTTTTTTAGTTTTATAATTTCTATTAATATCTGTCTATCAAAATTCTTGTATTTAATACTTCGTTGCTATTTATTACCTTAATCTGGTAAATTCCCTTAGCAAGTCTTGCCATATCTACAGGAACAATCATAGTTGTAGAACTCTTAACATATTCTTTAGTGCTTACTATCTCACCTGTTACGTTAACAATATTAACCACAAAACTACTACCAGTGTTTGAACTGTATCTAATATTAAACTGTCCGTTACTTGGATTTGGATAAACCTCAAGTTGTGATGTTACAGATACTACATTAATGTTATCAATAATTACACTGATTGTTTGTGTTGAGACATTACTACCACAAGCGCTTTGTACAATTTGTGTTATAGTATAGGTTCCATTTGCAAGGTAAGTGTAAGTTGGATTTTGAACAAAACTAACGCCGCCATCACCAAAAGTCCAGGTCCATTGAGTTGCACCTACTGACAAATCGGTAAACGATACATTACCATATCCATTATCTATTAAACTAAATCCGGCAACTGGCGCGGTATTAACTGTTACTACTACCTGATCTGTATTTGAACATCCATTTATAGTTCCTGTAACAGTATATGTAATCGCACCTGCAGCAGAAGGTGTAAATGGAGTACCATCTGTCACACCGTTATCCCATGTGTATGAAGTTGCACCACTACCTGTTAATGTTACTGCAGATCCTAAACAAACTGCCTGATCAATACCTGCATTTACCAGTGGTAATGCATTCACAGTTATTTCAATTGTCTGAACAGAACTACAACCTGCTGTTGTACCTTGAACGGTAAAAGTAGTAGTCGTTGGTGGTGTTGCATCAACACTGCTACCTGTTGTAGCTGTTAAATATGTTGCTGGAGACCATAAATATGTATCAGCTCCAGTTACACTTAGTGTTGTTGTCTGACCTACACAAATTATACTGTTTGTTGCAGAAACTAAAATTGCTGGTGCTCCATTTTCACTTACTGAAGCTATTGCAGTTGATGTACAATTCCCATCAAAAACTGATACTGCATATGACCCTACTCCTAAATTTATAGCTGTTGCAGTAATTTGATTTGCTGCTAAAGCATCCCATAGATAGGTATAAGTTCCTGTTCCACCAATAGCACTTGCTGTTGCAGTTCCGTTTGCAACTCCGCATGAAGCGTTTACACTTGTTGCTGATGCAACAGGTGAAGCATTTACAGTTACCATTACCTGATCTGTATTTGAACAGCCATTTAAAGTTCCGGTTACTGTATAAGTTACTGTTCCTATAGCTTGTGTGAATGGTGTTCCATCTGTTACTGCATTATCCCAAGTATATGAAGTTGCACCACTACCTGTTAAAGTAACTAATAAGCCTTCACAAATTATCTGGTCTGTTCCTGCATTTACATTTGGAATAGCATTTACATTTACTGTCACCTGATCTGTATTTGAACAACTACCTGTTGTACCTGTTACAGTATAGGTTATTGTACCAACTGCTGGCGTAAATGAAACTCCATCTGTTACGCCATTATCCCATGAATATGAAGTTGCACCACTACCTATTAAAGTAACGGACGAACCTTCACAAATTACCTGGTCAATTCCTGCATTTACGTTTGGAAGTGCATTTACTGTTACAATTACCTGATCTGTATTTGAACAACCACCTGTTGTTCCAGTAACGGTATAGGTTATTACTCCAACTGCTGGTGTAAATGGAGTTCCATCTGTTACTCCATTATCCCATGCATATGAAGTTGCACCACTACCTGTTAATGTAACTGGAGATCCTGCACAAACTACTTGATCAGCTCCTGCATTTACTATTGGCAATGAATTTACAGTTACTATAACATTTGTTATTGCTGTACATGTTGCAGCATTTGTTACGGTTACTGTATAGGTTGTTGTTGCGGCTGGGGTAACAGTTATAGCAGCTGTTGTTGCTGCATTACTCCATAAGTAATTTGTACCGCCTGAGGCTG
>CAIQJL010000157.1 GCA_903872185.1 uncultured Bacteroidota bacterium | reverse complement strand
TTTTAGTCAATTAAATTAATTGCAGGCTGTATATTTCTTGCAATTTTAACTTCCAACTGTTTAGCTAACTTGGAAACTTGACTTTCTTTAATTCCGAAATATTCAGCCATTTGTGGTCTTGTTAATTTATTTTCAGTTGCCTGAATTATAAAATTTGTTTTTGATACCGTTGGTCTTTCATTACCACAAATTGTTGTTTTGTTTTCTGTATTTTCCATTTTATATATATTTTTTAATTAATTTTCATATTTATGTACTGCGTCTAAAACCATTTGCATATCATTTGGAATTTTAATTCCAGAAAACATACCAATTGGAGATTTAGACATATTTGTAGTATTATTTTGTGTCATAAAATAATATTTAATTTCTTCTCCTTGTTTTTCAACTAATGTTTCTAATGTAATATAGAACATTCCTGTTGGTTTAACTACATCAGCTACTAATTTACCACCTGGAACTGAAAATGTTGAGCTATCAACTCCATTAATTGTTTCATGATCAGTGTGAGCCATAACTATAACAGTTAAATCATCTCTTAACCCATCAATCATTTTTAATGTCTCATATACATTACTGCCCATTTCAGTGAACTTAGTATATCCAGTGACTTTAGCTTTCTGCATAAATTCACCAATCATAGCATAAGTTATTGTATCAATAGCAACAACTTTAATTTCAGTTCTATTGTCTGAAATAAATTTCAAACATTTTCTAATATCATCCCAATTAGTTGTTTTATAATAATTACAAGTTTTAGGATTAAACTTACCATCATCTTGCATTATATAATTTTTTCTCCATCCCTCAAATGGAGGATTCTTCTCATCTGGACAGATAATAAATGTACTTTTAGGATCCAATGTCCTTAAAGCAAAAGTTTTACCTGACCCACTCTTCCCTACTAATAATATTTTATTTGCCATTTCTTATTTTACTTTCCTCTTTATTTTAACTATTTTTATATTTTCTTTTTCTTTTAATTATTAGTTTATCAAGTTTTTCATAACTCCAGAGCCAACCGCCACAAGATTTAATTTTCTTTTTACAACATCTTATTATTCCACTTGAGTCTATATTCAATTCCTGAGATGCCAATACAGCGCCCTTCCACTCCTGAATAAATTCTCCATTTAATTTATATTGATAAATAGTTTTTCTACCTTGTAATCCACCGTAAATAGCCTGCTCTTTTGTTTTCTTTCTACCTTTCTTAGCATTGCTTATTTTTAGCTTAGTCTCTTCAGACATGATTTTACCTAAATTACCAATAGAAACCTTTAATTTGGATTTTTCTGACAATTTCTTACCTCTTCTATAATCACCTATTTTCTTTTTAGTTTCTTCAGATAATTTTTTACCTTTAAAACTATTACTCATATTAATTCTTGACTCTTCACTTATGTTTTTATAGGTATCATCTATTTTAGGTAAGAACAAATTTAACCCAACATCAGGATTTAAAACATCAAAAGATTTACCCAATATAAATTCATACTTAAACATTAGTTTTATATCTCCAACCCATATCTTTTTAAATATATGGTTTTCTACTCCATACTTTACCAAAGAATTATATAACTTAATTTGCCCCTTACAAGTTAAATTAAAATAAGAATTCCATCTTCTTTCAAAATTTTGTGTTGTACTACCAACATACACCTTACCTTTTGGGTTTATTATCATATAAACCCTACCAATCAACTTTTCTTTTTTCATAATCTAAATTTAGATTACAAATTTACGAAAAATAATTAAATTATACAAATTATTTATATAATCAACATTATTAACTTTTCTGTACAAGGCGGTTATTAATCTCAGCTATTCTTTGAGTAAAACTATCTATCTGCTGCCCACTAAAAACGGAAATTGCTGTACTTTTTGTTAACTTAGGCTCTTGCTTTCCGTGATTTCCTGCATCTGTATGAATGTAATAATAATGTGCATTTATCATATTACATAACATTTCAACTTCATGAATAGCTAATGATCTACTTTCGTTATCGACATAAGGTTCATATACTACTTTTTCTTCTATTTTTACTGTTTCAGCGTTTTCAGCTACTTCTAATTTTTCAGACATAGCCATATCTCTTTCATCACTCATATTTATTTTTTAATTAAATTCTATTACTTTTCTATAATATATTCTTCATAATCTTCTTTATACATCCATTTATAACCTCCAGAAGTTTTCCTTTTGCCTTTACAGCAAGCTGTTACATGACCTTGATTAACCCTGTCTAATACTCTGGCGACCTCTGTTCCTGAGCTCCACTCTTTTATGAAACTTCCATCTTTATCAAGTTGAACTACAGCAATACTAAAAACTTCAATTGCTCTTAATATTGTGTAATCTGAAGGCCTCCTGCCAGACATTGAATCAGATTGTTTCTTCTTTGTTTCCTCAGAAGATTTCTTACCTAATTTTATGTTTCTTTGTTTTAATCTAGTTTCATCACTAGCTTTTCTGCCAGTATTATATAAGGAAACCATTTCCTTTTGATATTCTGAGTTTTTTCTACCCTTTCTATTAAGAGCCTTTTTATGAGACTCTGATATTGGAGGTAACTTTAATCCCAGATTACTACTCGCTATTAATCTTTTATTATACTGAGGCTTAAATATGTCTAAGTATATTTGTTCAATAGGAATCAAATCATTTTTATCAGAAACAAATTCCAAAACCTCAAAAATAAAATTTTCCTCTCCATGTTTATTATATGAAGATTGTAGATGTTTATTAACATGAGTATTAGTTTTTAATTTAAAGAAATGAGTGTTTTTTCTTCTCCTTAAATTAACAGCACTACCTATATAAAATTCAAGTGTAACTAAATTAGTTATTTTGTATATTCCAGGAATATTTAAATTTGTATTTTTCATACTACAAATATACGGAAA
>CAIQJL010000156.1 GCA_903872185.1 uncultured Bacteroidota bacterium | reverse complement strand
GTTTTTACCTCAGTTTTCACTTCATTTTGCACAACTTCTGTAGGGATGGGATCACCAAGCTTGATAAGCTTTTCACCGTTTTTACCACGAAGTTCTTTAACATCGGCTAGTAAGGCTTTGCCATTACCGTTGCCATTTCCATTGATTTTCTTTTTTTCTAAAGTTTCCATAAAACAAAATTTAATTGATTAATAAATAGAGATATAAAGAGAAAGCCAGGCAGAATCACAGAAAACTCATATGCATATAATAGATTCGAGCGGTGTTCAACGAATCTGATCCATTTTGTTTTCTGTTTTTTATACATAGCTGTCATTCTTTTAAAATTTTTCATATGCATCTTAATGAGTTCTTGCGTTTGTTCTGCCATTAAAAAAGAAAGCCGCAAATGACTTCCAACAATAGAGATAGTCCTTAGTGTTCAGAAAACTCAATAATGCAATAAGCACATTGTTACAATTGTTTTCTGAACGCTTAGGAATATCTGTTTATCTTCTGTTGTGGAGGGCATTTCGGCTTTCAACCTTTGCAGATACAAAGGCAAACTCATTGAGATAAATAAATTTTAAAAGAGCTAACGGGTATAAATTTTCAACAAAATGGAGCTTTGAACACAAGGAAATAAAAAAAGGGCATAAAGCCCTAAATTTATAGTTTAGTATTATTATTTTGTAGATAGTGTTACCAGCCGTTTTTTATTAGTCAAGTAATGAGTTGAAAATTTGGTTTATAATCTCATTTTCTTCTATATCGCTTAGTTCTTTTGGCTCAACATATTCTTTTTCATCTTCTAAATAAAAGTCAACTTGTGATTCCAAATATTCGTGATACTCAGTTTCCTTTTTTTCTAATTCTTCAATTTCTTTTTGATAGTCAACTGGAAAGTTAGTTTCAACTAATTTAATTTTATTAATAAGGTCATATATATCAGAATCATCTGTACTATTCATTTCTTCATTTACTATTTCTTTTATCTTAATTTTAAAAGTCAAATCACTTGTAGTGTCTTTATAGGTAGTAGGAAATATGTTTTCAATTTTTGCAAATATTTCTAAATTATCCAGCCATTGTAGATTAACTATAAATTTGTCTAATAATTCTTCCTCATTAAATGAAAGCTTTGTTAAATCTAGATTTGAAAGTAAAGTGATATAAGAGTTTTGTTCAGTTTGTGATGTGTCGTCTAATAAAACTAGTTCCTGAAATTTTTCATATATAAAGTTTTTTGCATCAGTATTTTTAGTAGCTAATTCATTGTGAATTTCTAGTAAGAAGGAATAAATAAAACTTGAAAATTTATACCATGAGAAATTATCGCTTTTGTTCTGTGTTAATCTTATAACTCTAGAAGTCTTTATTTGATCGTAAATAGTTTTAATTCTATTTATTGACGTTTGTATTTGTTCTTCTGAAAGCTTTATAAATCTGTTAATGGTAATATTAGTATTGTCATTTGTTGTGAATATATTAAAAAATTGGCCTACGAATAATGAAGAATCAATAAGGCTATTAATTAAATCGTTTTTGTCTCTTAAATAGTTAACTAAAAAATCTTGAATTGAAGGGTTTTGATACTCGACTACAATACTATTATATGAATCTTTCTGTGTCCTAATAAAAGTATTTTCAAGTTCTTGAATTGTTCTATTGAATGTAATTGAATCAAATCCAATAAAATATTTGTAATTATTTTTAATAAGAAATTCTTTTACCGCTAATTCTAAATCTTGGAGTAGAACTGGAGTTCCAATAGTTAACAATACTAATAATGAGTATTGAGAAAATTTGTCCAAAGAATTTTCAAAAGTAAAAAGCCATACACTCTGAGGATTGTCAAAATATGATTTAAAAGCTTTTGTAAATTCTTCTGGGGTACAATGCTCCCATATTTTTCTATTAATAACTGTTTCTAAAATTCGTGGATTATAATTTTTATGATTTACAAGTTTTAGGTAATTTTCATTTTCTATTAAGTTCATTAAATATGTTTGAGGAACATTT
>CAIQJL010000155.1 GCA_903872185.1 uncultured Bacteroidota bacterium | reverse complement strand
GGAAACAATTATTATAAATTAAAACAAGTTGATTTTGATGGCAATTACTCAGAAAGCAATACTATACTTGTTAAGTTTCTAAAAGCAGGAGAGTTAAATATTTATTATAATAATGCTAATAGTGTTATAGTTTCAAATACTTCAAATAAAATAGATGTTATTGAAATTACTGATATAACAGGTAAATCAGTGATAAAATTAGTTAACAATTCTGAAGAAAGTCAACTTCAAATAAATATTGATAACATTACACCAGGTATTTATTTTGTAAAAGTAATCTGTAATAACGAATCTACAGTTAAAAAAATATTTATAGAATAGTATCGTTGCTTTCTTAAAACCCTCTTATAATCCAATCTATATTGGTATAAAAAATATAGCAAGCAATTAGTCCTGCAAAAATAATTGCAGGAATTTTAAGTCCCTTTATTTTTATTGAAAGTGCAATAATTATTGGAATTGCTGCATAAATTAAATTGGTGCCAATTTGAAAATATTTAAAAGGACTATCGTACCAGTTATCAATAAATATTCGTATAATAACATTTATAAAATCCATTGCAAACCAATATGTAATGGAAACAAAAACAAGAATATCCATTGTTTTATTTCTGGTTTTGTGATTTGTTGTCCCAGTGTATAGGCTTGTACCACAGTTTTTGCAAAACAAAGCATCATTTTCGTTTTCTGTAAAACATTTAGGGCAAATCATAGTCTTTGGTGTATTATATGTTGTTAAATAAAATCTTTTAATAATCCGGTTTTGTTAGCTCTAATGCCTTTTTCGGTATTCTGCAATGAGCAGCATTCGTTAATATTGTCATGTTCAAAAAATAGGGTATAATTATTTAACACAGCTTCTTTTAAAAACTCTTCTTTTTCTGACAGAGTAATTAATGGGCTGGTGTCGTAACTTATAACAAATGGCAATGGAATATGTGCTGTTGTTGGGATAAAATCGGCCATATAAACAAGGGTTTTATCGTTTATTTTAATAAAAGGAATCATTTGACCAGCAGTGTGTCCATTATAAATTTTAACAGAAATGTTTGGAAATATTTCTGTTTCATTTTCTATGAATTTTACTTTCCCTGTTTCTAAAAGAGGGATAAAGTTTTCATTTAGGTAGGAAGCTTTTTCTCGCTGATTAGGATTATTTGCTAAATCCCATTGTTGCTTTCCAATCCAGTAGGTTGCATTTTTAAAAGTTGGTTCA
The DNA here is from genome assembly GCA_903872185.1 of uncultured Bacteroidota bacterium. GTDB lineage: Bacteria > Bacteroidota > Bacteroidia > Bacteroidales > GWA2-32-17 > GWA2-32-17. The sequence goes on along the minus strand of CAIQJL010000155.1, from coordinate 15,233 downwards.
AAACCAGTTTTATCTGCATTATGTTTTATTGCTCCGCCGCAATGGTCAAAATGAAGATGGGTTAGAATTACATCTGTAATGTCATTTGGAGCAAAACCTGTATGAGCAAGTGATTTTTCAAAACCATCGTTTCCTACAATATGGTAATGTCCAAGAAATTTTTCACTTTGTTTATTTCCAATACCGCAATCTATTAAAATTCTGCGATTTTCTGTCTCAATTAATAAACACCGTAACGCCCAGGTACAAAGATTGTTTTCGTCAGCAGAATATGATTTTTGCCACATTATTTTTGGCACAACACCAAACATTGCACCGCCATCAAGTTTAAAAGTACCAGTATTTATTGAAAATAATTTCATCTCAAATTTTATTTATTTTTCGCAATAGTATTTGTAAAACCAAGGAATAGTTTCTATTCCTTTATATAAATTAAATAAAGGAAAATTCTCGTTAGGTGAATGAATTGCATCTGATTCAAGTCCAAATCCCATTAAAATAGATTTAGCTCCCAGCACTTTTTCAAACATTGCAATAACTGGAATACTTCCACCGCTTCTGGTTGGTACAGGTATTTTGCCAAATGTTTTTTCGTATGCTTTACTTGCTGCTTTATATGCATGGGTGTTGGTTGGTGCAACATATGCAGCTCCACCATGAAGGTCTTTAACGGTAATTTTTACTCCTTCTGGCACAATTGATTTTAAGTGTTTTTCAAATAATTCGCTTATTTTATGATGCTCCTGATTTGGAACTAACCGCATTGAAATTTTTGCTGTTGCTTTTGCCGGTAGAACTGTTTTTGCACCTTCGCCCGTATAGCCACTCCAGATACCATTTACATCTAATGATGGGCGAATTCCTGTACGTTCTATTGTAGAATAACCTTTTTCTCCACAAATGTCTACTAAATCCAGCGATTCTTTATATTTTGTTAAATCAAAAGGAGCTCTTGCAAGATCACTTCTTTCTTCAGTTGTTAGTTCAATTACATCGTTATAAAATCCGGGAATTGTGATTTTATTATTTTCATCGGTTAGACTTGCGATTATTTTTGTTAACATATTTGCAGGGTTAGCAACTGCACCACCAAAAATTCCTGAATGTAAATCGCGATTTGGACCAGTTAATTCAACTTCCATATACGCTAATCCTCTTAAGCCAACTGTTACCGAAGGAATATCCTGAGCAATTAATCCTGTGTCGGAAACTAAAATAACATCACACTTTAATAAATCTTTATTCTCATTACAGAATTTTTCTAGACTTGGCGAACCAATTTCTTCTTCGCCCTCGATCATGAATTTAATATTACAAGGCAAATTGTTATTTGCTGCCATAAACTCAAATGCTTTAGCGTGCATATAAGCCTGACCTTTATCGTCATCGGCACCTCGGGCATAAATTTTTCCATTTCTAATCACTGGTTCAAATGGTGGTGATTCCCATAGCTCTATAGGATCAACAGGCATAACATCATAATGTCCATATACCAATACTGTTGGAAGATCTGGACTAATTATTTTTTCGCCATAAACAACAGGATTCCCTTCTGATTGCATAACTATTGCCCTATCAGCTCCTGCTTTAAATATTAAATCTTTCCAATATTCAGCCGCTCTAACCATGTCGGGTTTATTCTCTGTTAATGAACTTATAGAAGGAATCTGAATTAATCCAAAAAGTTCATCTAAAAATCTTTGACGGTTGTTGTCGATAAAATCGTTAATTTTTTCCATAATAATATTATTTAATTTCTCCTTTAAATGCTCCCGAAAAATAAAAATGTGTTTGTATTCCCACTACGCTGTATTCTTTGTTTGCACTGCCATATAATGAAATTCCAAAACCTAAATCATAAAATATTTTGAAAGTATAATCTATACATCCATAGAGCCCTATTTCATTAAAACCTCTATACCAGTTTTTAGCCACACCGCCTGTGTCTACAACATGATCAAAAGTGCCGCCATAGGCATATGTAGGCCCTACAAAAGCTGTGATATTTGCTTTTGGTGTTTCTTTTCGCCAGCCAGTTGCGACATAAAAATCATTTAGTTTTTGATAAGATGGTTGAGTAAAAAATTTATCACTTGAAACATGGTAACCGCCTTGAAAATAAAAATTTTTAATTCTAAAAGAACATGAAATTAAAGTGTTTAATTCAAATTTATTTAATGACTTATGATAACCATAACCTTCACCAATTTTTAACCAACTGCTGCCTGGTTTGTATATTTTATCTTTAATAATTATTTCATCATATTTGTTGTTTTGACCAAAGCAAAAGGTTATTGAAAAAACAAATAGCATTAAGCAGAAATATTTAACAAAAGAAATTGTTTTCATCATTTAAGTTTGTTTTTTAATGCATACTCAGCTGCAATACATAGTTGACTATACCAATCTTCGCCATACTTTCTTATAAGTGCAGTTTTTGCGAATTTATATACTTGAATCTCTTCTTTTTCTCCGCAAGTTAAAGCAGATTCACATATATCCCAGGTATCATAATTAACAGCCGTAAAAGTTGAATATTTTTTTAATCTAATTGGATAAAGATGACAAGAAATAGGTTTTTGAAGTGTGCAAGTTCCTTTTTCCCAACTCTTTTCTATAGCACATGCAGCTATTCCATTAATAAAAATTGTAAAAGCACATTCCTTGCCATTGTTAAGAGGTGTAGTTAAATCGCCTTCTGAATCAATTATTGCAACGCCATTTTTTTCAACATTTGATATTGATTTCTCAGGCATAAAACAATATATAGAAGTTAATGCTTCTTCAATTGCAAGAATCTCGTCAGGTTCAAGTGGTGCGCCCGAGTCACCAGCAACACAGCATACGCCTTTGCAAGCTTTAACATCACACACGAATTTTTTTTCAAAAACGTCCAGACTTACTATTTTATCGTCAATTTGAATCATAGTTATTTTACCAGAACTCTTCCTGTCATTTCTTTTGGAATTTCTATTCCCATTATTTTTAAAATAGTTGGGGCAACATCAGCTAAAATACCTGGTTCAATTTTTTCAAATCTATTTGAAATAAGAATACAAGGAACTGGGTTTAGTGAATGAGCAGTATTAGGGGAACCATCTGGATTTACAGCAAAATCTGCATTTCCATGATCTGCAATTATCATTAATTCGTAATTGTTTGCAATCGCTGTTTTTACAACTTTCCCAACACAAGAATCAATAGTTTCAACAGCTTTAATAATCGAATCATAAAAACCAGTGTGGCCTACCATATCGCCATTTGCAAAGTTTAAGCAAATAAAATCCTGAGTGTTTTTATTTAATTCTGCAATTACTGCATCGCAAACAATAGGTGCGCTCATTTCGGGCTGTAAATCGTATGTAGCAACTTTTGGCGAAGGAATCATTATTCGCTGTTCGTTGTTAAAAATATCTTCCTGTCCACCTGAAAAGAAAAAAGTAACATGCGGATATTTTTCTGTTTCTGCTATTCTTAGCTGATGTAAACCAAGTTTAGAGATTGTTTCACCAATAGTATTTTCTACATTTTCGGTATCGAAAAGTATATGAATATTTTTGAAAGATTCGTCGTAACGTGTAATAGTAAAATATTCTAATGGAATTTTTTGCATGTCGTTTTCTGGCATGTCTTTTTGTGTTAGAACAGTCGTTATTTCACGAAGCCTGTCGGATCTGAAATTAAAACATAAAAACACATCATTGGGTTTAACGAGACCAATTGGATTTTGAGTATCGTCAACAATAACAATAGGTTTAATAAACTCATCAGTAATTTCTTCAGAATATGATTCTTCAATTGCAGTTAAAACATTTTTAGCTTTTTTCCCAATTCCGTTTACCAATAGATCGTAACCAATTTTAACTCTTTCCCAACGTTTATCGCGATCCATTGTATAATATCTGCCTACTAATGTTGCAATTTTTGCTGTAGTGTTTGTAGTTTTTTCTTGAACTTCTTTTACGAAATTTAATCCGCTGTGTGGATCTGTGTCTCTTCCATCGGTAAGTGCATGAATAAAAACATTTTCAACATTATTTTCTGTGGCAAGTTCGCAAATTCTTATTAAATGATTTGAATGAGAATGTACTCCGCCATCGCCAATAAGTCCAATTAAATGAAGGCTTACATTTTTTTCTTTAGCAGTTTGAAATGCGTTAAGTAATATTTTGTTTGTATCAAGAGTTTTTTCTCGAATGGCTTTATTTATTCTAACTAATTCCTGATAAACTACCCGGCCTGCACCAATATTTAAATGCCCGACTTCAGAATTTCCCATTTGTCCCTCAGGCAATCCAACATCTTCACCACAAGTTAGTAACTGGGAGTTTGGGTATTTTTCTTTAAGTGCATCAAGGTTTGGAGTATTTGCGTTAAAAATAGCATCGGAATGAGATTTGTCGCCAATTCCCCATCCGTCTAATATCATTAACATAAATTTATTAATATTCATTTCTTAAGCTTTAAAAGAAATCAAAGGTAATGAATAAGCAGCATAGATAAAAAAAGCCGTTTTGAAACATCAAAACGGCTTAAAATTAAAGAAATAATTTTTTATTTCGAAAATTCGAAAGATCCTATAAATCCAGTAATATCTTCTTGGGTTGAATAGCTGCCATCACGAAGCATTAAAATCTGGAAAAGACGATTTTCTTTTAAAAATATTTTATAACACATATATAAATTTTCACTTTTAGCTTTAAAGAAATATCCAGGATTTCCATCGAGAGTGATTTTTTCTTCAAATTCTAGGGTTGCGCCTTGACTGTTTAAAACACCTTCTTTTGCTCCTTGTAAAAGACTGTCAGGTGAGCTAGCAGCAACAATATCTGAAGGATAATCGCTTAAAGCTACCATATAAGCTTCGGTTACGCTTTTTTCGTAAGTAAAAGATTTCATTTCAATATTTCCTACTTCAGTAGGAACATTTTGAGACTCTACTTTTGGTGTTCCTGGGAAGTTAATTTTAAAGGTCCCATCTGGACTTGTGTATTTTGTTGTCTCAATGGATTTGTTTAAAGAATCAAGCTTGCTGAGAGCGTCTAAAGAACTTTGACTTCCGCCACATGACACTAAAATTGCTGCGATTAAAAAAAGAGGTAAAAATTTCATTTTAAAATTATTTTAGGTTTAGAATACAAATCTAATTAATTTTAATTAACAAAGTCATAAAACTTATTTTTTTTGATAATGATTAATAATGCGAACTAATTCATTAACCGCGTCTACTTCAGGAATATTTTGTAAAACTTGTTCTTTGCCTTTATAAATATTTACTTTTCCTTTACCAGCTCCAACGTAACCATAATCAGAATCGGCCATTTCGCCAGGTCCGTTTACAACACAACCCATAATTGCAATTTTTAATCCTGTAAATTGTTTTGTGGCCATCATAACATCGTTCACTGCTTTTTCTATATCAAAAAGAGTTCTTCCGCAAGAAGGGCAAGAAATGTATTCTGTTTTTGTTATTCTCACTCTGCTTGCTTGAAATACAGAATATGTAATGGAGATTATTTTTTTAGAATTTTCTTTTGTTGTTCCTGTAATCCAAATACCATCAATTCTACCATCTGCAAATAATCCACCAGCGATTATTGAGATTTTATATAAAATTTCTTCTTCAGATAAATTTTTTATGTCGAATTTTAAAATAACAGGTTTTAAATCAATTTTTAAATCAAGATCAGAAATATAATCGCGAATAGAATGCAAGTTATCGTTTTCGATTATATGTAATTTGTTAAAATCAAAATATTGCAAATTGTTAATATCTGGAAAAACAATACTGTCATCAGTGAAATCAGTATATATTAATATTGGCACATTTTCACTGCCAATTTGTTTGAAGGCAGTTGTTTTTCGTTTATTATATGAAAATGGATTGTAATTCCAGCTTGTGTTCTTTGTTAAATGGTTTACAGTAATGTTTTTATTTCTTTCATTTACAATTGCTTTTGCAACCGGAATTTCTTTTTCTGGTGCTTCTGTTAGCGAAACCCGAATGGTATCTCCAATTCCTTCTGAAAGTAATAACCCAATTCCAATTGCAGATTTAATTCTTCCGTCTTCTCCTAATCCTGCTTCGGTAACACCAAGATGTAAAGGATAATTCATGTTAGTTTCGGACATTTTTTGAACCAAAAGTCTGTTGGCGTGAATCATTGTAAGCGGATTACTAGCCTTCATTGAAAGAACAATGTTCTGAAAATTCTCAGAATTGCAAATTTCCACAAATTCCATTGCGGAAGCTACCATTCCTTCGGGTGTGTTTCCATATCTACTAATCATTCTCCAAGAAAGTGAGCCATGATTTATTCCAATCCTGATTGCGGTTTGATTTTGAGTGCAAATTTTTAGTAGTGGTAAAAGTTTTTCGTGAATTTTTTCTTTTTCAAGTAGAAATTCTTTTTCAGTAAATTCTATTTGTTTTGCAGATTTTGAAATATCAATGTAATTACCTGGATTTATACGAACTTTAGAAACTATCTGAGCAGCTATTTCGGCTACTTTAGGGTTAAAGTGTACGTCGGCAATTATCGGAATTTCAATATTTCTTTTTTTTAATTCTTTTAAAATATTTGGAAGATTTTCTGCTTCTTTAATGCCTTGTACGGTTAACCTAACATAGTCTGAACCAGCATTGTAAATTTTAGAAATTTGTTCAACAGTTGAGCTTGTGTCAAGAGTATTAGTGTTTGTCATTGTTTGAATTCGAATTGGATTATCACCTCCAAGCTGAATGCCACCAATAGTTACAACTTTGGTTTTAAAACGAGAATAAGTATTATATGGCTGAGAAAAAACAAACATTTTATTATTTTTTGATGAAACAAAGGTATATCTAAAAGTTAAAAGTTTACAAGTAGAGAGTTATTTAGTTTGATAATTCTGTGTTTTACTGTTGATTTATATCATATTTATTCAAATTATTAATCATTTTGCAATAACCTTTCTCAATTGTATCTTTACGCTTTAAATTTTATTTAATGGAAAATAATTCTTTAGACTACTTTGCTCACGAATCAGCCGTTATTGATAAAGGATGCAGCATTGGAAAGGGTACAAAAATCTGGCATTTTAGCCATATTATGTCACATTGCAAAATTGGCGAAAAATGTAATATTGGTCAGAATGTAGTTGTTTCTCCTGAAGTAATTCTTGGAAATAATGTTAAAATTCAGAATAATGTAAGCATTTATACTGGTGTAATATGCGAAGATGATGTTTTTTTGGGACCGTCGATGGTTTTTACAAATGTAATTAATCCCAGAAGTGCTGTTATTCGTAAAGACGAATATAAAAAAACTCATGTAAAAAAAGGGGCAAGTATTGGCGCTAATTCTACAATAGTTTGCGGTGTTACTCTTGGCGAGTATTGTTTTATTGGAGCAGGTGCGGTTGTTATTAAGGATGTTAAATCTTATTCTTTAGTAGTAGGAAATCCGTCACGCCATGTTGGCTGGATGAGCGAATTTGGACATCGATTGACTTTTAACGAAGAAGGAATTGCAGTTTGTCCAGAAAGTAATGCTAAATATCGCTTAGCTAATAATGAAGTAAATAAAATTGTAGAATAATGATTCAACCAAAAAATTTCTCTTTGATAGGCGTGGCTGGATATATTGCTGCACGTCATGTTGGTGCAATAAAAGAAACAGGAAATAAATTGGTTGCAACATTAGACAAATTTGATAGTGTTGGATTTTTAGATAATTATTTTCCGGAAGCAGATTTTTTTTCAGAATTTGAAAGATTCGACAGACATACCGAAAAACTTAGAAGAGCTGGTACCAAAATAGATTATGTGAGTATTTGTTCTCCAAATTTTTTACACGATTCTCATATTCGTTTTGCTCTAAGAAGTGGTTCAGATGCAATTTGCGAAAAGCCATTGGTTTTAAATCCTTGGAATATTGACGCACTTACTGAATTAGAAAAAGAAACAGGGAATAAAGTAAATACAATATTACAATTAAGGCTTCATCCATCAATTATAGCATTAAAAAAACAAATTGAAGAATCTCCAAAAGACAAAATATTTGATGTTGATTTAAGCTATATAACTAGTCGTGGAAACTGGTATGACTTTTCATGGAAAGGCGATATTCAAAAATCTGGCGGAATAGCAACCAATATTGGAATTCATTTTTTTGATATGCTTACATGGATATTTGGTTCAGTAAAAGATAACAAATTGCACGTTTCGCAGAAAGATAAAGCTGCCGGATTTTTACAATTAGAAAAAGCAAGAGTACGCTGGTTTTTAAGTATCAATTATAATGATATTCCTACTGAGGTTAAAGCAAAAAACCAAAGAACTTTTCGCTCTATAACAGTTGAAGGAAAAGAAATTGAATTTAGCGGTGGATTTACTGATTTACACACTTTGAGTTATCAGTCTATTATTGAAAATAAAGGTTTTGGGTTAGCTGATGCCCGTACTTCAGTTGAAACAGCTTATAATATTAGAAATGCATCTCCTGTAGGGCTTATAGGAGATTTTCATCCAATTTGTAAAAACATTTAACAAAATATATTTATTATGTACAAAAAAATTATTGACAAAAAAACTAAGATTTCTATTATTGGATTAGGCTATGTAGGATTACCTATAGCGTTAGAATTTGCAAAAAAAGTTTCTGTCATTGGTTTTGATATTCGAGAAGACAGAGTTCAGTTGATGAAAAAAGGAATTGATCCAAGTAACGAACTTCCTTCATCGGCATTTAAAGGATGTGATATTACTTTTACATCTAATCCTGCAGATTTAAAAGGAGCTTCTTTTCACATTGTTGCTGTTCCTACTCCAATTGACAATCATAACCTGCCAGATTTAACTCCTGTAATAAGTGCTACAACTGCTGTTGGTAAAATATTAAAAAAAGGCGATTATGTGGTTTATGAATCTACAGTATATCCAGGTTGCACAGAAGAAGATTGTGTTCCTGTGTTAGAAAAAATGTCAGGATTAAAGTTTATGAAAGATTTTAAAGTGGGATATTCTCCAGAAAGAATTAATCCGGGAGATAAAGATCATACTTTAACAACAATCAAAAAAGTTGTTTCAGGATGCGATAAAGAATCATTAGAAAATGTTGCAAAAGTATACGAACTTGTTGTAAAAGCAGGTGTTCACAGAGCTTCAACAATAAAAGTTGCAGAAGCAGCAAAAATTATTGAGAATACTCAGCGTGATGTTAATATTGCACTAATGAATGAGCTTTCAATCATTTTTAATAGAATGGGAATTAACACATACGAAGTTCTTGAAGCAGCCGGCACAAAATGGAATTTCTTAAAGTTCTATCCTGGTTTAGTTGGTGGTCATTGTATAGGAGTAGATCCTTATTATTTAACATATAAAGCAAAAGAATTCCGTTATCATTCAAAGGTAATTGATGCTGGTAGGTTTGTAAATGATTCAATGGGATTTTATATTGCTAAACAAACTGTAAAAAAACTTATTGCAACGGGCAAAAATGTTTTAAATGCTAAGGTTTTAGTGATGGGTATTACATTTAAAGAAGATGTTAGCGATTTAAGAAACTCAAGAGTTGCAGATGTTGTTACAGAACTTGTTTCCTACGGCGTAAAAGTAGATGTAGTAGATCCACATGCTGATAGTGATGAGTTAAAACATGAATACGGATTTGGCATTGCAAAAAAGATTCGCTCGGATTACGATGCAGTAATTATTGCTGTTTCTCATAAAGAATATATTAAATTAACTGAATCATATTTTAAAGGAATTACTGGTAAAGATGCAATTCTTGTGGATGTTAAAGGAATTTATCGTGGTAAGATGAAAGGTTTTAATTATTGGAGTTTATAAAATGGCGAAAAAAATATTAGTTACTGGAGGTACTGGATACATTGGCTCACACACTGTAGTTGAACTACTACAAAAAGATTACGAGGTTTTTATTATTGATAATCTTTCAAATTCACACATTTCCGTTTTAGATGGTATCGAGAAGATTTCTGGTAAAAAGCCACATTTTACAAAGCTCGATTTAACTGATAAGTTTGCGACAGAAAAATATTTTAATAATCATCACGATCTGGATGCGGTTATTCATTTTGCCGCTCTGAAGTCAGTTAACGAATCGGTTGCTGAGCCTTTAAGGTATTATAAAAACAACCTTGAGTCGTTAATTAATTTGCTTCATAATATGATTACTAAAGAAATTTCTTCTTTAGTTTTTTCTTCATCTTGCACGGTTTATGGAGAGCCTGATAAAAATCCGGTAAATGAAAAAGCAACTTTAAAAAAGCCTGCTTCACCATACGGGAAAACTAAACAAATAGCAGAAGAAATTCTACAAGATTCAATTATTTCTGTTGATTTTTTGAAAGTTATCGCACTTCGTTATTTTAATCCAATTGGCTCTCATCAATCATCTTTAATTGGAGAATTGCCAATAGGGATTCCAAATAATCTGGTTCCTTTTATTACTCAAACTGCTGCGGGAATAAGAGAACAACTTAAGGTGTTTGGTGATGACTATGACACTCAGGATGGAACGTGTATAAGAGATTATATTAATGTTGTTGATCTTGCTAAAGCACACGTTGTTTCTGTAGATCGATTAATTAATAACAAATCGAAAGAGCATTTTGAGATTTTTAATTTAGGAACAGGTAAAGGATATTCTGTTTTAGATGCTATAAAGTCTTTTGAAAAAGTATCTGGTAAAAAATTGAATTATGTTATTGTTGATCGACGTCCCGGAGATATAGAGCAGGTATGGGCCGATGTGTCAAAAGCAAATGAAATATTAGGCTGGAAAACCGAAAAAAATCTAGACGAAACTATGCTTTCTGCATGGAATTGGGAAAAAAGATATCGTGGTATTCAAGAATAAATAATAGAACATGAATAAAAACATTTTAATAACTGGAGGAGCTGGTTTTATAGGTTCGCACGTTGTACGGAACTTTGTTAATAAATATCCAGACTACAATATTATAAATTTTGATTTACTTACTTATGCTGGTAATCTTGAAAATTTAACAGATATTGATAATAAGTCAAATTATACTTTTGTTAAAGGCGATATTTGTGATGAAAAACTTTTAACAGAACTTTTTAGTAAATATAATTTTGACGGAGTTATTCATCTTGCAGCCGAATCTCATGTTGACCGTTCTATAACTGATCCAATGTCTTTTATAAGAACTAATATTGTTGGAACAGTTACATTATTAAATGCAGCAAAAAATGCCTGGAAAGATAATTGGGAAGGTCATCGTTTTTATCACATTAGCACAGACGAGGTATATGGTTCGCTTGGAGCTGAAGGCTTTTTCTATGAAGATACCCCATATGACCCACGTAGTCCTTATTCTGCTTCAAAAGCAAGCAGTGATCATTTGGTAAGAGCATATAATCATACTTATGGTATGCCAGTTGTTATATCAAATTGCTCTAATAATTATGGCCCAAATCAGTTTCCAGAAAAACTATTGCCATTAATTATTAACAATATAAAAAACAGTATAGCATTGCCTGTTTATGGTAAAGGAGAAAATATTCGCGACTGGCTTTATGTAGAAGACCATGCACAAGCAATTGATTTGATTTTTCATCAGGGGAAGATAGGCGAAACTTATAATATTGGTGGCGGAAACGAATGGACTAACATAAAATTAATTCATAAGCTATGCGAAATAATGGATGGGAAATTAAATAGAGTACCTGGAACTTCAGTACAGCTTATTACTTATGTTAAAGATCGTGCTGGTCATGATATGAGATATGCTATCGATTTTAATAAAATAGAGTCTGAGCTAGGATGGAATCCTACAGTTACTTTTGACGAAGGCCTTGAAAAAACAGTTAACTGGTATTTGGGAAATACTGATTGGATGCAAAATGTTTTATCGGGCGATTATGAAAAATATTATCAGAACCAATATCAGAAAAGATAGCTCTAAATGCGAAAGGGAATAAAATGCTTTTTTATTTTAACATTGTTATTTTCTTTTAACAAGCAAATAAAAGCTGAGAATTATAGTCCTTCCGATACTATTTGGGTTGTCGTTGCTGATTCAATGCAATGTACCTCTATTGAAGAAATAAAAGAATGGCCCCAATATATTAAAATTGGCAAACATCATTTAAAAAATCCAGTGTATGTTATTGCAGAAGATGTTGTAGGAAAAGACAAGGCAACAACAATTATTTTAACAATACTTACGGGTCCACTAGGTGGACATCGGCTTTTTTTAGGAACTAAAGCTATTGTACCAATAGTTTATGTCTGCACTTTAGGGGGAGGGCTTTTCGTGCTTCCTTTTATTGACTTAGTTGTTGTATGTTTCTCAAAAGATATAAGTCGTTTCGAGAATAACGACAAAATATTTATGTGGGTAAAGTAATGCATTACTACGCCGCGACCAATGTCATTGACTTAATCTCAGACTTCCTATAGTTATCGATTGAACTCGAGCAATCATTATAGTTACAAGCTCCTTTGCTGAGGATAACCAATTCTATTTGCTACTTCGAGTGCGAAGCTTATCAAGAAGTAAGCGAATAACGTAGCATGATGAAATTTTCTTAAGTCAATGACATTGCCGCCGCAGCGGAGGCTCAGTGATTGCCATACAGGCATATCATCGTAGATGATACATAATTGTAAAAGAAAATAAAATAGAAAATTAAAACATTGTAGATGTTTCATAATTTTTAAAGGGCAAAGGTGAATTCAAAACCAGTGGTTCGTGACTTCACGAAATACAGCTCAATTATTTAGCTTTAAAATTTAAAACTGCACATTTAATTAATGCACATATAAACATATATAAAGGATTGTTTTTGTTATTTGTTATTTTAATTTAACAATATTCTAAAAGCACACCTGCAACGTTAAATAAATAACTCCATTTTTTTTTTTTTGATTTAAAAAACTCTCTGTTAGCTTGTCTGAGCTATGAATTAGCTGCATTAAATAACAGTAACGTGAATAATGTTATATGTAATTTGCTATAAATTATTTAGATATTGTTTTTAAATTATTAATATTGCCAAACAAACATAAACTATGGCACGACCTTTTAAAAACAGTAAAATTGTGTTTAAATGGAATAATAAATACGAGGAAGTGTTTGTAAACCAAGTTATTTATTTTGAAGCTGGTGGTCCATATACAAAAATACAATTAAAAGATAAAACATTTGAAATAGCAAAGGGATTAAAAGAAATAGAATGTTTTTGTAAAAACTATAATTTTATACGTATTCATAAATCTTATCTTATTAATAAAAAATACTTTAGAAAATTAAGCAATACAAAAGTATATATGCGTTATACACAAATGCCGATACCAATATCTGTTAGAAAACTAAACGAGGTTAAATTATTAATTAATATACCAACAAAAATTAAAAATAAAGTATTGGTTACGATATATGATTAATACGAAAATATTTTTTCAAATAAACCGGCTTGGTCTTGCAGATCCAACTCCTCCTGGATCATATTACACTAATATAGATGAATTTTGGGTTTATGCAGTAAATCCAGTAACATTTGCTTATAATTATGATAACCCAACAGATTATGTTATCGATAATTTGTATGATTCAAGAATGTTTGCAAAAAGAAAATATTATAACGGACAATGGTTATCAAATTATAGTTATTGTTTAAACCCAACTGAAATGAACTTTTATGCAAATGGAACAATTTGGGTTATGAATAATTATGTAAGTGCCGGTGGTGCAAGACCTGCAGGCAAATCAATTATAACAATTAATTTATTTGGGCAAGTATATTATGAAGATATACCATACTATACAAAAGAAATTATTTCGCATGCAGGTATTTTCAAATATGGAATATTACATATGGGAAATGAAAATTAATAATTAACTTAATAAATAGCACTAATTATTTAGTGCTATTTATTAAACTATATGTTACGTTTATAAACTATATGTTACGTTTATAAACTATGTTAATCGAAGTTATATAATGTTTTATTGTTCTCAATTGTAACGCAAAATATTAACAAATGAAAAAATATCTGATAATAATAAGCCTTTTAATATCGCAATTTGGTTTTTCGCAAATAAATTTTTTATTTAATACTAATACTTTAAATAAAAGCGAAAGATTGCATTGCTTTATATATAACCCAGACTATATGATATTGAATATTGATAGTATGGTTTATAAAATGAATTCTAATGCACAAATCACAGATAGTGTTCACTTAAATAATAGTTTTTATATTTGCGAAAGGAAAAATAACGATTCTATTATTTTTATTGGTGTTGATGAAAATACGAGTAATACTATAGCGTATGTATTGTTAGATTCTAATTTAAATATTCTTCAAAATATTTTAATTCCATTGCCTTTTTATCCGGTTTTTCCTAAAGATATTATTTTAAAAAATAGTTATTTCACTCTATTTGATTATCACGTAGGATATAAAATTTCATATGATGGAGCATTAATAGAATCTAAATTAATCTCAAATAATAACTTTTCATATCAAAGAGCAATGGAATTTAATGATAGTTGCTATTTAATGTGTGGTTTTGATCCTGATTTTACAAATCTTAGCCTAACAACATATGTTTTAGATAGTAGTTTTAATATTATAGCTATAGATTCATTCCCAAAACTATGGAATGGAATTTCGTTGATAAAACGAACAAACAAATCTTTTTATGCTTCGGGAAGGCATCTGGTTTCAATGCCTGGTAATGAGCACGATGGTGTTGCGATTGAAATTGTAGATTATGATTCCAGTTTGGTATTTAATTTAAAAAACTTATATCATTACGAAAAATATGGTGCAGATACACCAGATTATCCATTAATTAAGTCCGTTAGCTCAAGTTATAATAACTCAATATATTTTGCATCTAATATAAATGTTCAATACCCATTAACATTTATAAATTCATGGATATCTGTTTTTAATTTCGACTCATTATTAAATCTTAATTGGCAACGAATAATTGGTGGTGATGAATGTTATATAGGTTGCGAAATGTTTGCTACCATTGATAGTGGTTGTGTAATTGCCGGATATTTAGGCGATTTAACTAGTCAAATGTATGATATTTTTCTTGTTAAATTTAATAAAAACGGGGATATTGTTAATTCTATATTACCTAACAGTATGTATGTAAAAACACATATTATTTATCCAAATCCCGGAAATAATGTGCTTAATGTTTTTATTCCAGGTAATAATAAGGAAACTACAATT
>CAIQJL010000154.1 GCA_903872185.1 uncultured Bacteroidota bacterium | reverse complement strand
TGAATAAGACAACAATTTTGTCCTCATCTCTAATATTTTATTAATTTGTACACCCATAACCTTAGTAGGGAAGTTTGTACCTTGAATTTTATGTCCCCATCCTAATTGAAACTGTATAGGTGTACTCCATGTCCCAGTTGCTCCACTATTATCTGTAAACATCATAGTAACATAATAAGTTCCTCTACTACTTAAAGCAGTTCCTGCATATGTTATATTTGGACATCTACCACTTATAGCAGTAGAAGCAATAGTTATATTACCACTATTCCACATTTCTGAACCACCAGATGTTGTCCCAACTTTAACTTGTGCAATTGTAGTTGTATTTCCACTATCTGGATCATTAAATATTGCACTAAATGTTGGTGTTTTAGTTGGTAAATATGTTAATCCACTAGATAATCCTTGTACATTAATACTTGTTGGTGCTGTTGGAGCTGAATTTAAATTAATTGTCACAACTAAACTACCAACCGCTGTATCATCAGCATAAACATGAGTTATATATTCGCCTTGCTCATTATTATGTTCTGACATTTTCACTTGATAATACCATCTATTATTACCTGAATCATATACACCTTGATGCCATATTAAATCATCTTGTCCATTTGCAGTCGTCCAAGTTGGAAATCTTACGTTACTAGCATTTTGAACATTATTTGCATAAACATAATATGTAGTTTGATTTGTAGGACTACTAACACTTGTTGTGACTGAAGTAGCTGTAGGAGTTATTAAAGCACCTTTAACATACCAATAACCATCTGTATGTCTACCATTTACAGGGTATGTTCCATCAACAGCTACTATATTTGATTGCACTAATGTTCCTTGTACATAAGTAGTGGTACTAGAAGTACTAGCCTTAGTATAATAATCTATAGTAACATTGGGGATACCATTTTGTGTGACTACCACATTCTTACATATTTGGGTTTCATTCGAAAAACTACTGCCCCACCAAGCAAATGACTTAGTGTACGTTATATTCCCTAAACTATATCCAAGAGTGGTAGACCCAGTACTATTAAAGGTATTAGTTGTTGAATTAAAAGAATATCCACTAGATACACTTTGATTTGCAGACTGAAGCCCACTTCTACCTCCGTACACCCAAGTCGGACTTTCGACATAACTTAAAACCGAATTATATTTATTGTAATAATAATTAGCCATTTAAAATCCCCCCTATATTTCAATAAATAAATATTGAGGATTGAAGTATATTACAGTAGCACTGACTGCATATCCAACGACTTGTATTCTTTGACCAGTTGTAGAAGGTTTTGTTGAAGTAATTAATCCTGCTGTTGTAGGTGATACATATAACATTTGTCCTGCTGTAAATGTCCATGATGTATTCTTAACATATCCTTGCTTCAATACTGCTTTACTTCCTGTTCCTGTTGCTAATCTCATAGCTACACATGGTAATGTTGCATCAGCATCTGCTTTAGCTAATCCCATTCCAGTAGAAGTCATATACAATAAATCTCCAATACTTCCATCTGTAAGTATTGTTTCTAATCCTGCAACGCCAGAATAATCACCTGTTACTGTTAATGTGCTTGTATCTGTAACTTTTGTAACTAAATCAGAAGCATGTTTACCATCTAGTAAATCTGCATTTAAATTACTTACTACAGTTGTAGATGTTACTGACAGAGGTGCAGTTCCTGTGGCAACTGTTGATATGAATTTTGGTGCTGTAACTCCGAGTGTAGAAGATGAAAATGTAGGATTAAGATTATCTCCATTTGTATGAAATATTATTTCATCTGTTGAACTTTGTTTATATGAAATACCATATAGAGGATAAGTTGAAGAAAATCCATAAATTCTATTAATAGATGCGAATACCCCAGCCCCCAATATACTTTTACCAGTTGTAAAATTTAAATCACCAGACATGGTATCTCCAGATTTATTTACTGGTGTATATCCTAAAGAATTTTGTTTACTTGCTAAATCAGTAGTTAAATTAGTAATTTTACTTTGTGCTAAACTAGTTATTACAGGTTCATATACTCCACTATGATTGTGAGTAGATGTTGCATAATATGAACCATGTTGTCCATCAAGAGTATCCGCATCTAAATTTGAACCTGTTCCATCTACTGTTAATATTTTTGAAAGTACATCAGTTGCTGTATAATTTGAACTTGATAATTTAGTATCTAAAGCAGTTTGAGTAGCAGTTGAAATAGGTTTACTTAAGTCTGATGTATTATCTACGTTCCCCAAGTCAACCATTGATTTACTGATACCACTAACAGTTCCAGTGAATGTAGGAGATGCCAATGGAGCTTTCAAATCTAAAGCAGTCTGAGTAGCAGTTGAAATAGGTTTGTTTGCATCTGTAGTATTATTTACATTGCCCAATCCAATATCACTTGCAGTTATACTTACATTTGTACTCAAAGCTTTTCCATTTACAGTAACTGTGTTCGCTACAGGAGTAAAGCCTAAAGAACTCTGTTTTGAATTCCATGTTGATTTTTCGGTATCAGTTACGAATCTATTTCCACTATCTTGAGCAATAATAGAAGGTAAATGAGTAGAAGGATGAATATAGTTATTCGACCCAACTTCGATTCCAGAAAGTTTAGTTTTCTCAACTGTTGAGTAATCTTCTGAACTTAATCCTTTACCTGTCACTTTATCAACTTTTGTAGTTAATAAACTGTCAGATTCAGTTTTTGTATATACATCAGTGCTATTAGCTTTTGTACCGATTTGAGTAGCAATAGTAGTTGCAAAATTAGGATCGTTACCTAATGCAGTTGCTAATTCATTTAATGTATCAAGTGTAGATGGAGCTGAATTAACTAATCCTGATATAGCAGTAGTTATTTCACTATCAGTTTCTGTTTTTGTATAAACCTCAGATTTATCAGCTTTACCACTTATATCAGGGATCTCTGCCTTAGTAACTAAATCACTTATATCAGGTATTTCAGACCTATCTGCTTTGTCACTTATGTCAGGTATCGCACTTACTAATGCTAATTCATCTTCATTAAATAATACCTTACCAGCTACTTCTGTTATTTTATCTAATGCATCTTTATTATCATGTGTATGTATATTACCTACTGTAGTATCTATTGTATCTAATCTATCAGCTAATGTAGATTCTGTTCCACGAGCATTAAATATTTCTTTTAATATCTTATTAGCATTTTGATAATCATTAATATTAGGCATATTTTATTCTCCTTTCGTTTAATTATAAACTATATTTATAAGATACACTTATAGAACTACCTACATCTGGTGGATAATTCATTATTATACTATTACCTACTAATGTATAATCAGCAGTTACACCTTCTTCTAATAAGAAGCCATAGTAGAATACTTGTGAATTATAAGCAAGAGGAGTATGTTCTAAAGTAAAAGTACAATTATCACCATCATAAAGACCTACAGCAGGTTCTTTAAATATTGTATATTCTTTAACTAAAGAAGTACCATTACCACCTATACGACAAGTAACAACACCATTAGGTTCTAATATATCTTCTTTGAAAGTAACTACACTTCCATTAACTCCAGGTATTACAGTATAAGTATCTTCATCACCATAACCTTCATTTTGCAAAGCACCACCATAATAAACCATAAGTCTATCAGTATCTTCTATTAACATATTAAGTGGTATTTCAGTCATATCTTCAGTAGTTAAAGTCTTTATTATTAATACTGTATCAAGATTAATAAACCTATCAGATAAAGTTTTATAACCACCACGAGCATCATATATTTCTTGTAGACCTGGAGCACCCCATATTAAGAAAGACACAGAAGAAACTTTAGGAGTTTTACTTGTATCAGTAGTAGCAAGAACTACTTTAAATTGAACATATCTACTATTAGGTGATTGAACAATACCTTCAGTTGTAATTGATTGCCATTCAGACCATGAAGAATCAACTATTTCTGTATTACCTGTTCTAGTTAAATAAGAAATACTTGTTCCAGCATATCTATTTTGAGAATAACCTAAAGATTCAATAGCTACATTAATAGCACCTAGATCGATAACATAAGATACATACATACCATTAGTTTCATATATACCATTTTCTTTAGATAATTGTATAGTATCAAGTGTAGAGTCTGTGTCAATACAATCTAATTCGCCTTGATCCCATTGAATCTTAGTATTATATACTAAGTTTGCTTGGACTCTGGTTCTGTCTTCAACTTTATTTAGTTGTTCTTCTAAAGTTTCAAATACATCATAATTAGATTTAATTTGTTTTTGAGGTATCTTATTTAAAGCCATATGTATATCCCTCCTATAAAAAGTCATATCCTTTTAGAATATGAAAAGCCAAAAAGGCTATAATATTAAACTATTACTTTAATATTATAGCCTTATAATTAGTCATTATATTCTTTTATTCACTAACTTATTACTATTACACCTGTTATAGGTTCTAAACAAACAATCTTAACATTATTTTCATTAATAGTTTGTATACTACTATCTTTGTATTTTTCATTATCAACCCATACAGTAACGTGTAAATATCTTGTTCCTAGTCCATGATTACAAATGAATTCTGTTTGATTATTTATATTAAATATTCTTTTATTAGAATCGCTATTACTAG
>CAIQJL010000153.1 GCA_903872185.1 uncultured Bacteroidota bacterium | reverse complement strand
GAATTAAAATATTTTTTAACTGATCATAATTTAAATTATACCGATAAATTAAGCATGATGCATGGTGTTGAAGTTAGAGTTCCATTTCTAGATAAAGAATTGGTTGAATTTAGTACAACCATCCCACCAAATTTAAAAATGAAAGGAACTACAACAAAATACCTATTAAGAAAAGTTGCAGAAAGATATCTTCCCCATGAAATTATTTATCGTTCAAAATCAGGTTTTGGTGCACCTGTAAGAGATTGGATAATTAATGATTTGCATGAAAAAATTGAAAAAGAATTACTTAACGAAGATTTTATAACAAATCAGGGAATCTTCTCCTATAAGGAAATTAAATCTTTAATTGATAAGAACAATAAAAGTGAAATTGATGCTTCGTATTCTATTTGGGCATTGTTAGCAATTCAATCCTGGTTAAAACAATTTGCAAATAATTAGTTTATTACTCAAATAACAATATAGTTGTAAATAAAGTTTAAAAATAGATGTCAGATGTTAGAAATCAAATGACCGTCTTCTGACCACAGCCTACCGATCTCCGATTTCCTTTTCTCTCTGCTTTTTAATTTTTGACTTCTGTCTTCTGTCTACCGACTTCTAATAAATATTATAGAAAAACATGAAACAAATCATCCAATCCTTTAAAACCGGTGAAACTAAACTTGATGAAATTCCAGCTCCTGTAGTTTCAAAAGGTAATGTTTTAATACAAACTACTCATTCACTTGTTTCCTTAGGTACTGAGCGAATGCTTGTGGAGTTTGGTAAATCAAGTTTAATATCAAAAGCACGTCAGCAGCCCGATAAAGTAAAACAGGTACTTGATAAAATAAAAACAGAGGGGTTAATGCCAACTTTGGAGGCTGTTTTTAGTAAACTGGAACAACCTTTACCATTGGGTTATTGTAATGCAGGTATTGTAATTGGTATAGGTGAAGGCGTATCAGAATTCAAAATTGGTGATAGGGTAGCTTCAAATGGTCAGCATGCAGAAATAGTAAGTATACCTAAAAACTTGGTTGCTTCAATCCCTGAAAATATAACTAATGAGGAAGCATCATTTACAGTTATCGGTTCAATTGGATTACAGGGAATTCGTTTATGTAATCCAACATGGGGCGAGACAATTGTTGTTACAGGTTTGGGCTTAATAGGATTGCTTTCTGCCCAAATGCTTATCTCTAATGGGTGTAATGTTATAGGAATAGATATTGATCCTGCAAAATGTGCTTTAGCAGAAAAATGGGGAGTAATAACAATAAACCCAGCATCCGGCGATGATCCTGTAAAAGCAGTAATGGAAAAAACTGGTGGCATAGGTGCCGATGGTGTAATAATTACTGCTTCTGCAAAAAATCATGATATTATTTCTCAAGCTGCACAAATGAGTCGTAAACGCGGAAGAATTATCCTTGTTGGTGTTATTGGTTTAAATTTAAGTCGTGCAGAATTTTACGAAAAAGAACTTACCTTTCAGGTTTCATGTTCATATGGTCCGGGAAGGTATGATGAGAACTATGAACAAAGAGGAAATGATTATCCTCTGCCTTTTGTTCGCTGGACAGAAAAACGCAATTTTGAGTCTATACTAAATGCAATAAGTACTGGCAAACTAAGAGTTAAAGAACTTATAACTGAAATCGTAGAATTAAACGATTTCCAAAAAATATATGGTAATATTGGTCAATCGAAATCAATTGCATCAATACTTAAATATCCAGAAATAAATAATAATTCCGGCATTTCTAATACTGTTGAATTAAATAAACAAATATTTAAAGGTACAAAAGGTGTAATAGGAGTAATTGGTGCGGGTAATTTTACAAAAATGACCATGCTTCCAGCCTTAAAAGGATCGGGTGCAGGGTTTAAATACATTGCATCAACAGGAGGTGTTACTGGAACAGCATTAGCAAAGAAATTTGGTTTTTCGCATAGTACAACAGATTACAAACAAATACTCACTGATAAGGATGTTGACACTGTTATTATAACAACGCGTCATAATTCCCACGCAAAATTTGTTATTGAAGCATTACAAGCAGGTAAGCATGTTTTTGTTGAAAAACCCCTTGCACTAAATCACGATCAATTAAATCAAATTCTATCAGTTCTCAACTCTCAAAACACTTCACGTCATCCTGAACTTGTTTCAGGATCTTCCCTAAACTCCGAACCCCAAACTCATATAGCTTCAGGAGCTACCACTATTTCATCATTAATGGTAGGATTTAATCGTAGATTTTCCCCACACATTCAATCAATAAAAAAAGCATTAGGAAATAGCTCAGGTCCGATAAATATAAATGCAACAATGAATGCAGGATTTATACCTACTAATGTATGGGTACATGATTTACAGGTAGGCGGTGGCCGTATTGTTGGCGAAGCATGTCACTATTTTGATCTTTGCGTATTCCTTGCTGGCTCTGAAATTCAGTCTGTATGTATGAATGCATTAAGCGAAAATCCTGCAGAAAACACAGATAATGCAAGTATATTGTTACGATTTAAAAATGGAAGTAATGCGGTTGTTAATTATTTTGCTAATGGTTCCAAATCATATAGTAAGGAAAGAGTAGAAGTCTTTTCTCGCGAACGTGTCTTTATAATGGATAATTTTAGAAAAACAAAAGGATACGGAGCAAAAGGCTTTAGTAATCTATCAACTAAAATGGATAAAGGACATAAAAAACAATTTACAGAATATATTATCCGAATTAAGAATGGTGGAGAACCATTGATTCCTTTGAATGAAATTATCAATGTAACAAAAGCATCCTTTGCTGCAATCCAAAGCTTGAAAGAGAATAGGTGGGTTGATTTAGATTAACCAGTCATTTCCATCAACCACCCTCTCGTCATCCTGAATTTATTTCAGGATCTGCCCAATTGAACCATTTTTTTTAATAGATTTGAAGCAAGTTCAGAGTGACGTAAAGAGAACAATGGAACACGGCGGCTATACATACATAATGACCAACGACGCAACCAAACCACTTTATGTTGGCGTTACTTCCAACCTCGCAAATAGAGTCTGGGAACATAAAAACAAAATTAATCCTGAAAGTTTCACAGCAAAATATAACTTGAACAAACTTGTTTATTTTGAAATATTCAACAATATCGAAGAAGCAATTAGCAGAGAAAAACAATTGAAAAGATGGCATCGAGAATGGAAATTGAATTTAATAAAATCAATAAATCCTACTTTTGTTGATTTGTTTGATCAAATAAAAGAGGACTATAATTGAATTATTCCGCCTCGTCATGCTGAATTTATTTTAGCATCTTCTTAATAAGCTACAAAACCTTTTTAGCAGACTCTGAAACAAGTTCAGAGTGACGTTCTGGGTAGTTAGTCATGTTTTTCTCCGCTGCGGCGGAGCGTCAAAATATTTTAGCATCTCCAAATATCATTTAACAATTGTTTAAAATCTAACATAGTTAAGCTACCGAAGTAATAATCTGTGAAAAGATATTTCTTATATATTAATACAATATTAAAGTTAGGAATACCTAACGTTTTATACATTGCATGGTACAGGTTTACTATTAAAATTGGATTAAGAAAGTTTCTCTGTAAAGAAGAAAAAACGAAATTCGAAGGAAACTTTTTTAATCCGATAACAACAGAAATAAAAGATTATCCAGAAGAATGGAAAAAAAAATTAATTGAAGAGGCAGATAAAATTATTGAAGGTAATATTTGTTATTATTCTTTTCATTGGAAGAACATTGGCAATCCACCAGATTGGTTTTTAAATCCGTTTAATGGTGAAAGATTTCCAAATGTCAATTTACATTGGACAAACCTTTCTGATTTTAATCCTAAAGTTGGAGACATTAAAAATATTTGGGAAGCATCCCG
>CAIQJL010000152.1 GCA_903872185.1 uncultured Bacteroidota bacterium | reverse complement strand
GGCTCATAAAACATATTAAATGCATGATGGCTATGCAATTTCGACTCTACACTACCTCCTAGAATAAGCAGAAACCAACCAAAAGCAAAACTGCTATGCATATATCCCAACACAGGATTTATTTTAAAAATTCTTCTATGTAGAAGAACTTCCATAAATATTTCTTTAATAACTGAGAAAATCTTAAAACTGAAAATAAGCTTTATTATTTTTACACGTTCAGCTTTTTCATGTGAAAAAATCCAGCGAAAATACTTCCATAAAATAAGTATAATGACTATCACTAATCCTATACTAAATGGCAATACAAAAGGATCGTAGCTCATTATTTATTTGAATGAAGAAATTTTCTGGTTTGAAAAATTATATTTCGTGTATTTATTCCCTTTGGGCAAGCTAAAGAACATTTACCACAAAGCATACACTTTTTAATTTCGTTTGCAATATGTACTTTCTCTCCTCTCCTAACATATAGCATAATTTTATGCAAATCGAATTGAGTAAACTGTCCAGCAGTACAAGTAGCCGAACAAGTTCCGCATCCAATACATAATGAAATGGAAGGCTCAACACGTTTTAAGAAATAAAATAAAGTACGATCATTTGCATCGTAATTTATTTGCCTATCTTCTTGTATTATATAACCAAAATCAGCCATAGGTACTAATTATTCCTTGATTGAATAGTATATAAATTCAAATAACAGGCAATCTCGGCAGCTGCTGCTCTAGCGTCATTAATTGTATTAGTAATTGTTCTTGGAGAAGTAGTTGTACCTGCAACAAAAACACCTTTCAGATTTGTAACATTGGTCAATGTGTGTTCGTCCGCAACTTCGATAAACCCATTGGAGTTAGTATTGAGATTTAAAATTTTCGCAATATCCTTTGTTCCTTTACTAGGCTCAAAACCTACCATTAATACAAGTAAATCAACAGTCATTTTAAGCGGACGTCCAACTAAGGTATCTTCAACTTTTACAAGCAACGAGCCATCAATTGTTTCATTAGCCTCAGACAGTCTCCCACGTATAAATGTTACACCGTATTTTTCCTGAGCTTCATTATACAATTCCTCGAATTTTGCACCGTACATTCTTAAATCCATGTAAAAACAATAAGTTTCACAATCAGGAAGGTGTTCGCGAATTTCTGTAGCTTGTTTTACAGCAGTAACACAGCAAACTTTTGAGCAATACACATTACCAACTTTTCTATCGCGCGATCCAACACAATGCACAAATCCTATTCTTTTTGGAACTTTACCTTGTTTATTTACTATAGGCTTTCCGCTTAAAAACATAGTTTCAAGTTCAGCAGAAGTAATTACATTATCATAAATGCCATAGCCATACTCTTCTTTTCTGCGAGCATCAAACAAATCGTATCCAGTAGTTATTAATAATGCATCGGCTTCAAAAATTTCATCATTATGATTTGTTACAAAATATTTTCCGTTCTCTGCATTTATTTTTGTAATATTTGTTTTTGTATGAACGTTAATTTTTTCGTCCATCCCCTTTTTTAGAAATGTTAGAACTTCACTACCCAAACGTTTTGTAGGGAATAACCTTTCCCAATTTAAAAGATGACCTCCAAGTTTTTCATCTTTCTCAAACAATGTAACATTAAAACCCATAGCCGACAGATAAGCCGAAGCCTCCATTCCCGCTATACCACCTCCTATTACTATTACACTTTTATTCATTAATAAATTATTAATCTTTTAATACTAAAGGTTTTTCCGGAACTCCCAGATATTTTCCATTCTTACCAAGATACTTGGTTGCCGGATCATATTTGATTCCCATTTTATCTAGTATTGGCTCACAAGAAACCTGATGCACTTGTAAACCAATATCCCAAGGATCATATCCTAAAACCAATCCAGCAACTTCTTCATACGTAAATACAGGAATTCCTTGTCCATTTTTGCCATAAGTTTTACCTGTCAATTCGCTAATTGCATATTGCCATTTATCAAGAAACATAGGGCAACCCGGACAATTGGTTATTATCATGTCAGGCTCATATGGTTCCATTGATTCAAACTTTTTATGCGAACAACCTATAGAATAACCGCGATTTGCCTGAACTAAATACTGTCTAAAACCAAAACCGCAACAATGTCTTCTTTCAGGATAATCAATTACTTCTCCACCCCATTCTTCAACCATACCTATCAGAACATAAGGAAACTCGGCACCACCAACTCCTTTAGCCGGAAACATTTTTGAATAATGACAACCAATATGTTCGACAACTTTTAAAGGTTTTCCGGTTGCAGTATTTATCAATTTATATTTTGCTTTTTGAACAATTTCATTTCTGAATTTAAAAATAACATCGCTCGCATGAGCCACATTTTTTGGAATGTTAAATTCACGGCCAGTAGCTTTTCTTAAATGCTCTCTAACTCTGGCCAAAACTTCAGGAAAATGATGCCATGTTTCTAAAACTTCAGAATACAAACCAAATGATGTGACACATGAAGGAACAAGATTTTCGTAACCAGCTTCTGTCATTAATGCAAACTGGCGTGCAATTACAGTCATTGCAGTATCAAAAGGAACAACATCACCATGATAAGCAATACCGGTACAAGTTGTATGACATGGGTGCTCGTAAATATCTTTATGAAGTTCGTCTTTTAAAATTCTTAAAAATGTAGTTTCAGAACCCGGAAAGAAATTCTGCCTCACACAACTCCTAACATAAAAATATTTATCGTTAGCTATTTCCTTTTGGTAATCTTTCCAAATATTTTGTTTTCCGGTAAGCTCCATTTTATATTTATTATTTAGTCATGCTGAGCGTCTGCCA
This sequence comes from uncultured Bacteroidota bacterium, assembly GCA_903872185.1. Classification (GTDB taxonomy): domain Bacteria; phylum Bacteroidota; class Bacteroidia; order Bacteroidales; family GWA2-32-17; genus GWA2-32-17. The sequence goes on along the minus strand of CAIQJL010000152.1, from coordinate 782 downwards.
CGGCAGATCGAAGCATCTATTTACATTTTAATGTTTATTACTATTTGTTGTGTAAATATGTTTAACATAATCGCTACTTATATCAGTTCCCACTTCTAAGCCCATTTCCTTAGCTTTAGCCTTTGAAAATTTTTCGATTTTGTTAAATCTTTCGTTACCACCTGTCACTTCAAATATTTTGCGAATTTCATCCATAGCTTCTTCAGGAATTTTTCTAAGTATACCAGGACCCTCAACTTTATAATTACCACCTAACCTATCAAAAATATCAACCCAGTTTTTTTGTTTCCAATCCCAAACTGGTCCTTGTTCTGGATGCATATCTGTTCCAACTCCCTCTAAATATAAGCAATAACCATGTTTTAGAATCCACTCTCCCACTGTTCTTTTAATTGCTAATTGCTGACGTCCTTTTTCTGATTCAACAAAAAAACCTAAATCCTGAGAAAGTGAACGTAAAGCCATTATAATCAAACCTGGCACATTTTCGCGCGGGCATCTGGTTTTACATGACATACATTCGCCACAATACCAAATTGAATCTGATTTTAATAATTCTTCAATTGCGTCATTATTTTTAGTCTGAACAGTATCAACAATAATTCGCGGATCGTAATTGTAAAACTCTGAGGCAGCACATATTGCAGTACATGTACCACAATTAATACATGCATTTAAACCTTCTTCAAATCTTACATCTTTTTTTAATAATTCGTAGTACGAACTCATTTTATTAGTCTACTAATTTAGTAGACAAATGTAAATATCTTTTAAATTCTATG
>CAIQJL010000151.1 GCA_903872185.1 uncultured Bacteroidota bacterium | reverse complement strand
ACACTTTCCCGAACTGCCGATAATTCAAGACGGCGGGCAAACCTCACTTAAAATGATGGACGGAGCAAAAAACAGCGAGTGCATAAAGGCTAGTAAGCCGGCATCTCAAAAGAGTAAAGTAGTAATTTGAAAAAAAAGTAAAGGCACCTATAATATAAACGGGTGTAATGGTGAAAGATGGAATTTGTAATAAAAAAAGATGATTTATTTGATGGGATTAGAATTGTTGAACGTGCGACTTCAATGAAAGGATTACAGCCTGTGCTGGCTAATATTTTAATTGAAACGATTGATAAATCTATGATTAAATTTTCCGCTACCGATTTGGACTTAACGGTTATTGCAATGGTTCAGGCTCAGGTTAAAGATGAGGGGAAAATTACCCTCCCTGCCAAGAAATTAAGTGAGATTGTTTCAAGATTATCTGATTCTCTTATTACTTTTAAACTTTCAGATGAAACAAATTCTGTTAATTTAACTTCTAAGAATGCAAAATTTGATATTATAGGAATTTCTGCGAACGAATTTCCCGCGATTGCTGAAAATATTGAATTATTGGAAGAAAACGCTATTGAAATAGAGTTGAAACCGTTTACTAAGGCAATAAAACAGGCTGGATTCGCAGCAGCAGGCTATGAGAGTAATAATTTACTTTCAGGTGTTGTGTGTAATATTTCTGAAAATACTCTTGAAATGGCTTCTACCGATGGAAACAGACTTGCTAGGGTGAGAGAAAAAATTGAAAATAAAGGTAAAACCGGTCAATTAATTATCCCTTCAAAAACGTTGCAGGAATTTATTAAAATGAGTTCTTTTATTGAAGAAAATTTTGTTAAAATATTTACGGATAAGACAAAATTGGTAATAAAAAGTGAGAATACTATGATTATTTCGAGATTAATGGAGGGACAATATCCGAAATATAATCAATTAATTCCTCAGGATAGTCCGAAAACAGCTTTAGTTAATATTCCTCAGCTTATTTCTTCTTTGGAAAGAGTTGCGATTATGGTTAACGAAAAAACAAGCATTGTAAGATTTGAATTTAATGATAATAAACTTATTTTGACAGCTGATACACCTGATGCAGGTAAATCTCAAGATGAAATAGATGTTGATTATTCGTCAGAGGAGCTGAAAATTGCATTTAATTATAGATATGTGCTTGACAGTTTAAAAAACATGGAAACAACGGAAGTTCAAATAGGTTTAAATACAGGGCTTTCTGCTACAGTTTTAAAACCAAATAACGATGAAGACTATATTTGTTTAATTATGCCTGTTCAGATAAGAAGTTAATTGGTTTTTACGAAAAGTTCATGAAATACACTCATTACTTAATTTTCAAGATGCTCGAAGCTTTAAATTAATGAGGAGCCATCTCTTTCAGGCACTCTCTTCCATGTCATGCTGAAATAAATTCATGATGACTGGAGGTTAGTTTTTTTGCTTTAATATTCAATTATATTAACATTTCCCTAACTTATTCGTTGAACCAAGTTAATTAATAATTAATCAACGATTTTAATTCTTCCATCTGTTTTTATATCAACAGGTTTATTGGTTCTTTTCATATAGTCACCCACCAGTTTATTTTTGTCGAAGTTAAATTTTGTTATTACGGCATCTTGCTTATTGGTAAAATAGTTGTTTCCGCCCTTTGCAATATAATCATCAGTTGCAACGGTGTAAGTTTTAAATGGATTCGGATTTTTTATATTAATTGGTGTTTCTTTGCCGTCTTTGTCTATAAAAGTAGCGTTTTCAACCTCGCCTGATTTTGACATAGTGTATTTTAAACCGGAACATTGCATTATTCCTGGGCTATTGTCGGTGTCAGTTAATGATTTTGCACCTATTTTTAAAGAGTCTACAATTTCTTTTTCTGTTAATTTAATTATCCACACTTTATTATCAAAAGGGGTTAGAATTTTTAAATCTCTATCTGTTACAGGACCTGATTCTAAACTACAACGAAAGTTGCCGGAATTTATCAGAACCATATCAACGCCAAGTTCGCTTTTTTCAGCGTCTAAAACAAAATTTGCACTTGGATTTTCTGTGATTAATGAATGTTTATGATTTGAGGCTGTTTTTATTGTTCCCAAAACTTCAGGCTTACCCAAAATTTTATCTGTAAAGTATTTTATAATAGGACTTCTGGAAAAATCTTCAGTATTGCTGACATTGTTTTGTGCTTTTGTAATAACACCTTT
>CAIQJL010000150.1 GCA_903872185.1 uncultured Bacteroidota bacterium | reverse complement strand
CAAAACTAATATTTTTTTTAATTTAGGTGTTAAAAAACCAAGATGCTATAATATATATTAGACTTGATATTTGATTTATATTAAGTGTAAATTATTATAACAATGCTAGTTAATTGATGCTAGTGTCTGTTTTTACTGTTGGATTAAAAATTCTTAAAAAATTTAAAACATTGTTGAAATATATACTTTTAGTATTTTTAGGAAATAATATTCATTTATCATGAAACAAAAACTATTTAAATTCATTCTCTTATTAATAATTATAAATCTATCGTTCTCGGCATATTGTCAAAAAAATAATGCTGAAAAATCTATTAGACTTGTACTTATGGAACAAGAAAAAGCCTGGAATAATGGTGATATAACAAAGTACATGATTGGATACTGGAATAATGATTCGCTTAAGTTTATTGGTAAAAGCGGAATTCAGTATGGATGGCAAAATACTTTTGAAAATTATAAGAAAAGTTATCCAGATAAATCTACAATGGGTACTTTAAAATTTGATATTGTTAAAATAGAGTTACTTTCAAAAAACTCTGCTTTTGTTATTGGTAAATGGGCATTAACGAGAGAGAAAGGAGATGTTAATGGTTTTTTTACTTTGTTATTTAAAATTATTGACGGCAAATGGGTTATTGTTTGCGATCACAGCTCGTAAAATAAATAAAATGTAAATTGTTATAACTCTTAGCTATTTTTCTTTTACAAGTATAATATATGAAGGGAAATGGTCGCTGTAACCACCTTGCCATGTGCTCCCAACATAAGTTCTGAATGGATAGCCAGAGAATCCACCATCTTTTTGAATAAGAAAATTCTTGTTAAAAACTCTAGCCTTTAAAAATCTTAATGATGTTTTATCTTCCAAAAGAAATGGTTGTGAAACTATAATCTGGTCAAATAAATTCCAATTGTCTCTATAAGCTAAACTTCCAACACCATCTTTAAATAATTTAAACATTGGGTTAAAAAGTTCACCTGGTTGAACAGTTTTTTCATCGCCTTTAGCTTTTAAATGTTCTGTTAAGCTTTTATTTGTTGGGTCGTCATTTAAATCACCCATTATTATGATTTTTGCATTTGGGTCTGTTTTTATAATTGAATCAACAATACTTTTGCAAAGATCTCCAGCTGCATTTCTCATTGGCGCACTGCGTTTTTCGCCACCGCTACGTGATGGCCAATGATTTACTATAAAATGAACTGGTTCGCCATCAAGTAACCCGGAAACTACAAGTTGATCACGGGTTTTGAAATCAGGTTTTCCTTGTATGTTTAATGTTACAACTCGCGAAGAAGTAACTGTGAAATGTTGTTTTTGATAGAGTAAAGCTACGTCAATTCCACGTTTGTCAGGGCTATCATAGTGAACAATACCATAATTTAATGGACTTAATAACTGAGTTGCAATTAAATCCTCAACTACACTTTTGTTTTCAACCTCGCTTACACCTATAACAACAGGTCCTTTAGCCTGAATTTCGTCGCCAATCTGACTAATTACAAAAGATAAATTATTTAACTTCTTAAAATATCTTTCAGAATTCCATCGATAAGATCCTGTTGGTAGAAAATCTTCATCGTTTATATTAGGATTATCTATAGTGTCGAATAAATTTTCGAGATTATAAAAAGCAACACATAATGCTTTGTATTTTTTTTCTTGTGAAAAGCTATTATTAATTAGAAAAAAAACAACTACAATTGATAAAAATATTTTATGCATAAAAACTGGTAATTTAGAATGTACAAAGGTACTTACTATTGCGGTATTTTAATTTGAAATGTTGATGAAAATATTAAAAAAACTATTTCGTTGTTTTTAAAACTTTTACAAAAACTCCAAGAGGAAGATTTTTTCCATATTTATCAGGCAAATAAATTTCACCGGTGGTAATGTTTTTAGAATCAGGGAATGCGCATTTTGCAAGATTCTCAACAATTAGTGAAGAAAAACCCAAAGAATAAGTATTTAATATTAAAAAATGTTCTTCTGGTTCAAGTAATTGAGCAACATCTTTTAATAAGCTATTAATATCTCTTTCCAGTTTCCAGTTTTCACCTTCTGGACCATGACCAAAAGCAGGAGGATCTAAAATAATACCATGGTATTTACTTCCTCTTCTTAATTCACGTTTTACAAATTTTACTGCATCGTCAACTATTAATCTTATGTTTTCTAGTCCCGAAGCAGTTCCATTATCTCTTGCCCAATTTACAACTTGCTTTACGCTATCTACATGAGTTACAGTTGCTCCGGCTGCGCTAGCTGCTAAGGAAGAAGCGCCTGTGTATGCAAAAAGATTTAAAACTTTAACTTCTTTTGCTTTAAACCCTTTAATACTTTCATTAATGAATTCCCAGTTAACAGCTTGTTCGGGAAATAAACCAACATGTTTAAATGAAGTTAAACCTAAACGAAAAGTTAAAGTTTTATCGCCTAGTTTGTAATTTATATTCCATTGATCGGGCATGTTTCTTAATTTTTTCCAAATTCCAGAATTGCTAGACTGTGGAATAAATTTTACATGAGCTAAGGATTCCCATTCTTGATTGCTTAAATGCTTGTCCCACACGGCCTGTGGTTCGGGACGAATTAAAATGTTAGAACCAAAACGTTCTAATTTTTCAAAGTATCCAGAGTCAATAAGCTCATATTCAATCCAATTTTTGGGAAATAATAATTCCATAATTCTAATATTATTTAAAAAAGCATAAAATTAGAATATTTACTGCTAGTAAAGTTGATTTACAAAGACGATTTACTATTTTTGTTAATTAAATTTGAAAACAATTCCTGATTATGGCAAAAAATAACGAACCCGAAGTACAAGTAAATTCCATTAATATTATAGGTAACGGAACTACTATAGTAGGTGATATTCAAGGTGAAGGGGATATAAGAGTAGATGGTAATTTAAAAGGCACTTTAGTGACTAAAGGAAGAGTTGTAATAGGTTCAACAGGAGTTTTTAGTGGCGAAATTACTTGTCGTAATGCTGATATCTCGGGAAAAGTTGATGGAAAAATTAAAGTTACTGAACTTTTAGCATTAAAAGCTTCATCAAAATTTTCTGGTGATATTATTACAAATAAATTGGCAATAGAGCCAAATGCAATATTTACTGGAACATGTAATATGGCAGGAAATCATTTGCATCATGGAATTGGAAAACCAGAAATTATCACCGAAAAAGAACCGGTTAAATAACTACGGTCGCTATTCATCAATGGCAATTCAAATGATGGTAATTATTGCCGGAGGAAGTTTGGGAGGACTTCAGCTTGATAAATGGACAGGCACAAAATTTCCTTTTTTTACACTTTCACTTTCAGTAATTTCTGTTGCTTTAGCTGTTTATTTAGCTATAAAAGATGTAATAAGATTTAATAAATGAATATACCAGTTAAACCTTTTTTAAATAGAATTATAATTACAACCTGGATATTAGAGTTGATTTCTGCTGGTTTATATTTTAGTTTTAAGCCATATTTCAGTGTATTCGTTATGTTGATTCCTGTTTACTTTTTTTTACTTGTTACTTACTTTCATATTTCTTTAATTAATGCTGTACAGAAAAGAGAATTGGCATTTATTTCAAAGTATATGATGTATACAGGATTAAAGCTTTTTATTAATTTAGGTGTATTAATAGCATTTATTTTTGTCGAAAAAGAGAAAGCTATTTCTAGCGCTTTAGGTTTTCTTTTTTGTTACTTTTTTTATACTATTTTTGAAGTTAGAGAGCTACTTGTTACTTTTAAAAAGGAGTAAAAAATATTTTTGTCAATATTTGAATACTATAGATAATTTTAAGGTATTTTTGCCGAGTTTTGCAAAGCTGAAAAATGACTGTAGTAAAAAAATATCTTCTTCGTTTCCATGAAATTTTCGGTGATTTTAAAAAAGTAATACTCCATATTACTGACACTTTATTGCTTTTGATGAGTTTATTGGGTGTTGTTTGTATGGTTTACTATTTTGGTTTTGATATATACCCTGTTGTAAAAATTAATCTTGAAACTTTTTTCGAATTTATTGCAGATACCTTCCTTATACTTATTTTAATTAGAGTCTCTTTTAGACGAAATAGAAAACCACAAGCTTTATTTTTTGATATAATTGTTATTCTTTTACTTGGATTAATGGCGCTGGAAAAATATACTTTTCCACAATGGTTTCAATCAAATATTCCCCTACTTTCTTTTTTTCAGAAAAATGTTGTAATCTATTTAATTACGATAACCATTTTTGTTATTGAAATTTCTAAGAGAAGTTTATTTATTTATCTTGGTAAAATTAATCCTGCACTATTATTTATTATAAGTTTCATTTTTTTAATAATAACTGGAACTGGTTTACTGCTTTTACCAAATGCTACAACTAACGGAATTAGCTTAATTGATGCGCTATTTACATCAACAAGTGCAGTATGTGTAACAGGGCTTGCTTCGGTTGATACCCAATTTGCTTTTACCGCTTTAGGCAAAGGAGTAATTCTTATGTTAATTCAATTGGGTGGGCTAGGTGTTATGACTTTTACAAGTTTCTTTGGATTATTTTTCTCAGGTAACGATTCATTTAGAAATAATATGTTTATAAAAGACATGATTAATAATGATACGTTAGCCGATATTTTTAAAAATCTTTTAAAAATATTAATATTTACATTGGTAATAGAGTTAATAGGAGCAGTAATTATTTATTTTAATATCGACAGAATTGCATTTCCTGATGAAGCAGCAAATCTTAAATTTTCAATTTTTCATAGCATTTCTGCATTTTGTAATGCCGGATTTTCAACTCTTTCGCAAGGTCTTTATGATATCAGATTTAGGTTTAATTACCCAGTTCATTTAGTTATTGCTTTTTTAATTATTCTTGGTGGTATTGGATTTCCAATTCTTTTAAATTACTATAAACTTGCAAAACACTATTCTCATAACTTTTTCCGTAAAATTAAAAGTAAGTCATATATTCATAAACCTAACATTATAAATATTAATACAAGAATTGTTATTTATACAACTTTAGCACTTTTAGTTTTTGGAACGGTTGCTTTTTTCTTTATTGAATATAACAATACACTAAAAGAACATGGGCTTGGTGGAAAAGTAGTTGAAGCTTTTTTCTTGTCAGTAACACCACGAACAGCCGGTTTTAACACAGTAGACTACGGAGCTATTTTACCTTCTACTATTTTACTTTCTATTTTTTTAATGTGGGTTGGAGCTTCACCTGGTGGAACAGGAGGAGGTATAAAAACCAGTTCATTTGCTATTGCGCTGTTAAATGTTTTTAGCATTTCAAGAGGTAAAGACAGAATTGAAGTAAGCCGCAGAGAAATTGCAGATGATTCGGTTCGAAGAGCTTTTGCTACAATTATTTTATCGTTGTTAGCAATAGGTGTTTCTATATTGCTTGTATCATCTTTTGAAAAAGGTGAAAAAACTTTAGCAATTGCTTTTGAGTGTTTTTCGGCATTTGGTACAGTTGGATTAAGTAATAATCTAACTCAAACCTTAACTTCTGAAAGTAAATGGGTTTTAGTTTTTACAATGTTTTTAGGTAGAGTAGGTACTCTAACAATTTTTGTTGCATTTATTAGAAAAGTAAATTCACTCAGGTACAAATATCCTGAAGAAAATATAATAATAAACTAATATGAAAATAATAGTTATAGGTCTTGGAAATTTTGGCTCAGCAGTAGCAATAAAACTTGCTGCTTTAGGCCATGAGGTAATTGGTGTTGATAGCCAGATTCAAAAAGTTGAAAACGTAAAAGATAAAATAACTTATGCGGTAATGCTAGATTGTACTGATGCGCAGGCTTTAAAAACGATACCTGTTCACGAAAGCGATGTAGTACTTGTAGCAATTGGAGAAGATTTTGGTGCATCAATTTTAACAACAGCAATCTTGAAAAAGATGAATGTTAAAAGACTAATAAGTCGAACAATTTCACCAATACACAGAACTATTCTGGAGGCAATTGGTGTAATGGAAATATTAAGCCCCGAGGAAGATTCTGCCGAGAGATTTGTTAAGAAAATTGATATGTCAAATGTTTTAGATTACTTAGATTTATCTGATGACTATGCAATTGTAGAGGCTGTTATTCCTCAAAAATATATAGGGTTATCTATTAGAGAATGCGATGTAAGGCATAAATATAATATTAACATTCTAACAATTAAACACGACAAAGAAATTAAAAATATTGTTGGGCAAACTGTTATTAAACCAGAAATTATTGGAGTTGTATCACCTGAATATATTTTTGATGCAAATGATATTATTATTGCATTTGGGCATACTGGTGATTTAAAAAAGTGGTTACATTAAAATGAAAAATATTTCAATTATAGTTGCAATTGCTTCGAATTATGCCATAGGAAAAGACAATCAGTTATTATGGCATATTTCTGAAGATTTAAAACATTTTAAAAAAATAACTTCTGGGCACCCTGTTATAATGGGAAAAAAAACTTACGAATCTCTTCCTTTTAAGCCACTTCCAAACAGAGAGAATATTGTTTTAACAGATATTGCTGAAGAAATAATTCCCGGTTGTACAATGGTATATTCAATACCTCAGATTCTAGAGCTTTGTAACAATAAAGAAGAATGTTTTATTATTGGCGGTGGCTCCGTTTATAAGCAATTTATGCCATTAGCAGAAACTCTATATATTACATGGGTTGATAAAGAATTTGAAGCTGATGTTTTTTTTCCGGAAATCTCTGAAAAGGAATGGAAATTAGTGGAAAATGAAGAACAATTTTGTGATAAAAATAATTTTTCTTATTTTTTTAGAGTATACAAAAGAAAGTAATTAAATGAATATTAAGGTATTTATTTCAATAGTGTTTTTTCTAGCTTTAATTTCTTGTAAAAAAGCAAATGAGACTACTGCGTTAGAGGGAACTGTGATGGATCATTATAGTCAAAATATAATTTCTAATGTGGTACTTCATATAGCATACATGAATCCAAGAAATTCACTAGTGGGACAAACCTCATATAATTCATCAAATTGGTTTGAAGATATACAGGTTAATGCTGATGGAAAATTTTCTTATAAAACAACTAATTTAGCTAATCATAAATATGATTTAATTTTAATTAATGATTCGTTAATCTCTTCAATAGTATATAAAGTAACACCGTACACGAATAATTCGTTTACTTTGCTTACTAAAAAATTGAAGAATTTAAAACTTAGAATATTAAATCAAGCAGGCGTTTATATTAAAGCTACTTTTGAAATAAGTCATGATCCTTTTTCTAAATCATTTATCCTCAATGGAACTTCTAATGATACTTTGCTTATTGAGAAAATAATACCTGATAAATCTTATGTGATAAGTTATAGTTTGTTGAAACAAAATAATGATGATACTGTTATTACAAGAAGTTTTATTATTACTAATAGTGATACGATTTCTAATTATGTTATAACTTATTAAAATTCGGATAATACTTAAATTTATAAAAATAAAAAAAAAGGCTACCAATGGTAGCCTTTTTCATAAGATAAATATTTATTATTGTTTTACAATCTTAAACATTTCAGATTTATTAGCAGCGGTTACTCTAATAAAATAAATGCCGTTATCAACATTACTCATGTTTAGCATTGATTTTTCTAAAGTAGAAATAATTGATTCAATTACTCTTCCTTGAATATCAATTAAAGATATTTCGATTTCATTTGAATTACCAGCCTTTTCAATCATTGCAAAATCAGTAACTGGATTTGGATACACTACAATACTATTATTTGTTGTAACATTTGAAATAGAAGTATAAACAAAATTCACAGTATTAGAAGTAGTTGTACATCCATTTACATCAGCTACAATTGTGTAATAGTTTCCGCTTGCAGTTGGAGTATATGCTTGTGATGTTGCACTTGCAATAAGTCCGTTTACTTGTTCAAACCATTGGTTTCCTGTTGTAGCAGTTGAGTTCAATGTTCCTGTAGTTTCGCTAACAGTAACTGAAGTTACTGTAAATACATTTGCATCATATGTTGTTGAAGTTACAGTTGCAGGAGTTGCACAGTTAGCATTAGATGTCATAGTACAAGTAATTGATTGGCCATTTGTTGGAACAACAGAATATGAATTTCCAGTTCCTGCTAATGTGCCATCTAAATACCAGTTATAAGTGGGAATTGTGCCACCATTAACTGGAGTTGCAGTCATATTTAAAGATGTACCTGGGCAAATTCCAAGAACTGGACCTGTAAAGAAAGATACGGATGGAGTTACAGTTGGAGTTACAGTTATTGCTACAGAATTTGAAGTAGCATTAGGGGTTAATGCGCAAGTTAATGAGCTTGTTAAAATACATGAAATAACATCACTATTTGCTATCGACGAACTTGAATAAGTATCGTTATTAGTTCCAGTTGTATTTCCGTTTAAATACCATTGATAAGTTGGAGTTGATCCACCACCGTTTGGTGTAGCTGTAAAAGTCACATTTGAACCAGCACAAACCGTTGTAGCTGGTGTGTTGATAGCAATAGTTGGAGTTACACTACCAGATACATTCATTGTAACAGTATTTGATATTGCATTTGGAGTTATAATACATGAAGCATTTGAAGTTAAATAACAAATAACAACATCACTATTTGCTAATGTAGCATTTGTATATGTAGATGCAGTTCCAACATTACTTCCATTTAAAGTCCACTGATATACTGGAGTTACTCCACCGTCTGAAGGTGTTGCAGTAAATGTAACAGAAACTCCTGAACAAATAGAACCATTTGGATTTGAAGTAACATTAATAGCTGGCGTAACCATTGGATTAACTGTCATTGAAACCGAATTTGAAGTTACTGTTGCTGATGCTGGACAAGCAACTGAAGTTGTCATAATACAACTTACTACATCAGAGTTAGCAAGCGCTGAACTTGAATAAGTTGTGCTATTAGTTCCTGCAGTTACTCCATTAACTTGCCATTCGTAAGTTGGTGTTCCACCATTAGTTGGTGTTGCTGTAAATGTTGTTGCTGAACCTGCACAAATTGTTGAAGTTCCTGCAATTGCAACTGAAGGAGTTATGGTTGGGTTTACTGTCATTGTAACATTATTAGAAGTTGCAGTAGGTATTGTTGCACAAGCTGCAGTTGATGTCATTACACAGCTTACTACATCTGAATTTGCTAATGCAGCATTTGTATATGTAGCGGTATTAGTTCCAGCATTTACACTATTTAATTTCCATTGATAAGAAGGTGTTCCACCATTAGTTGGTGTTGCTGTAAATGTTGTTGAAGTTCCAGAACAAATTGTAGATGTACCGGCAATTGCAACTGAAGGAGTAACGGTTGGGTTTACTGTCATTGTAACAGT
>CAIQJL010000149.1 GCA_903872185.1 uncultured Bacteroidota bacterium | reverse complement strand
TTTACGAAGATAGCAACAAAGAGAATCTTGTACTTACACGTCGTTTTTTTGTAATTGAAAGTAAAACTGAAATCGAAGCTTCTGTAAGACGAGCAACTCAAGTTGATTTAATGAAATCTCATCAGGAAGTTGATTTTACAATTAAAAATGCCTTTACATGTAACGATCCTTTTCAGGACATCAAAATTATATTAAGTCAGAATTACCGATGGGATAATGCAATTACAGATTTAAAACCTCTTTTTGTAAAAGATAACGAACTTATTTACAATTATGAAGACGGCAATCTTTTTCCTGGAGGGAGTGAATTCAGGTGGGTTGATGCAAAAAGTACCCGTTATCAATCTGAACATGTACAATATATAAATTTCGAAAAACCATATTTCCATTATTACATGGAACCTGATGAAAAAAGAACTTTCAAAATTTACTTTCAATTACAAGATTTAAATGGAAAATTTCTTGTGAAAAACTCTATAGGAATTGATAGTGATGTTGAAGCAGATTATGTTTATGTTTCTTTTTTATTACCATATGACGCTCCAATGATTGACGGAAACATGTATGTTTTTGGTGCAATTAGCGATTGGATGTGTAATAAAACTAATATGATGACTTATAATTATTCGAAAAAGGCTTATCAACTTACTATGTTTTTAAAACAAGGTTTTTACGATTACCAATATGCTTATATGAAAGATGGTAGCTCAGAGGCTGATTTAGGCTTTATTGAAGGAAATCATTACGAAACTGAAAACGATTACTTAATTTTTGTATACTGGCATGATATAACTTCTAAATATGATAGGTTAACAGGGTTAAAAGTTATTAATTCTGTTACTCAAAAGTAATAAGCCTAAATACTCCAGATTTCGGAATAATAAAATAAGTTTATAATTTTACAATAAGCAATTACATTAAAAATCTTAATTTTGTCTTTTTATAATAAGCAATGATAGTTCGTTTTGCAATTTTTATTTGTTTAATTTCTCTTTTGATAACCTCTTGCACAACTTATCAAAATTCAAGCAGTTCACGCAATATGAATGTTTCATTTATTTATAACCCAGGAAGTACTTCTATTCATCCACAATATGTAGTTTTTAACGAAACCGATACCTCATCAAAAATATATTTTAACATTAAAAGTAATGAATTAATGTTTGCATCTAATGGTGAAACATCGCAAGCAAACATTCGTGTTAAATACATGCTGTACAAATCAGCAAAAACCTTAACATTATGCGATAGTGCTACCATTTTCTATCATATAAATAATCCTAATTACTATACAGATATTATTAAATCATTTGAAATTAGTGTTAAAGACACTTCATCATATTTTCTCGATCTAACCGTGTACGATGTTAATCAGGACAGAGGTAATCAGAAATTTTTATCAATTGAAAGAAATAAAAGAATAAACAGAGATGATGCTCTTATTACAAACTTAAATGACATTCCATATTTTTCTCCACTTCGATCAGATACTGATACATTTAAAGTTGTACTTCGTAAAGGGATAACAGAAAAATGGAAAATTTCATATTTCCAGAATAAATTCAGTTTAAGACCTGCACCATACTCAATAGGCAACTATAAATTCACACCTCCTAAAGCTGATTCTACGATTACTGCATGGATAAAAGACACATCAAAATTTGTGTTTAAAAATGAAGGATTAATGCATTTTTATCAGGATACTTTAGAGCTAGGATTTTCGGTAATAAGATTATTCCCTACTTTTCCTGATGTTACAACACCTGGCCAATTACTTCAGCCTTTAAGAATGTTAACTACCCAAAAGGAATTTAACGACATGAATATTCTGGCAAACAAAAAAGAATCTGCAGATAAATTCTGGTTAACAGCTGGTGGAAATATTAACCGGGCTCGTGAATTAATACGAGTATTTTATACCAGAGTAATGTTAGCAAATTACTATTTCACAAGCTATACAGAGGGTTGGAAAACAGACAGAGGGTTAATTTATATTATATTCGGACTTCCTGTAACAATTTACAAAGCAGAGAACATTGAGCGCTGGATTTACGGAACTACACAAAGTAATAAAACACTAGTATTTAATTTTACAAGAAACGAAAATCCATTTTCCAATAATGATTATATTCTTAGTCGAGATGAAATGTATAAAATTTCATGGACACAAGCTGTTGACACATGGCGTAACGGCAGAGTATATTCTGTTGCATATTAACATTTCACAAAATAATTAATTAATTTCACTAAATAATGTCAGAAAGAAGTAAAAGTTCAATATACGGAATACATGCAATTATAGAGGCAATCCGCTCTGGAAAAGAAATTGAAAAACTATTTTTAAGTAAGCAAGCCGGCGGCGAATTATTTAAAGAACTTTTTTCACTTGCACGAGAGAGTAATATTCCAACTCAATTTGTTCCAAACGAAAAGCTTAACAGAATGACTTCTAAAGTTCATCAGGGAGCTATTGCATACACATCAGAAATAACATTCTACAAAATAGAACAGATTTTACCTGGTATATACGAGAAAGGTGAAGTTCCACTACTTTTAATTCTTGACAGTATTACCGATGTCAGAAACTTTGGAGCTATAGTTAGAACAGCAGAATGCGCTGGAGTTCATGCTATAATTATTCCGGTAAAAGGAGCAGCAACAATCAATGCCGATGCAGTAAAAACTTCTGCAGGCGCATTACATACAGTTCCAATTTGTCGCGAAAAATCGATAAACCAAACTATAACTTACCTAAAACAAAGTGGAATTCAGATAATAGCAGCAACTGAAAAAGTTGACAAATTATATTTTAACTCTGACTTTAATTTACCTACTGCAATAATTATGGGATCAGAAGATGAAGGCATACAATCATCAATATTAGTTCTTGCCGATAATGCTGTTAAGATACCTTTAGTTGGCACTATTGCTTCATTAAATGTTTCTGTTGCCACAGGAATTCTTCTATTTGAAGCTGTAAAGCAAAGGAATAACTAATGATTAATATTAATTATTTTCTTTTTAGTAACTTGCGCTTCATTTTTTAGAATGAAAAAGAGATTAGCAATACTTGGTTCAACAGGCTCAATAGGCACGCAAACGCTTGACATTATTTCATGCTATCCTGATTTTTTTGAAGCGGAAGTTTTAACTGCAAATAATAATGCTGAATTACTAATAACACAAGCACGAAAATTTAATCCGAACACGGTTGTTATTGCTAATGAAGATAAATACTTACAAGTAAAAGAAGCACTTTCCAATTTACCAATTAAAGTTTTTGCAGGAAATAACTCAATTGCGAATGTAGTAGAAAGCGATGATGTAGATATTGTAATTGGAGCTATGGTTGGGTTTTCTGGATTAATTCCCATAATGCATGCATTAGAATATGGAAAAAAGATTGCGCTAGCAAATAAAGAAACACTTGTAGTTGCTGGATCATTAATTAAAAAACTTGGAGAAGAAAAACAAATAACAATAATCCCAGTTGATTCAGAACATTCTGCAATATTTCAATGTCTTGCTGGTGAATATAAAAACGAAATAGACAAGCTTATTTTAACTGCATCTGGTGGACCATTCCGCACAAAAACACGCGAACAAATTGAAAAAGTTACTGTAAAAGAAGCATTAAATCACCCAAACTGGACTATGGGAGCAAAAGTAACTATTGATTCGGCAACAATGATGAATAAAGGACTTGAAGTAATTGAAGCGCACTGGTTATTTGATGTTCCTGTTTCAAAAATTGAAGTACTTGTTCACCCACAATCGATTGTTCATAGTATGGTTCAATTTACTGATGGTTCTGTAAAAGCACAATTGGGAATTCCTGATATGCATTTACCTATTCAGTATGCTTTAACATATCCTGAAAGATTAAAAATCGAATCAGATAAACTGGACTTTGTTAAATTAAGTCAGCTTACTTTCGAGAAACCCGACACAAATAAGTTTCCTTGCCTTGCTCTTGCTTATAATGCAATAGAAAAAGGTGGTAATATGCCTTGTGTTATGAATGCAGCGAACGAAATTGCAGTACAATATTTTTTAAATGAAAAAACAACTTTTTATGGCATTTCTAAAATAATTGAAGAAACTATACAAAAAGTTAGCTTTATTAAAAATCCTTCTATTAATGACTTAATTGCATCCGATACCGAAGCAAGAGAAGTCGCAAAAAACATAAAATAATAAACATAAACAATAATGGAAATTCTGGTAAAAGCAGTACAACTAATACTTAGTTTGTCAATTTTAGTAATGGTTCATGAGTTGGGTCATTTCTTTTTTGCAAGATTATTTAAAACAAGAGTAGAAAAATTTTATTTATTCTTCAATCCTTATTTTTCTCTTTTTAAGAAAAAAATTGGCGATACCGAATGGGGTATTGGCTGGCTTCCATTAGGTGGTTATGTTAAAATTTCCGGAATGATCGATGAATCTATGGATAAGGAACAAATGAAACTTCCTGCTCAACCTCATGAGTTCCGTTCAAAAACAACATGGCAACGATTATTAATTATGTTAGGAGGAATTATAGTGAACGTTGTTTTTGCATTTCTTGTTTACAGTATGATACTTTTTGCATGGGGAGAACAATACCTTCCTACATCTGAGGCAAAATATGGAATTTCAGTTGATTCAACCGGCACAAGAATGGGTTTAATGAATGGCGATAAAATTATTTCTGTTGATGGAAAAGTTATAGAAAATTTCCGTAAGATAAATCATGACATTCTTGTAAATGAAGCAAAAACAATTGAGATTGATCGTTATGGAGAAAATAAAGTTATAACTATTCCTGATGGAATAAGATCGGAGTTAATTAAAAGTCCTGGTTTTATTGAGGTACGTATACCATTTGAAATTTTAGACTTTGCAAAAGAATCTGTAGGGAAAAATGCAGGCTTAAAAGCCGGTGACAAAATTGTTGGTATTAATCACCAGCCTATTCATTTTTATGATGAAGTTAGAGCTAATTTAAGGCTATTAAAAAATAAAGATATTGTAATTACAGCATTAAGAGGAAAAGATTCTGTAGATATTTCTTTAAAAGTTCCAGAAAATGCCCTTTTGGGAATTGCTGTAAATCCAGATCTTGAAAAATATTTTAAACTAAAGAAAATTGAATACGGATTTTTTGAATCTTTCCCTGCTGGATTTACAAAAACTTTTTCGATGCTTGATAGTTATATTAAACAATTTAAATTATTGTTCTCTCCAGAAACAAAAGCTTATGAATCTTTAGGCGGTTTCATTAAAATTGGAAGCTTTTTCCCTGGCGTTTGGGATTGGTATTCATTCTGGACAATGACTGCATTCCTATCAATTATTTTAGCATTTATGAATCTTTTACCTATTCCTGCTTTAGATGGTGGTCATGTATTATTCCTTCTTTATGAAATTGTAACAAGACGCAAACCAAATGAGAAATTTATGGAATATGCACAGATTGGTGGAATGATAATAATTTTTGCTCTGTTGCTTTTTGCAAACGGAAATGATATAATAGGGTTGTTTAAATAATTAACTCTTCTACTATATTTCCTATTCCTGTGGTTAGTGTCCTCACTAACCACTTTTTATTTATAGAATTAATCATTGTTAGAGATAACTCCAACAATCGCAGCAGAATATTATTTGTGCGGTTAGCGAGGACGCTAACCGCATTTCTTTTTCATTTTGTCATTTTTCATGAAGACACGAACCATGAGGTGGTAAAATAG
>CAIQJL010000148.1 GCA_903872185.1 uncultured Bacteroidota bacterium | reverse complement strand
GGATAATTTCCTTGATTAGAATATATATTTCCAATATTACTATAAGAATCTGCAATACCTTTTTTATCCTTTATTTCTTCTCTAATTTTCAAACTTAAAATATGGTTTTTAAGAGCTTCAGATAAATTACCATTATCTTCAGCATAGTAACCAAGAAAATTATAGGTTGTGGCAAGCCCTTTTTTATATCCAATCTTTTTAGATAATTCAAGTGCTTTACTTAAACATTCTTCCGCTTTTAAAGTATCCTCAAATTCGTATTCTAAAAAGAGTTCATTAAAAACATTTACTTTAATTGTATCTACCCTAGTAATTGTAATAACTTTTTCGAGGCTGTCTATTCTTTGCTGAGCATGGCAATACCAGGTATTCAAAATAAAAAACAAAAAAATAATATATTGTAGAGTAAATTTCATTTTAAATTCTCATTCCTAATACGGTAATATCATCAATTTGTTCATAATCACCCTTCCAATTTTCAAAAATAGATTCCAAAATTTCTTTTTGATCAGCCATAGGCTTACAACTGTTTTGTATTAAAATTTCTTTAAATTGTTTATACATAAATTTCCTGCCATTTAATCCTCCAAACTGATCGGCAAAACCATCGGTAAAAAGATAAACAGAATCACCTTTACACAATGTTAATTCATGATTAGTAAAATCTTTCATTTGAGGATAAATAGCAATAGGCATTTTATTTCCTTTGAGTTCTACAAGCTGATTTGATAATTGACTAATTTGGAGATTTGAAGATGTTTCATCACTTTCAAATTGAGTCATTTTCAAATTATCAAATTTCTTTATTAGGTAAAGTGGATTATTAGCACCAGCCCATTGTGCTTCGTTTGTATCAGTATTTATAACTAACAAAGAAATATCCATTCCATCTTTTTGTTCACCTTGCAACCCTTTTTGCTGAAGTGCATAAATAATTTCTTCTCTTAAATGACTTAATATTTGACTAGCATTTTTTAATTCCTGCTTATGTACAATTTCATTTAAAAAACTAATTCCAAGCATTGACATAAAAGCTCCGGGAACACCATGTCCGGTACAATCTGCTACAGCAACAAATAGCAAATTATTTATTTTGGTTGTCCAATAAAAATCGCCAGAAACTATATCTTTTGGTTTAAAAAGAATAAAATGTTCTCCTAAAATAGTCCTAGAAACATCACTAACAGGTAATATTGCTTCTTGTATCCGTTTTGCATAATTGATACTGTCTGTTACCTGTTTAAATATATCTTGAATATGTTCTTTCTGAATTTCTACTAAATCCCTTTGCGTTTCAATTTCATCTCTTTGTGTTCTAATTTCCTCATTTTGTTGATTCAGCTCTTCATTTTTTTCTTCAATTTTATGACTTTGTATAGTAATCTCATTATTAAGCATACTTAATTTATGATTTGCCTTCCTTTTATCCCTATAACTTTTAAGAATAAATCCTGATAAAATAATCATTAAAATAAATCCAATAATAAAAGCAAATTTCATTGTTTTCTCTTGCCTCACTTCAACATCTTTTTTTGCTAATTGCGATTCTTTAAGTTCAATTTCTTTTTGCTTTTTATCACTCTGATATATAGCTTCCATTTGAACTATTTGTTCATGTTTGTCAGAGTTAAAAATTGAATCATTCACTTTTTTAAATAACTCATAACTTTCTAAAGCTTTTTGATAATTAAACAAACCTTTATATGATTTGGAAAGGTTTTCGTATGCAAGTGAAACTGTTTGTAATTCACCAATATTACTAGCTAACAATAAACTTTTTTCAGCATAATCATTTGCTAAATTATATTTTTTCAATTTTATGTTTAACTCAGAAAGATTTAAATAAACTACCGAAATCCAACCAGTATCGCCAAGTGATTCATATATTTCTAATGCTTTACCAAAATACTCATCTGCAATTTTATAATTATTCAGACTATTGTTAGCATTTCCAATATTATTAAAACAAGAGGCAATTCCTTGATTTTCGCCTAATTCTTTTCGAATATTTAATGATTTATGAAAATATTCTAATGATTTGTTATACTCACTTTTACTATAATAAATATTCCCAATATTATTTAAACAATTTGATATACCACTCTTATCTCCCAAGTCTTCACTTATTTTAAGAGCTTTCGAATAATATTTAAGAGCTTTATCAAATGATTGCTGATAATAATAAACCCCACCAATATTGGCATTACTAGCTGCAATAACTATTTTATTGCCCATTTTTTCTGCAATTATTTCTGCTTTTTGAAAATTCTTAACAGCTTCTGAGTAATTTCCCTGATCTAAATATGTATTTCCAATATTAATATAACAAAATGAAACACCTTTTTCATTATTTATACCTATAAAATTTTGTAAAGATTTTTTATGAAATTCTAATGCTTTAATATGATTACCTTGCAAATAATAAACTATTCCAATATTACTATAACATGATGCCGTTTTTTCCTTTTTTCCAAGTTGTGTAAATATTTCTGAAGATTTTAAATAATCTTCAACTGCTAATTTATAATTTCCAGAATTATCATTAAATATACCTAACAATTTAAGACATTCAGCTTGTCCTAATTTGTAGTTTAATTTCATAGAAAGCTGCAAACCCTGTTCTCCATATTGCAGTGCTTTATCCGAATTTTGTTCAATATATTCTTCACATAATCTTTTAAGTATTTTAACCTTTACAGTATCAGCTTTTTTATCTTTAATAATAATAAGTAATGAGTCAATTACATGATTTGACATTCCCGTAATTGACTCATTTGATTTATTTTGCGCAATACCATTTAATAGCATTAACAAACTTATTAAGACTGTTAAAGTATACTTTGCAACTTTTTCTTTTATTATATACATTTATTATATTTTTATACAAATAACAGTAATATCTGCAATTTGTTCATTTATTTATTTCATATTTTCAAAAACATTTTTAAATATATACATTTGTTTTATCATTGACTACCGCTATTATTAATCAAAATTTTCTTGAATTATTTAAAAATAAATTTCATAATTTTTTGATTCACGAAATTGTACAATTAAACCATTGGTAAAAATATAAACATTATCATCTTTTTGCAATATAAAATTAAAAAAAAATGCTTATCATTAACATTGTAATGCCATGATAAACAAATATATTTAGCAAAGAGATTAAATGTAAAAAATAAAAGTGATAGTATATATTTCTGCACCCGTATTGTTAACTCAAATTTTAATTCCTAATACGGTAATAACATCTATTTGTTAGGTATTAATTCCAAAAGTTTTTCAAAATAAATTGAAGATAGAATAAATCAATAATTATAATTACTTATAATTATCTCAACACTTTTCGGGCAAAAGCAACAGTGAAGTATGACATCATAAAAACACCAACAAAACCTTCCATATCGGCAACCTGTCTTAAGATTCCAACTGGTGAACAGTCTCCATATCCAATTGTAAAATAAGTTATTCCACTATAATAAAAAGTATCCCAGAATTTAACCCAGATTGAAGCATCAGTAGGAATACAGTTAATATTTGTATCGAAAATAAATGGAAGAACAAATTGTATTAAAGTAATTGCCATGTATGTAACTAAAACACTAACTAAAACTCTCATTGGAGAAGTTGCATAAAGACCCATGCGGTCAAAAATTAACATTTTAAACCAATAAGCAGGATAGCGCCAAATAGCCGATATCTTTTTTTCTTTAATAGATTCTGTTAGCGTAGCTTTTGATTCATTTCGTTTAAATTCAATGTAAGCAAGATCTTCATCATCGTATTTTCCTGTAACATTAAAATTTTGTTTTAAAATCCTGAATTGTTCGGCTTTAAATCTATATGTAGTATGTTCTTGAGCATTAATTACTTTTCTTATGTTATTAGTTCGCCAATCAAGATATAACCGACCTAATAATCGCATACCCGAAAGATTGAGAACTTTAATTTTCACATCAAAGTCATGAGGAGTTAAATCGATTATATCGCGTGCCACAGTATCGCTTAAATCTAGTAAACTTGCTTCAGAAACTCTTAAATCGAAATAGTTATTTAGTTGGCAAGATTTAAGAGAAAGTGTGTGAAAACTTGAATTATAAAAAGAAACTATTCCTTTTCCAAAAAGTGCTTTTTCGAAAGAAACATCTGTTTTTGCATATTGTGAATTTTGGAAACTAAAATCTCCGTTTCCTAAATTCGCATTTTTAAAAGTTAGCTTGCCACCCTGCATTTCAGATTCATCAAAAGTCACATCTCCATCATTGAATTCAGCTTTGTTAAAATTTATTTTTCCTGAACCAAACTCAACCGTTCTAAAATCAACTCTTCCTGTACCAAATTCTGCTCTTTCAAAACTTATATCACCTTCAGCAAATGTGGCATAATGAAAATCGATTTTCCCATTACCAAAAACTGCAACTTTAAATGAAACTTCGCCATTACCGAAGTTGGAATTAATAAATGAAATATCACCATTACCAAATGTAGTATTAGCAAAAAGCACATCACCATTTCCAAAATAAGCATATTGAAAATCTTTAAAACCATTTCCAATAATTGCATTTTTAAAATTTAAGCCATCGTGCCCAAAATTTGTATTGCTAAAATTAAGGTTTCCATTATTAAAAATGCAGGAATTAAAATTAACTTTTCCTGCCTCAAATACCGAAGAAGCAAAGTTTACTCCTCCATGAATAAAAGCAGTATTTTGAAATGTTACTGACTTTTCACTAAACGACGCAAAGGAAAAATCAGTTACTTCAACTGCATCAAAAATTGCATTTTTTGCTCTGAATGAGTTTATTACAACTAAATCTTCAGTGCCAAGATTGCTCATTTTCCTATATTTCGACAAAGAAAATTCCTCTACATAACAATTATCAAGATTAACAGGTTCTCCTAACTTTATTTTATCATAAATCCTATTTGCATCGATATAACCTAACTCTATATAAAAAAGTTCTTTTTTGTTTTTATCAAAAAATGAAATTGCTGCAGTATGGCTGCATGAGTTACCATCAGGAGTTACAAATTCAATATCCCTTATTTTTACTTTGTATGATGAAAAATCTGAAATCATGATGCAAATTTAAGAATTTAGGTGAATTAGCATAATCATCTACGACAAATTTGTTTATAATCACAAAATTCACATGATTTTTTATTTTCTGTTTGAGTAAATGGCTCCGATTTACTAAAAATTCTTGCCAATACATTTTTTAATTCTACATCAAAATCATTTTTAATTTCTGCAACGCTAACCATTTCTATATTACCAACTTTCAAGCTAATACTTTCATTTGAAATTGATTTTCTTACAGAAATAATTTCGGGTTTAACATTTTTATCATCATTAAAAGTTAAAGAATAAATAATTACCTGCCTCATTGCTGAAAAACTTTTATTTCCAGGTTCTGAAAACATTTCATCAAACGTATTCGATTTTATTTCAACATTTCCTGTTTTAAAATCCTGAACAATTATTCTGTCTTCCTTTTCAATGTATCTATCTATAAAACCTCTGACATTAATAGTTTGGCTTTTATCACCAAATTCAATATCTACAGAATATTTAACCTCTTTCTCAAATCCTAAAACTGTAAAAGGTGCTCTTTGTTTATCAAATTCAATTAAACGAATAAGATATTTTTTTAAAATCTGATAATTAAGAAGGTAAAGTCCAGATAATGTACCAATAGGTTTACCATTAGAAACTATTTCGTCAAATGCAAGAGTTAAACATTTATCTAGTTTTTCATCGTTTTTTAGATTTTGAACATCACTTTCATTTATCAATTTGCCAACATAATCTGTATACAAAAGCTCTATTGCTTTATGAAAAATAGAACCAAAGAGCATTCCATCAACACCTTCGGTTAATTCTTCAATTTGTTTCATTCCTACAATATAACGGAAATAGAATTTTATTGGACATGAAATAAATGTACTTATCGAAGTAGGTGATAGTTGTTTATCATCACTTAAATATTTTTCAAGTTTTATATTAATACTATCAGTTCTTTCAACAATAATATTTTTATTTGTAAACACACCAGGTTTATCAGAAATATTATATTCCGAAACTTTAAGTATATTGTTATACCTTAACTGATGAATAAATCTGCTAGCCTCGCCCCTTCCTCCCTCTGGTTGCTTAGTACAATAAACCAGATTCACATTTTCTGCACGTTGTAAAAAATGATAAAAATGATATGCGAAAATCGCATCCTGGTGTTCAAGTGTTAACAAGCCAAAACCTTTCCGTAAATTATATGGGATTAACGACATAGATGCTGAACCAACAGGTAAAGTACCTTCATTAACAGAGAGCAGAATAATATTTTTAAAATCTAATAATCGGG
Organism: uncultured Bacteroidota bacterium; assembly: GCA_903872185.1. Classification (GTDB taxonomy): domain Bacteria; phylum Bacteroidota; class Bacteroidia; order Bacteroidales; family GWA2-32-17; genus GWA2-32-17. The sequence continues at coordinate 13,278 of CAIQJL010000148.1, read as the reverse complement.
TTTCAAGTATTCCCATTATTTGTAAACCGGCTAATGGTTCACCTTTAAAAGCAACGCTAACATTAGAAAGTGTTTGTTTATATATTTTTACAAAAGTATCATGTTTTGAAATTTCAATATTATTTATAATTAATAGCTCATTTAAATTTAAAGTTTCACGGTAAATGGAATACAATACCTGATTTTCGATAAGTTGCCTATGATTTTCGGATCCAAAACCAGTTTCCAAAATCATTGAAATAACATCGAGCAAATATTTACAATAATTCAAAGCATTTTCTGAGCTTATAAAAATCTTTGAACATATTCCTTCTTCAATAAGAATCTCTTGTTTTAAATAAGCTCTTTTATTTTCAGACAATACATTTTTTAATTTACCAACCCAATTATAATTTCTTATAAAAGGATGATTAACAACTTCCACAATATCATGAAATTTAAATAATATTCCATCTTTTGATTTACGAATATTTCTTTGCATTTCTAATAACAAATTAACAAATTGAATAGAAGAAGTTTGTTTTACCGGAAATTCCATTGTAATATTTAGCTTCTCAATTTCAGCAGGTAATGAATATAATACTGGAAGCAACATTGTTTCATCAGATAAAACAATAGCTGTTTGCTCATATTCATTATTCAATTTATTAAAAACCTCTGATAATATTTTTGCTTGTCCAGTTTGTGTAGGTGATGCAAAAATATTGATTGTTTTCTCTTGTGTTATACCTGTTTCGAAAATAAAATTTTTAGGTGAAGGAAAGTTTTCTGTCATTTTTCTAATAAAGTAACCTGCTTCATGTTCTTTATCGTTAAAATAAAACGAGTCAAAATCCCAGAAAAATTCAGTATTCCCAAGCTTCTTTAAATACATCAACAACTTTTGTTCAGCCTTTGACAACGCATTAAAACCAACAATAAAGATTCTTTTATAATTAATTTTTACAGTTTCCGATGAGTTTAATTGTTCGGTAATATTTTTATAAATTTTACCATCGTAACCAATTTTTTCTTCATCAAGTTTTAAATTAAACTCTTTGTAAATTGAATATAATTTTTCCCAAAGCACCAGAAATTTCTGCTTTCCATCCGATTTATCATTAAAATCAACCGAACCCCAAAATTGCTCAATTGCCTTTTTCTGTTCTTCTGTCCAATCAATAAAAGTGCTTTCAATAAGCTTAATATCAGAAAGGTTTGAATATAATTTTTCAGCATCTACTAGCTCATTATCAATATCATTAAAATCAGATAAAATTACTTGTCCCCAAAAATAAAATTCATCAAAATTTTCTGAGATCCCAGTATTTTTGATAAATACTTGATATAACTTATAAATTAATTGTAGTTGATCTGCAGATTTTATTTCTGAAATATCCCCAATAAATTCATTTAAAGTTGAAATTTTGGGCAACCAACATGTTTTGGTTATTTTTATTGAAAGTTGTTTTTGAAAAAAAACTCCGGCACGCCTGCTTGGAAAAATAACACAACTTTGCGAAAAATCATCCTGATAATTTTCAAGCAAATAATCTGTAAATGATTCTAGAAATGGTTTCAAGGAAATATTTTTTACTTACATTCATAACAGATGTCATTCTGAACGAAGTGAAGAATCTATTATAAAATAATCAAATTAGATGTTTCGACTCCGCTCAACATGACAAAGAATTTTTAGTTAAATAGAAATTAAAATATCTAAAAACTATCAATGCTAAAGGTAAGAAAATTCAATTTATTAGTCATTTTTACAAAATTATTTTAAACAAATTGAATTATCTCCATATTTGAATATTAACTATTGATGAAAAAATAATCTTCAATTAATAATTAATTATCTTTACAGTTCTGTAAAAAATTTATATCAATTATGTTACGCAAATTATCTTTAATACTGGTGCTTTTATCTTCATGGACATTTTCATTCGCTGATGAGGGAATGTGGTTGCTTACCATGATAAATAAAAAATACGACGACATTAAAAAAGCAGGTCTAAAACTTTCTGCTGATGATATTTATAACATTAATCATGCTTGTTTAAAGGATGCCATTATTCAATTTGGTAATGGTTGTACTGGAGAAATTGTATCAAAGCAAGGATTAATCTTAACTAATCATCACTGTGGATATAGTGCAATTCAAGCACATAGCACTGTTGAACACGATTATTTATCTGATGGTTTTTGGGCAATGAATCAAAAAGAAGAACTATCAAATCCTGGTTTAACTGCAAAATTTTTAATTAGAATTGAAAATGTTACAGAAAAAATAAGAGGTGAAATAAATGATAACATGTCTGAATCAGAAAGATCAGATAAAATAAAAGCTACTTCTAAAAAAATTGAAAAAGAAGCATCAACAGGAACAGGTTACACAGCAAATGTTAGATCTTTTTTTGGAGGAAACGACTTTTATCTTCTTATATATGAAATATATAAAGACGTAAGATTAGTTGGTGCACCTCCTTCATCTATTGGAAAATTTGGTGGTGATACAGATAATTGGATGTGGCCAAGACATACATGCGATTTCTCTGTATTTAGAGTTTATATGTCCCCTGATGGAAAACCTGCAGAATTTTCGCAAACAAATATTCCTTATGTGCCAAAACATTCTCTTCCAGTATCGGTTGCAGGAGTTAAAGAAGGCGATTTTACAATGATATTAGGTTATCCTGGCCGAACAAGCCGATATCTTTCTTCTTGGGGTGTTTCTGAAGCAATGAATGTTACAAACCCTGCTGTTGTTAAAATACGTGACAAAAAGCTTTCCATTTTGCGCGAAGATATGGGTAAAAGTGACGCAATCAGAATTAAATACGCTGCTAAATATGCTCAAACAGCAAACTATTGGAAGTACTTTATTGGTCAAACAAAGGGATTAATTCGTTTAAATGTTTTAGGCTCAAAAAAATTAATAGAAAAAAAATTCGAAGATTGGGTGAACCAGTCACAAGACCGCAAAAATAAATACGGGCAAGTGCTTGGTAATATTGAAAAATATTATGCACAATTAAAAGATTTTAATTTACTTAAAACCTATATGAACGAAGCTGGATTAAGAGGAATAGATGCAATATCTTTTTCAAGTAAATTTATTCCCCTATATAAAGTTTTAGAAAATGATACCATAAAAATTGAAGAGAAAAATAAAATGTCTGCTGAATTAGTTGAGCAAACTCTAAGCTTTTACAAAGATTTTAATTTAGAAACAGATAAAAAGCTATTCTCAGCACTTTTAAAAATGTATTATGAAGATATACAACCTGATTATCATCCTTCAATATTTAAAGAAATTAAAAAATCATACAAAGGAGATTTTGATAAGTTTACAAACTATGTTTATGCAAACTCAGTTTTTTCAAATCGCGAATCTGTTTTAGGACTTCTTCAGGATCCTACTTACAAAGCAATAGACAGAGATATGTTATTTGAAACAATGTATTCCATATACGGTGGGTATAAAAAATTCAGTTCAATTTATGAGCAGCAACAAACTGAGCTTGATAAGGCAAATAGATTATTTATTCAGGGTTTGCGTGAAATGGAAACTGATAAAGTTTTTTATCCCGATGCAAATTCTACTATGAGATTAACTTATGGCAACGCTCTAGCATACTCACCTGGAGATGCAGTAGAATATGATCTTTTCACTACATTGGACGGTGTTATGCAAAAAGAAGACTCTACTGTTGATGAATTTAAAGTTCCTGCAAAATTGAAAGAACTATGGAAGAATAAAGATTACGGACAGTATGGTGAAAATGGTTTAATAAAAACCTGTTTTCTAAGCAATAATGACATTACAGGTGGCAATAGCGGAAGTCCAGTATTAAATTCACAAGGTGAACTTATAGGTATTGCATTTGATGGCAACTGGGAAGCCATGAGTGGCGATATTGCCTTTGAGCCTGCATTACAACGCACCATTTCTGTTGATATCCGGTATGTGCTTTTTATTATTGACAAATTTGCAGGTGCTAAAAACCTTGTAGATGAAATGATGATTGTAAAATAACAAATTACTTTTTTTCAGATTAAATAACTATAACATTAGTCATACATATACCTCAAGTATTTGCTGAACATGGATGACGAGGTCGTAGATATAAGAGAGTTAGCCACTATAAATATGAATAGATTTTCATATATTATAATTAGTTTAATAATAATTACTTGTTTGATTTTATTTTCGTGTAAAAAAGTCAATGAAGATAAGACCCCCATTATTTATTATAACATTTCTTCCACTTTAAAACCTTACATGTTTAATGTTGGTAGTTATTGGGTTTATGAAAACGATTCGTCTCACATACTTGACAGTATTTCATTGACAAGTATTCAGCATGACTACTTTTGGACGGCTCCTTCATTGCCAGGGACTGGCTCACACACAAAAATGGAGTATTATAAAATTAATTTGCACGATAATTTAACTTCAATTAACTTTAATGACTTTATATTTAGTAGTTTAATAACAAGAAATGGTAACGAAAGTTTAAAGTTTGGACAACCTATTCTTCTTAATAAATATTCTGTTGGTTATAAACTTTATGGTACTCAAGTCATTGACTCATCTGTAACATTAAACATGTTTGGTGTTTCATTTATTGGTGTTGAAAAAATGAAAATAATTTTTGCAGAACAATCACAAATTGAATTCTCAAATGACACATATTTGTATTTCAAAGACAGTATTGGACTAATTAAGAAAGTTATTGATTTTGGAAATGGAAACTATGAGTCATGGAGTTTAAAACGTTGGAATATAAATTATTAAATAATTTACAATGACTAACACCAATTACCAAAACACCTTACAGTAATTGTATAGAAAGGCAAGAATTTAATAAATGATTTAACACATTATAGTAAAGGTAAAATGAATCATAATGTAGATTTTTATTTTAGTAAAGCAAAAAAGTGGCAAAAAGAAATTGAGAAGTTAAGAATAATCGTTCTGGAATGTCAACTATCTGAAGAATTAAAGTGGGGTTGCCCTTGTTACACTTTTCAGAATAACAATATAGTTTTAATACATGTATTTAAAGAATACTGTGCGCTTTTATTTTTAAAAGGTGCATTATTAAAAGACACCAACGGTATTCTTATACAACAAACCAAAAATGTACAAGCAGCACGACAAATTCGATTTACCGATGTTCGAGAAATAGATAAGTTAGCACCCATCTTGAAAGCCTATATTAAGGAAACCATCGAAATTGAAAAAGCTGGTTTAAAAGTAGAATTGAAAAAGACCTCAGAATATAACATTCCAGAAGAATTTCAAAATAAATTAGATGAAATATCTGCATTGAAAACTGCTTTTAATGCTTTAACACCAGGACGACAAAGAGCATACATTTATTATTTTTCTCAACCAAAACAGTCCAAAACTAGGGAGTCAAGGATTGAAAAATGTATAAAGCCAATTCTAAATGGAAAAGGATTAAATGATTTATAACAAATAACAGTTAAACGAACAACCCAATAAAAAAAGTCAATGAATATAAATAGTAGTATTGACAAGTCAATGGAGCCTACCTTCGATATGAGTACGCAAAAGTTCTATCATGGAACTAAAGCCAATCTGAAGCCAGGAGAACTAATTGAACCTGGCCGAAATTCGAACTATGATAACACAAAGAAAGCATCTTTTGTTTATTTAACTGCCACCTTAGATGCTGCTACATGGGGAGCCGAACTTGCCTTGGGAGAAGAGCAAGGAAGAATTTATATAGTAGAGCCGACTGGCCCGATTGAAGATGACCCAAATTTGACTGATAAGAAGTTCCCTGGAAATCCAACAAAGTCATACCGAACTAAGAATCCGCTTCGGATTATTGGTGAAGTAACATATTGGCAGGGACACTCTCCAGAACAAATCAAGACAATGAAGGATAACCTTGAGCGATTTAAACAACAAGGTATTGAGATAATAGAGGATTAACACAAAACTTTATAACAAAATCAATAATTTATAATTTCAATAAAACCTGGATTAACACCAGTAATAAAAGATTTTTTTAACTGTCCACTTTTAGAATAAACAAGAGCTTCTCCATTTGCAACATAATTTTTTGCATCAGTAACTATTATTTCATTTGAATAGCTATTAACTGCCAAACTATAAAAGTTTTTTCCTACAGAAATTATTATCGGATTTACAGGTAAATTGTTATTATTAACCGACATTTGATATACATCATTATTAATAAAATAAAGGCTATCCCCTGCTCCATTAATATTTAAATGAGTTGGCGAAGATTGAATCTGCGGAAATGTGAAATGTTTTACTTCAACTAGATTTGAACTATTAAGACACCAAAGTGTAGCATTTTCTTCACCATATGTACTTCCGGTAAAACCACCGTCACAAAGCACCCAAATATTTCCGTTTATATCATTAACAATACTGTTTGGTTGCTTTCCGACTACTGCAGAATCTGTTTTAACACCAGTCAATGCATCAATAGAGTATACCATATTTCCATATGACCAGCATGTTACAAGTATTTTACCTGCGCTAAATAACATTTTTTCTGTTGAATGTCCAATATTAATATAACTGGAAATTGTATTATCTGACAAATTTATTTTTGCAATTCTGGTATCATATAAATCTGATACATATGCTAATGTATCATTCACTATTACTATTTGTCTGGGCGAATTAAGTCCTGTTATTTTCCCTATATATTTTAAATCATTTGCACTAACAATATATATTAATCCAGAATTATTCACTACAATATAACATTTGTTATTATATACTGTCATCGAAAAAGCAACATCACCAAGAGGTACAGAATTAGCATCGTAAAAAATATCCTGATAAAATTTATCATTTATTTCATCATAAAATGAAAGAGAAGAATTTCCCCATGTATAGTTTCCTTCATTTACAACAAAAAAACCTTTTTTATTAATACTTATGGGCACTGGTTTTTCTTCTTTGTTACGACAGGAACTAACGTAAATAACAAAAATCAATAAACAAAAAACAATATTTAAATCTTTAATTTTCATTTTACTATATTTTAATACTTAAAGAAATAGATAAATTCCGACCTGGCATTGGTCTCCATTGCACAAGCTGATATTTTTCATTAAATAAATTATTCAATCGTATTTCTGTATTTACTGATAACTTTTTAAATTTAATTAAATAAGAAGCAGAAATATTTGTAAGAAACAAAGGCTGTAGATCATGATTGTAAAACGAGGTAGTTCTTGTATCTGTATATATTTCTTCAGCATTAAAACATATATTTTTAAAATTAATTTTCGTTGAAGCATTTGCTGTATGCTTTGGCAAATATGGGAGTTGGTCAGTTATAAAATCATCATCAATTGCTTTTGCAATATTAAATGTATATGCCCCATGCAAAATTATTTTAATTTTGTTAAGGTTATAAATTAAGCTAGAATTAAACTGAATCCCTTTTGAAATCATATTTCTGATATTTTGCGGAGTCCAGTACCCAAATTGAGATGGTTGCCACAATATCCAGCTGTTAATGTTAGTATAAAACAATCCTATTTCTGATTTAAATTCATTAGTAGTTATCTTTTTACCAAATTTACTATAGTACTCTATAGTCATGTCGCTCTGAATACCATTTTCTGGCTTGAGTTTAGGGTTTCCACCAGGAACAAAATACATATCGTTAAGGGTTGGAAAATTAACATTGTTTGAAAATGAGGTTTTAATTTGAAATACTTTAGAAAGCTGAGTAGAAATAAATAAAGCAGGAATAATAACAGGTTTGTATTCACCATGTTTTTTTACCCTTGATAAAACAGACAGATTTAACCATTTATAAGGTGTTATTTCAATATTAATCATTCCGTCAATAACATTCTGAATTATATTAAATCCCTGATTATAATTTTCTTCTAATATATCTGCACTTTGATTTGAATAATTTATAGTTGCATTTACTTTTATATCATTAGTTATACAATATCGTGAACCAATTATTGTATAATACTGATTTTCTCTACTCTGTGAATTTATAAAAGTAACCAAATTGCTTCCAGAATATTGATTTAAATTATATTTTAAATAGCTATAACTAAATCCCTGTTTAATATAATAACGAAAACAATTGTGATTATAACTCCAACATGCAATTACCCTTGTTGACTCATCAATCTGGGTTTCGTCATGCCTGGACGAAAAAACATTTGTCATTAATAAAGGGATTTTTCTATATGCTGAGTTTTGCCAAAAATGTAATGAAAACTCATTTGCATCTTTTTTATAAATTAGTTCTTCTTTTATACTTAACCTGTCGAATTCAGCATTACTTTGCATCATTTCCTGATTTGGAAGAACTGCATTATTCTGAAATTTAAAATTATTCTCTGATTTATGATAAGAAAAACTTGTTAAAGATTTTAACGATTTCTTACCTAATGCAACTCCTAAATAAGAATTATTTAAGCCAAAGCTTCCAAATTCCTGTTTTATTTCTGCACTTTGTTTAATAGTTTCAAAGTTGGCTGAATTTAAACTTATTGTTCCACCTAAAGCACCTGAGCTCGTTGTTAAACTATTTGCTCCATAAAAAATATTTACTTTATCAGTTGGACAAGCAGGTATTAAAGAAAGATCAACCTGACCATTCATGTTTGAGTTAACAGGCATACCGTTCCATTCAATTTTTGTATGAGAAGCATCAGCCCCGCGAAAAGAGACCGTAGAAAGACTACCATCACCAGAATGCTTAATGGTTAAGCCTGGTTCAAAAGAAAGTACTTCTCCAAGATTAGCACTAATACTTCGCATCATTCTTAAAGAATCGATTTCATTTCTTTTAATAACAGAATACAAGGGAAATTTTTCTTTTACTTCAATCTCTTTTAAATGAACTGTATCAATCTGACAATTAGCAAAAAATGGAATCAAACTTATAGCTAAAAAAATAAATTGTTTTAATATGTAATATTTATAACTCATTAGAATTTTGCAATTTTTGCAAACCCAGATTTACTATTTGCATTTACTTTTAATAAGTATATTCCTTTTTCAATAAAATTTGTATTAATTAATATCTTATCACAAAATTCATCTGTGAATATTATTTTTCCAGTAATATCAACTAACTGATAGCTTCCACAACCTTTAATATCAGAGCTAATATAGTCAACAAAAGGGTTTGGAGAAACTATTATATTTTCTAAAGTCAGTTCATTTACGCTTTGTGTTCGTTGGTGAATTACACCAATAGCATCTAAATCAAAACCACTTGTATAGAAAGGTGTAGGAAAAGGATCGTTAATTTTATTTCCCTGTGAATCAAATGAAATATAGGAATTATTAATACTGCCTACTACATCTATAATTTTAACAAAAGATATAGAATCAATGTTAAGGTATGGTTTTCCGTATAACTCCTGCAAATCAAAAGGTGTTCCATATAAAGCAGAATATTTACCAGCCAGATTATTTATTTTTGTAGGATCTAATAATCCAAAAGTAGTAATTTGAATATCAGTTGGGGTCAATGAAACTGCGTCAAAACGATACCAATGAATGCTATCGCTACTAACTTCTACAAATGCTAATTCTAAGAATTTCCCATCAAAAGAATTTTCGAATACAGCAAAATCAGAGCCATTACCATTTGTTATGGCAGGATAAAAAGAAACAACAGCTTCACCACTATCACCAAGACTAACAGTAAAATTATCAGCTATACCAATAACATCTAATTCTATGCCACCTGTTGTTAAGCTATCTCTGGAAAATGAAATATCAACTAACCCACGTTTAACAATGCAAGATTTTGCCCAATTAACAAAAACACTACTATCTTTGTAAATAGCCGTACTGCCAATTAATCCAGCAGCAGGAGGATACTGTGAAAATGCAGATTTTACAATAAAAATAAATAATATGAATAAAATAACTCTCATTATTTTTTCATTATTTTATGAGTTATTTCTTTTCCTTCAACAGTCATTTTAATTAAATATAAACCTGAGTTTAGAGATGAAATATCAAAAGATTTTGACTTCTCGTTTTTCCCATAAACCAATTTTCCCGAAATATTAAAAACCATTACAGAATTAAATTCTTTAGTTGTAAAAACTTTATCTATTACAGGATTTGGATATATATTTAATGCAGTTTCTGCATCTTCTTTATTATTTGTTAAGAAAGTACAATTTAAATTATCGAAACAAAAAAATGCAGGAGTATTCATTCCATAATCACCGTTATCTGAAGAAGCAAGAACAAAATCAATTTTTGTAACCTGTCCAAGTAGTGCTAAATTAACTTCAGTCCATTCTTTTATAATATAATCCTGTGAACTATTAGCAAAACGATAATCTGCAAGATAAAAATGAATGGTATCAGTTACCATAGTTCCGTTATAACCAATAATATCAAGGCGAAACCAATCGGGATCGTCACCAGAAACTCCTCCAAATTTTTTACTGAAAGAATCACCATTTTTAATTGTTAGTGCAGAGTATGTAGAATTTGTTAGCCAAAATGATTGAGTGATTGTTGGCACCGAGAAACTTAATTCCGTTGGCATAGTTTCATAAGTTGCATAATTCATGGAGTTATAAGAAATTCCAAAAATATTTGAATTTCCGATTTGATGACCAGCAAAAGCACTATACATATTTGAAAAATCTTGCAAACTATCGTTTACCCTATTGGAATATGCAAAACCATCCCATGCAGTGTAGCCTCCGCCATAATCAACAAAATTATTAGGAAAATGTGAGTAAGGTCCTGAATTAAACCATCCATTTAAGTCGGAGCCATTCCAAAATGTATCAGGTTGTAAAGTTAAATCCTCGAAATTAACAACCTGAGATTTTGACTCTTGAAAAATACTGCAAAGAATGCAAACACCGAAAACAATTTTTTTAAACATAAATAAAGTTTTAAAGTTAAAACACTATTAACTTCAAAACTTCGGCAAACATTGATTTGGAAAGAAAATCTTGCATTTCTCTTCCCAAGCCTTTATCCCGAAAGCTTTGAAAAATTTTGGTTTTAGGCAGGTCTTCTGGCTTGCTCCCTTTCCGATTAGCCTTCCCATTCTCATTAGAACAGTGGCGTAGATTTTCGAAAAGTATTAAGGAGCTTACAGCAGCGGGAACTGCTCACGATTTTAACGTGATTCCCTTGCAATTTTTTCAACTGAAAAAATTTTCCTTTAACCGATACAAAAATATTATTTTATTTTAAATATCAAAAAATAAGATTTGAAGACTTTTAAACATTAAAATCATGCTAATCTTTTACTATATTTACTAAGATCTTTTTGCGAAAAAAAAGCATGAAACATATACTTTTTAGTTTAATATCACTAATATTCACAAATTTTCACATATTAGCCCAAACACCTAACCTCGAATGGGCTAAAAGTGCAGGAAGTATTTATATTGATGATAGCAATGGAATTGAATGTGATAGTTCAGGTAATGTGTATGTTTTGGTACAAGGTGGTAGTCCAATGAATTTCGATACTTTACAGATAAATCAATACGGTTATTTCATTGTTAAATATTCATCATCTGGTAATTTATTATGGGCTAAAAATACAAATAATACAGAAATTGACTTTGGTCCATTTACCATATTAAATAACTTTCTTTATATAACAGGTATATATAATGGCAATAGTGTTATTTTTGGAAATGACACACTAATTGGTAAAGGTATTTGTTTGTTTAAATATGATTTATATGGAAATCTTATTTGGACAAAAAGTATAGGAAAATCAAGTTATATTGATGGACATGGTTATGCCGTAATCGGAAAAATAACCTATGATAAATTTGGCAACCTATATACAACAGGTACTTTAATGGGAATTATGGACACAACAAAGCTTACAATTGGCAATACGATATTAGCTTCGAGGGAACGAGCTAATGACATTTTCATTGCTAAATATGATTCATCTGGAAATCCAAGTTGGGCAAAAATTGTAAGTAGTTATCTAGATGATATGTCAAACAGTCTTGTAAATGACACGATAGGCAATTTATATATTACTGGTTATTTTAGTGGATCTTCAATAGATTTTGACGGAACAACTTTAATTAATAATAATCCAAATGGTGGTTCCGATATTTTTGTTGTAAAATATGATTCTTCAGGAAACTTAAAATGGGCAAAAAGTACTGGAGGGTTTGGATATGAAATGGGCTTAGGTATTACTCAGGTGCATGCAAATAAATTTTATTTGTTAGGAACATTTACAAGCGATACTATCAATTTATGGGGAAATCAATTGATTGATACTACAGGGAATGGGAAATTTGTTGCAAAAATGGATACTCTTGGAAATGTAATATGGGCTAAAAAGGTATATTGCAGCGATGATATTTATGGAGATAATAATGGGAACTTTTATATTACAGGAAACTATAATTTAAGTATTATAAAATATAATTCATTTGGCGATACTATTTGGACTTACTCAGATGGATATTGCTATAGCCAAGGAGCTGCTTATCAAAGCTGTGGATATGGATATAAAATTACGATGGATAAATCGAATAGTCTTTTTATTACAGGTGTATACTTGTGTGATTCTATTATATTAGGAAATTACACATTAGTAAATTCTACTTTCTATTTTGGATACCCTGATGGTAACTGGTCTGATGTTTTTGTTGCAAAGATTTCAAACACTGAAACTGAAATAAAAGAAAATTTTAAAGAAAATCAATTTGTCTTTTTTCCAAATCCTGCTAAAAACAATATTTACATAAAATCTACAAGTAATAGTAATCTATCAGGAATTAATAATATAACAATATTTGACATAAATGGAAAACCATTAATTAATCAAAAAATTTCATCCGAAAATACTGTTATTGATATCAGTAGCTTAACAAATGGTGTATATATTGTTAAATATTACAATAATGAAAGTATTATTATAAGTAAGTTAATTAAACAATAATTTAATTTCTTATTTAACGACTATTTCACTCTTAAATAACATATTATCTGATGAGACTAAAACCAAATATATGCCTTTACTAAAAGAAGTTACATTTATTTTACCAGTTCCATTATTATTATTTTCATCATAAACACATTCGCCTAAAGCATTTATAATTTTGATTTTTGCATTTTTAATATAATCAGGAATATCTATAAATAATTGATCTGTTGCAGGATTTGGATAACAATTTACTTCAATTTTAGTTTCTTCAGTATTTATCTGGTTTGCACAATCATAACAAAATGAAATAGTATTCCCAATTTCAGTAATATTTGTAATAGAAATT